>NZ_JBQHDG010000008.1:0-367884 GCF_052068095.1 Phytohabitans sp. LJ34 | reverse complement strand
GGCGGCGATGGCTCTGGCCAGTGTGGACTTGCCCGAGCCGGAGTTACCGACAACCGAGATACGCATCATGACCGGTCAAGGGTAGCGACGGGTGCGGCCGTGGGGCGACGGTCGCCGCCCAACCAGCAACCGTGGAGGGAGCGACGCAGCGGCATGGGCTCCAGATGTCCACCCTGGCCGTGTCGACTCCGCGACCGCAACGTCCTGAAATGCCGATGATAGTGCGTTGATGCTGCGCAGCCGCTTCGGTCGTTGGCTGTCTATGTGGATTCCTCTGACGTCAAGGGAAGCGACATATAGCCTGATCTTCGATGTCCGTCGACCCATGATGCGCCTGCTCAACGCGGTCGCCCAAGAACTCGTTGTCCAGGTTCCAAGATGGTTGACGCCTCCGAGGCAGATAACCCCCATTTAGGGCAATCTCTCGCTATCCTTCGCGCGTTTGGCTCGTGTCGTAGATCTATCATTTGGACAGCCGAATGGTCTGGTGAGTGCCTGGGCCGTCGCGACGGAAGTCCTCCACCGAACGGAGGGGCCGATCTTCCTCATCCGGCGCTTACGGTAAGTCGCTGTGGGATACGCCAGTATCGAGATGTAGATCAACTGCCGGCGATGATCTGCGATCTATGGGCGGCGCTTCTGTGCGACGAGGGCCCGATGTGAGGCCTGCCAAGGTGTGGAGGAAGCCTGACAAGAGGAGCTTGCAACCGACTCGTATCTGCATCGACAGACTGAAGGGGTCTCATGAAGAAGTCGACGAGACGATACCGGGCGGCGTTTAGGTCGCTAGTCTCAACCCTTTTCGCGATAGCAATGATCATCGGTGTTGGTACGCCGGCGCAAGCCTTGGGCGACAACTACCCCTGGCCCAATGCCAACATGGACGCGTTGTCGCCGCTGCGTTTCGCCTACCGTAACTGCACCGACTACGCCGCATGGACCATCAACACCCAGATGGGTGGCTCGATCGGCGACTACCGGTTCCAGTGGGCCAACATCCAATACAACGGTAGCGGACACGCTCGCGAGTGGCGTATGGGTGCAATCAGCCGCGGCATCCCGGTCAACGGAAACCCCCAACGCGGCGCAGTCGCATGGTGGGGGTCGGCGTACGGCGGCGACTACGGCCACGTCGCCATCGTGGCCGACGTGCGCAACGGCGGCAACACCATCGACGTGCACGAGTACAACGCCAACTGGAATGGCAGGTTTGGTGTACGCACCCTTCAACGGGGCACGAGTGCGTGGCCACAGGACTTCCTGCACATCGCAGACATCAACGACCCGCCAGCGCAGCACCGCACCGACGTCAACGGCGACGGCCGGGGCGACCTGACCCTCATCGCCACCGGCCTAAACGGACCTACCGGTTCGGGCCGCCTGGAAGCGCACGCGCTCAACGGCGCTACCGGCTACAGCTCATGGCTTGGCAACTGGGCCACAGCAGCCGGATACCTGGGAAGCGCTACCGACCGCGTGCTTATGGGGGACGTGAACGGCGACAGCCGCGCCGACCTGGTCCTCGTGGCAACCGGCCAGTCCGGCCCTACCGGCTCGGGCAAACTCGAGGCGCACGTCCTTGACGGCGCCACTGGGTACAGCACCTGGATGCATCATTGGGCCACAGCCGCCGGATACCTGAACCCTTCCGACGACCTCGTGATGGGCGACGTGAACGGCGACAATCGGGCCGATCTGGTGATCGTGGGCACGGGTCGTCTGAGCCCGACCGGCTCCGGCCGTCTGGAGGCACACGTACTCAACGCGGCTACCGGTTACGGCACGTGGCTCGGCAACTGGGCGACTGCGGCCGGTTACATCAGCGCTAACGACCGCCTCACTATGGGCGATGTAAATGGCGACAACCGTGCAGACTTGGTGATCGTGGCCACCGGCTTGGCGGGGCCTACCGGCTCCGGCCGTTTGGAAGCCCACGTGCTCAACGGCGGGACGAGCTTTGGCTCTTGGCTCGGCAACTGGGCGACAGCCGCCGGCTACCTAGGCACCTCAAGCGATCTCGTGGTGATGGGTGATGTCGATGGTGACAGCCGCGCAGACCTCACCATCGTTGGCACCGGACAAGCCGGACCGACCGGCTCGGGTCGGCTTGAAGCGCACGTGCTTAACGGTGCGACAGCCTTCGGCACTTGGACGTCCCACTGGGCCACGGCCGCCGGGTACCTCGGCGTTGGTGACCGGCTCGTGATGAGCTGAAAGGTGGCAGCCTGGGCGGCAGGACTTTGCGCGACCGCACATCGCTCCAGCCGCTCAGGCTCCGCTCGCGTGTCAACCGGCCACCACGCCGACCATTGGACCCAGATCGTCGGCGGCGTGGGTTGGTTGATCCGCCACCGGCTGCTGGCGGTACTTACCGCACGTGCAATTTGGTCATCAGCGCCCTGGTCGAGATCCTGGTCCTACTTGTCCTCGATGTGTTCAAGGTGCCGGTCGCCGACTACGGGCCTGGTCGCTGTCGTGGCATCAGTGCGCTCCATCGCCGGCGGCCTGACCGCCCGCCGCGTCGGTACTGGTTGGGCGACCTTGCCGCGCTGCGCTGGATACTGGCAGGCCAGGCCGGAGCATTGCTGGTCCTCACACTCGCCCACCACGGTTGTGTCCGGCAGTGCCGCGCTGGCGGTCTTCGCCGCCGGCAGCGCCATCTGGAACATGCTTGCCAACATCTACCAACAACGAGCTGCCCCGGACGAACGGCGCGGCCGGACAGCAGCACCAACCGTGTCGTCGCACTGGCCGCCGCCCCGGTCGGTGCCGTACTGGGCGGCATGGTCGCTGCCCGGTTCGGCGTTTCCGCCGTCGCCGCCAGCGACGCAGTCCTGCTATCGCTGCTCGCGGCATTGAGTTGGCGACTACTACGGACCAAACCACCGACGGACACCACAATGGACACCACCTGAGGATGCCCTTGAACAGCAGGCCTCAAAGCCCGTTCGAGCACCAGAACGTCCGCAAACGCTGCGCCTGGTTATCTCCGCGTCTCCGGACACCGTTTGAACGTCGCTTTGGACACCGCTTGATCGTCGGCGGACTTCGTGTCGGCGAGTTTCGACACCACGGTGCCGCGAGGTTGTCGGAACTCGCGGTTACCCGAGGCGCCGTAGCGCTGTCTCGATAGCGACCTCGACCCGGGCAGTCATGCCGGGCACATCGACAGGACGGCGCCCCGCGACCTGACCACGGATCCACTTCGGCCCGCTGTCTTCATAGTGCAGCAGGGCATACAGGTCCCACCACGGATCGAGGGTCACCCCGGCGATCGACTCGTAGAGCGACCGGAGCTGCTCCGCACACTCGGGTGAGTAGAGCGCCGCCAGGTATCGCCGGCAATGCCCGACGTCGATCGCACGCGACCCTCGGTGGATGGAGTTCCAGTCGGTCAGCCCGGTAATCCTGCCCCGCGACCAGAGCAGGTTGACCGGTAGGAGATCGCAGTGCAGAAAGACGGCCGTGTCCTTCGGCGGCGGCCCCGCCATGGCACCGAATGCCGCCTTCCATACAGCCGGCTTCTTTGCGTCAGCCGGTATCCGAAACCCGTCCCGGGGAGCGATCCAGGAATCCGTCCACGGCCTGAAGATCTTCGCGGGGAGATCGAGGGAATGCAGCAATACGGCAAGCTCTGCGATCCTTGTCATCCATGACCGAGGTTGCGCCGGATCGAGGTCAACATGCCCCGGCAATCGGGTCATCAGCAATGCTGGCGCGCCCCCGGTCGAAGCGCCGGTGACATCAGTGGCCAGGGTGCTCGGAACCGGGAGCCCGCTTCCTGCCACTACACCAAGGTTGGCGATCTCCGTCTCCAGAGCCTCCTCCAGGCCGAGGCCGCCCGGATACTGCCGCAGTACGACGAATCTTCGCGTTCCATGTCGTTCGACCGTCAGCCGATGCACGGCGGAGGAGACGCCACCGGTCAATCGTCGATAGCCGACGATGCGGCTACCTCGACCCATCGACGCCGCAACCCAGGCGAGAGTTCCCGCGGAGGGCCGACGCTGCCGGAACCCGCTGTCTCTCCAGTCGCCGTCGGTCATGCGCGCGAGCCTATGTGTCAGGAGCCTGCGGCGAAATGAGTTTTCTACGACCATCATCTGAGCGGCTCTGACGTGGGGTTTGTCCGTCAGTTCCGACACCACCGGGGGTGGACGCTCGATCGGATGGATTCGATGTCCGCGAGTTTCGACACCACGCTGCGTGGTGGGAGCGTCGGCTGACCCGAGACGGAGGCCGGCTGATGCCGCGGATGTCGAAGATTGAGTTGTTCGCGGCGATCCGCCGCGATCTCGGCGGGGATGTCGGGACGGACGATCGAGGAGAAATACCGGGTCGGGCGGCGGACGGTCAGCGCGGCCGCGGTGTTGGCGTTGCCGCCGCCGCGCAAGGCGATGCCGTCGCGGGGGTCGAAGCTCGATCCCTTCAAGCCGGCGATCGATGAGATTCTGCGAGCTGATCTCGACGCGCCCCGCAAGCAGCGGCATACGGTGAGACGGATTTATCACCGGCTGCTCGACGAACACGGCATGGCTGACATCTGTTACCAGGTCGTGCGGACATATGTCGCCGACCGCAAGCCGAAGATCAGGGCAGAGTCAGGTCGCGGTCCGATCAAGGTGTTCTTCCCGCAGACTCACCGGCCGGGCGCTGAGGCGGAGGTCGATTTCGGCGAGGTCGCTATCAGTCTGCGCGGTGAATTAGTGACCTGCATGTTGTTCTCGTTCCGAATGTCGTTCTCCGGCAAGGCAATCCACCGGGTATTCGCGTCCGGCGGGCAGGAAGCGTTCTTCGAGGGTCACGTCCATGCTCTGAAGAGGCTTGGCGGGGTGCCGACCGGCAAGGTCGCTACGACAATCTGCGCTCGGCGGTCGCCAAGGTGCTGGGATTCTCCCGGCAGCGCATCGAGACCCAGCGCTGGACCGCGTTCCGTTCGCACTACGGCCTGGATGTCTTTTACTGCCAGCCAGGCATCGAAGGGGCACACGAGAAGGGCGGTGTCGAGGGCCAGATCGGCTGGTTCCGCCGCAACCACCTTGTCCCAGTCCCGCGCGTGGACTCATTTGATCAGCTCAACGCCATGATCGACCAGTGGGACGATCAGGACAACGCTCGGCGCATCGGCACCCGGGACCGGATCGTCGGCGAGGACTTCGCGGTCGAGCAGCCGCTGTTGGCGCGGCTGCCGGACGACGACTTCGAGACCGGCATCTGGCTGACGCCTCGCGTCGACCGTTACAGCCAGGTCACCGTCCGCACGAACCGCTACTCCGTGCCGGCGCGTCTGGTCGGCCGCCCGGTCCAGGTCCAGTCACACGCCTCCCACCTGGTCATTTACGAGGGCCGGGAACAGGTCGCCTGGCATGAACGGCTGATGGCCAAAGGCGGCTCGCGGCTCGATCTCGACCACTATCTAGAAGGCCTGATCCGCATGCCCGGGGTGCTGCCGGGCGCCGCCGCCCTGGAGCAGGCCCGCGCGGCAGGCAGGTTCACCCCGGTCCACGACGCCTGGTGGGCCGCGGCCCGCAAGGCTCACGGCGACGCCGCCGGAACCCGAGCGTTGATCGAGGTCCTCCTGCTGCACCGGCACATGCTCCACGAACACGTTGTCGCCGGGCCTGGCCACCGCCGTCCGCGTGGGAGCGCTGACCGCAGACGCCGTCGCACTGGAGGCCCGCAAGTTCGCCGAAACCGACGACCGTCCGTCCCCGCCATCGCCTGATCCGCGGACATTACCGGCCAACGTGATCTCTCTGACCGAGCGGCGGCTCGCTCAACTGCCTGCCGATACTCGGCCGTTGCCCACGGTCACCGCCTACGACCAGCTCCTGCGACGCCGAGCGGAAGGAACCGGATCATGACCAGCCGTCACCGAGGATTGACCGAGCAAGCCGCCGACGCCGCGGTGGACTCCGCCTGCCGACTGCTGCGCCTGCCCACCATCCGATCCCAGTTCACCGACCTCGCCGAAGCCGCCGCCCGCGACCAGATGACCTACCGCGGCTTCCTCGCCGAACTGCTCATGGCCGAGTGCGACGACCGAGCCCGCCGCCGCTCTGAACGCCGCATCAAAGCTGCCGCCTTCCCGCGCGACAAGGCCTTGCGAACGTTTGACTTCGCCGCCAACCCGAACGTCGACCCCGCCGTGGTCCACACCCTCGCAAAATGCGACTGGGTCAAGAAAGGGCTGCCACTCTGCCTGATCGGTGACTCCGGCACCGGGAAGTCGCACCTGCTCATCGCTTTGGGCACCGAGGCAGCGATGGCCGGCCACCGCGTCCGCTACGTCCTGGCTACCAAACTCGTCAACGAGCTCGTCGAAGCCGCCGACGAGAAGATGCTGGCCAAGACGATCGCCCGCTACGGGCGCGTCGATCTTCTATGTATTGATGAGCTCGGCTGTATGGAACTTGATCGGCGCGGCGCTGAGCTGCTCTTCCAAGTTTTGACCGAACGCGAGGAAAAGGCCTCCGTCGCCATCGCGTCCAACGAAGCCTTTTCCGGCTGGACCAAAACCTTCACCGATCCGCGGCTCTGCGCCGCAATCGTGGACCGGCTCACCTTCGGCGGCAACATCATCGAGACCGGCACCGACTCTACCGGCTCGCCCAGACCCACGCCCGCACCGACAAGACCATCCACACGCCGGCCTGAACCCCGGTCGAAACTCCCGGAGATTGATCATCGGGCGAGTCGATCAATGGAGTCAAAACTCACTAGCCGCTGGTGTCGATAGTCGCGGGCAGAGCCACTGCGCCCGCCACCTGTACCGAATCGTTCAGTCGGCAGCGGACGCCGCTACAGCCACGTCAGCCAGGCACACGCACATGCCGAGGAGAGTGCGTCGCCCTTACCTGGGTGTGTTATGTTTTACTCGTGCAGGTAAAGCGACAGACGTTCACGAACGAGGCGCGAAGGGCGCACATCGTCGAGCACACCATCGCGACGATCGCGGAGCTGGGGTTCGGTGGGGCGTCGTTCGTCCAGATCGCGAAGCGGGCGGGGCTGAGCAGCACGCGGCTGATCTCGTACCACTTCGCGGGCAGGGACGAGCTGATGGACGAGGTGGCGCGCCGGGTGCTGGCTGAGTTCGCCG
Source organism: Phytohabitans sp. LJ34 (assembly GCF_052068095.1). Classification (NCBI taxonomy): domain Bacteria; kingdom Bacillati; phylum Actinomycetota; class Actinomycetes; order Micromonosporales; family Micromonosporaceae; genus Phytohabitans; species Phytohabitans sp. LJ34. The sequence continues at coordinate 360,785 of NZ_JBQHDG010000008.1, read as the reverse complement.
CGTTCGTGCTCCCGCGGGTTGATGCGCAGACCACGGCCACCGGCCAGCTACGCGCGTTCCTGGAGGCCAATGTGGACTTCATGGCTGAGCATCGGGCGTATCTGCGGGCTCTGGCCGAGATTCTCGGCAACGCGCGGGCCGGCGGCGCCTCCACTCTCGCGTCGAGCATTGCCGCGTCGGACTTGACTGCGATGGAGGAGTTGCTCCTGCAAGGCCAGCGTGACGGCGAGTTCCGCCGCTTCGACACCCGGGTGATGGCGGTAGCGGTGATGGCACTGCGCAACGCCGTCATCGGCCAGCTCGCCGCCGATCCAGAGCTGGACCTGGAGCCATACCGGCGCGAGCTGGTGACGATCGTCGAGCTGGCCACCGGAATCGAACCCACTCGGAAAGGACGAGGATGAGTGCGACGACCTGGAAACGCCGCCTGCCGGTCATAACGCTGGTTGGCGTCCTCGTGACCCCAGCTACCACCGCGATGGCCGGCACGCATCCGGAGAGGACACCGATGAACGGCCACCCCATCGTGCAAACCGATGCCGGTCCCGTGCGCGGCTCCGTCGGCGCGCAGCATCGTGTATTCCAGGGAATCCCGTACGCTGCCCCGCCCGCGGGAAACCTGCGCTGGCGGGCGCCGCAGCCGGTCACACCGTGGACACAGCCGAGGGACGCCACCAAACCGGGCAGCCCCTGCCCGCAGTTGCCGTCGTCGTACGTGGACGTGACCAGCGTCGAGGAGGACTGCCTGTCGCTGAACGTCATCGCTCCGCGAGACGCGCGCCGCGGCGCCCGCAAGCCGGTCATGGTGTGGATCCACGGCGATGGCGTGGTCGGGGCCGGACATTTCTTCAACGCCGACCGGTTGACCGCCGACGGTGACGTCATCGCGGTCACCATCAACTACCGGCTGGGCGTCTTCGGCGGCTTCGGCCTTCCCGGATTGGACGGCGCGGGCACGTTCGGTATGCAGGACCAGCAGGCGGCGCTGCGCTGGGTCCGACGCAACATCGACGCGTTCGGCGGCGACCCGCGCAACGTCACGCTGTTCGGCGTGTCGTACGGCGGCCTGGCCACCACCGCCCACCTCGTGGCACCGGGTTCGAAGGGCCTGTTCGACCGCGCCATCATCGAAAGCGGCTTCGGCCTGATGGATCTGCCCGCCGAGGCCATGTATCCGGGCCTGGGCGCCCAGCCGTGGTTCGGCTGGCGCCCGGAAACGGAAGTCACCGAGGCCGGTGCCTGGGTTGCTGGCGAACTCGGCTGCGAGGCGACCGATTCCGCCGCCGCGCTGGACTGCCTACGCGCGCTCCCGGTCGAGACGATCCTGGCCTTCCCGCAGGTGATGAACATCTTCCAGCCGTTCGCGTACGGCGGACACACGCTGCCGCAGCTGCCCGCGCAGGCGCTGCGCGAGGGCCACTTCCATCGGGTACCGGTGATCTCCGGTGCGACCCGCGACGAGCACCGCACGTTCGTCGGACTGTTCCGGGTGCTCGCCGGTAATCCGGTCACCGCGCAGCAGTATCCGCAGCTGCTGACGGCCGCGTTCGGCGCGGACAAGGTCGACGCGATCATGCGGCGCTACCCGCTCACGAACACCGAGTCGCCGAGTATCACCTGGGCCAGCGTGCTCACCGACCGGATGTGGGCCCGCTCGACGTTCGAGCAGCACCGGGCGTTGGCCAGCCGAGTGCCCACCTACGCGTACGAATTCGCGGACCGCGACGCGCCCGTGTACCTGCCGTTCCCAGACGACTTCCCGGCCGGCGCCTACCACGCGGGCGACACACCATACGTGTTCCGCGACAAGCAGTTCACCGAAACCGCCACCGCACAGCAGATCCAGCTATCCGACCGGATGATCCGCTACTGGACGAACTTCGCACGTACCGGCAACCCAAACAGCGCCGACCTCAACCAGTGGCCACGGTTCCATCCCACCGCAGGCGTACCACACGTCCAGTCCCTCGCACCGGACCGTATCGGCCCGGTCGACTACGCCACCACACACCAGCTCGACTTCTGGGCCGCCCTGACGACCTCCGGATAACCACCGTTGCGCTGTCCGACCGGGTGTCATGACCGGGAGGGAGTCGCGGTCCGGCGTGGCAGCTCGTTGTTGTAGCGCGGGTGTTGGTCTTCGCGTCGCTGGGCCCCCGATCAAACATGCGGGCAAGACGAGGTTCCGCCTTTCGACATACGTACAGCGGCGCTGTTGTCATTTGGGGCGCACACTGAGGCGTGACCGCATTTGACCTGCCAGGCGAGGTCCTCCGGCCGCCACCGGCTGGTTCTGATCCACGGCACCGCGGTCGGCGCCGATGGAAAGTTGCCGCGCTGGTCGGGCTTACCGCTGTGGCGCTGTTCGGGCTGGCGGCCGAACCCATCAGCACCCCATCGGTGGGCCACGCCGTCAACCGGACGGGCGCGGTGCAGCTCACCCTGCCAGACCCGACCGGCCCACACCCCATCGGTACGACCTCCCTGCATCTGATCGATGCGGCCCGAGACGAACCATGGGCCACCGACCGGCCGGCCAGAGAGCTGATGGTGCAGCTGTGGTACCCGGCCGAGCCCGCGACCGGCCAGCCCTACGCGTCATGGGTGTCGCCCGTGCAGGCCAAGATGGTCCTGACCTTGAACCGGGCGGGCACGGTACGGCTACCCACCACCCACGCGTACCCTGCCGCCGCGGTGCTGCCCGGATCCGGGCCCCGACCGGTGGTCCTCTACTCGCATGGTGATGGCATGGACCGCGGCTCCAATACCGCCGTGGTGGAAGACTTGGCCAGTCATGGCTACGTGGTGCTGACCATCGACCACACCTACGATGCCAGCACCGTGGAATTTCCCGACGGACGAGTCGCGCTGCGCAGATCCAAGTCGTTTACAGGGACCGATGAACGGGCCGTCGCCGTCCGCCTGGCCGACACTTTGTTCGCGCTGGATCAGCTGCACGCGTTGAACCGTGGACACAACATCGACGCGGAGCAGCGGTCGTTGCCGCCCGGTCTGCGCGGCGCCTTTGACCTGTCCCATGTCGGTATGTTCGGCCACTCCTTGGGCGGCGCCACGACCGCCGCTGCGATGCACGCTGACCCACGCGTCAAAGCCGGCATCAATCTCGACGGTGGACTGCACGGGCCGGTCACCACTGCCGGCCTGGACCAGCCGTACCTGTTGATCAACGCCGAAGGCCGCGAACGTGAACTGTGGGCGGGACTGTGGCCCCGCCTGCGCGGCTGGCACCTTGAGCTGCACGTAGCGGCAACAGCGCACATGTCCTTCACCGACCTACAGCCATTACTGCGCCAGACTTCAGGCTTGTTACCGGCGGGGCTCCCCGAACAGATCGGCACCATCGACGGACCACGCTCGGTCCTGCTCCAACGCACCTACGTTCGCGCCTTCTTCGACCTGCACCTCCTCGGGCACGCAAGCCCGCTGCTCACCGGGCCCTCTCCGGCCTGGCCAGAAGTAGGATTCACACGGTAGCCGACCACAGCCCGACCTTGATGGCCGTATGAGACCCGGCCGCGATACACCGACGCCGGGCGAGTAGCCGGTGGAAGCCGTCGGCCAGGAAGGGTGCATGTGGTCGGCGGTGACGCCGTTGTTGTCGGCCCCGCACGTTACCTTCGGGCCTATGTCGACAGGTGCATCGAGTTTCGCGTCTCGGCCGTATGTCGTGGCGCACGTGGCTGTGTCGATCGAGGGCGCTACCGATGGATTTGAGCCGGATCTCGGCCAGTTCTACCGGCTTGCCGCGACCTGGTCGGAGAATGTCACGCTGGTGGGGTCCGACACGATCCTCGCCCAGGAGCGGTTGCTTGCCGCAGCCGCTGGACCCGGGCCGGCGGTCAGCGGACCGCTGTTGGCCGTCGTGGATGGGCAGGGCCGGGTCCGCGAATGGGAGGCGCTGCGCAATGCCGGGCATTGGTCGGACGTGCTCGCCTTGCACGCTGAAGCGACGCCACCGCGTCCGGCCGGTAGGACAATACGCGAGGTCGTCGTTGGTGCTGACCGGGTTGACTTGGCGGCAGCACTGGACGTCTTCGCCGCGCAAGGCATCCAGGTGGTTCGGGTGGACAGCGGGGGCTCACTGATCGGCGCCCTGCTCGACGGTGGTCTTCTTGACGAAGTGAGCCTGCTGATCCACCCTCTGCTGGCCGGTGCTGGGGGCACTCGCCGTTGGCACGGAGCCGCAGCACCGCCTGCCGGTGACGCCGACCTGATCGCACACGAGACCGTCGGCGACGGCCTTGTCTGGTTGCGCTACCGGCTGTCCGGACGGTCAGCCGCAACGTAGCGACCAGGCACGCTCATGCCGCGATCCGGGCGGAGCGGACCGCAGATCATGTCGGTGCGTGGAGGAAGGTGGGGTGCCCGTGTTGTCATGTACGCGGGCGACGGACCCGGTCGATGCGGCCCGGGTGCACCGGGCGGACACCATGGACAATGCCTGGCGGCTATGCTCGACGCGGCCAACGCCACCCCGTAGGAGGGCTGTGATGTCCACTCCACCAGCGGCGTCCGACGCGGACCCGGTTGAAGCCGGCTTTCCCAATACTGCCCGGATCTGGAATTACCAGCTCGGCGGCAAGGACAACTTCGCCATCGATCGGGAGGCGTCCGACGCGGCCGGCGGCATGATGGCCGGGATGGGCGTGCCGACCGGTGAGGACGCGGCCCGCCAGGGCCGTCACCTGCTCCAACGGATGGTGGACTACTTGCTCAGCCAGGGTGTCCGCCAGTTCCTGGACCTCGGCTCGGGCCTGCCCAACATGGCCAACACTCACCAGATCGTCGCACGCGCGGACCCGCAGGGGCGAGTGGTCTATGTCGACCGCGACCAGATGGTGTCCACGCACGCGGCGGCGCTGCTTGCCGGCCCCGGCGTGGTCACGCTGAGCGCGGATCTGCGCGAGCCGGAGCAGGTGCTCGGTAACGAGCAGGTCCGCAGGCTGATCGACTTTGACGAGCCGGTCGCGATCATGTTCATCTGCGTGCTGCATTGCCTGTGGGACAAGGAGGATCCATGGGCGATCGTGCGGGAGTTCCGTGACGCGGTGGGGCCCGGCAGCTACCTGGCGCTGAGCCACCTGACCAACGAGTCTGATCCGGTTGCCGCGCAGCGCCTCTTCCAACTGACCCAGGATCTGCACTGGGATGCGCCGCTGGTGCCCCGTAGCAGGGCCGACATCGCCCGGATGTTCGACGGGTTCACCATGGTCGAGCCTGGGCTCGTCGGGCCGAACGACTGGCGGCCCGAGCTGCACAACCCGTTGCCCAAGTCGCCCGAGCTGCCCACCAACCTGCCGGGCGGCATTTGGCATTACTGCGGCGTCGGCGTCAAAGACCAGCCCTGACACCCAGGGGCAGCGAGACTTGCACCCGCGACCGACGTCCTATATGGACCTTGCTCGAACCATTGAGCTACTGCCCCTGAGGCTCGACGGCGCGAAGTTCTCTAGCTCTCGGGGGCGGCGGCCCAGCTCGCGATCTGGGTACGCGAGTGGAAGCCCAGCTTGTTCAGGATGTTGCGCACGTGGCTCTCGACCGTGCGCTCGGAGATGAACAGCCGCGCACCGATGTCCTTGTTGCTCAGGCCTTCGGCCAGCAGCCCGGCGACGTCCTTCTCGCGCTGTGTCAACGGACCGTTCGGGCTCGGGGCGGCTACCTCGCGCATCGCCAGCCGCAGCGCGTCGGCACGGCTCATCCGCAGGCCGTCGCGCAGCGCCGACTCGAAGCGCGCCGGTCCGAGAGCCGCCCGCGCCGATTCGGTCGCCGACGACAGCGCGGGCGCCATTCCACTGTTGACGATCACACCCACCTCGACACGCAGCCCCTCCATGGCCCCGAGCAGCTGGGCCGCACGCTGTGGGTCGCGAACCGACGCTGCGCACGCGCCGAGGCCGCCGAGCAGGTAACACTGCGCGACCCGGTCGTCTATCCGGCGGGCGATCGGCAGCGCCTCGACGAACCGACGCTCCGCCTCGTCGGCGTCACCGGAGCGCAGTGCCGCGAAGCCCTGGTTTACCAGCATCATCGTGAGGCTGTACAGATCGCCCGCCCGGCGACTGAGCCGTGCGCCGTCGGCGGCCGCGGCACAGGCGGTCTCGAGATCACCGTCTCCGAGTGCGTTGAGGGTCCGCGCCTGGTGCACCATCAGCGTGGCACCGACGTCGTCCCGCTCGGCGGACAGGGCTACCGCTTCGTCGAGCAGCCGTTCGGCGGACGGACGGTCGCCTGCCATGTTCGCCGCGATCGCCGCCATCGCGAGCAGCTGGCACAGGACGTCCGGCTGCCCGGCCCCGCGAGCGGCGAGCACGCCACGCTCCAACACCGGCACGGCGACGACCGGGTCGCTTTGCAGCACGGCCAGGAAGCCCCGGGCGAAGTAAGTCCACGGCGCCGCCGCCGCGGGAGCCAATTCGTCGAGCCATCGGACGCCCTCGGTCGTGGCGCGGGTGACCCAGTACCAGATCAGGCTGGTGGCCAGAGCGACGCCGCGCACGTCGTCGGACAACGCCCGCAGCAAAGCCCGGACGTTGTCGATTTCCGGCTCGATCCACGTCAGCCACTCCACCAGCCGGTACCGGCCCTCGGCACCGAATCGTGCGCATCGTTGCAGGTAGTGGTCCGCCCAGCGCTGTTCGAGGCCATCCGGGGAACGCGTCGAGCTGGCGTACTCGCGCATGGTCTCGTGCAGGCGGTAGACGGCCGTGCCCGCAGCGGGCTCTCGCTGTAGCAGCGACTTGTCAACCAGCGAGGACACCAGTTCGACGCTCTGCGCCGCCGGCACCTCACCGAAGCAGCACACCGCCTCGACGTCGTCGAGCGTGAACCGGCCGGCGAACACCGACAGCCGGGACAACAGCGTCTGTTCGGCCGAAGTCAGCTGGTCGTAGCTCCACTCGAGGGTGGCGCGCAGCGTCTCGTGGCGCGGCAGGGCCGCCCTGGTGCCGCGGGCGAGCAGCGCGAACCGGTCGTGCAGCCGGTCGAGGATCTGTGCGGGGGCGAGCGCCCGGGTGCGGACCGCCGCCAGCTCGATCGCCAGGGGCAACCCGTCGAGGCGCCGGCACAGTTCCACCACGGCCGCCCGGTTGGCGTCGGTGAGCTCGAAGTCGCCCGACGCCGCCGCCGCGCGCTCGACGAAGAGCCGAACCGCTTCGTTCTCGCGCAGACGCTCCAGCGGATCGTCGGCCGGGAGCGACAACGGCGGCACCGGCAGCACGTGTTCCCCGGCAGCCCGCAGCGGCGCCTGGCTGGTGGCGATCACCCGAACCGCCGGCGCTGCCCGGAGCACCTCGCCGATCAGCTTGGCCGCGGCGTCGAGCAGATGCTCGCAGTTGTCGACGACGAGCAGCAGCTCGGCGTCGCGGAGGTGCCGGAGCAGCAGTTCACGCGGCTCGGAGGCGGCCTGGTCGCGCAGGTCGAGGGCCGCCATCGCCGTGTGGGTCACCAGCGCCGGATCGCGCAGCTTACCGAGTTCGACCAGCCACGCGCCGTCCCGGAACCCGCGGGCGAGATCGGTGGCGAGACGGACCGCGAGGCGTGTCTTGCCCACGCCACCGGGCCCGACCAAGCTCACCAGACGCCCGTCGGCCAGCTTCTTCCTCGCCTCGGCCAGCTCACGGCGGCGACCGACGAAACTCGTGGCCTCGGCGGGGAGGTTGCCCGGTCGTCGCCTGCGGGTGGCCACAGCACGACGGTACTCAGTACCGGCTCCGTACTTCCACTGATGAGCGTCGACCACGTCCTTTTTACCGTTGACCCATGACCACCACTACCCTGGTGAAAGATGCCGACGTGTCATTGCCGCGCATATACGCACTGCGCTTCGGATACTCCCTGCTCGCGATCGGCCTCGCGATTGAGACGTGGCCGATCGTCCTGCACCACGACTCGTCCTGGAGAGGGACGGAGAGCATCGTCTACTGCATACTGGCGGCGTTATCGCTCCTGTCATTCGTCGGCCTGCGCCACCCCGTGACGATGCTCCCGCTGCTCGTGTTCGAGTCAGCCTGGAAGCTGATCTGGCTCAGCGCGGTGGCCCTGCCCACCTGGCTCTCCGGTCGGATGGACGACGAGACGTGGGGCTACACGACCTCGTGCCTTCTCGTCGTCATCTTCCTGGTGGTAGTGCCGTGGCCGTACGTCTACCGGCAGTACGTCCTCACCCCTGGCGAGCGGTGGCGCTGAGGTCGTCCGCCGCCGGCCGCGTGAGTAGCGCGAAATTAGATGCTCGGCGACCTGTCGACCATCGTGGGTAGTGGAATCCAACGCCATCTGACGTACGGGGGCTTTGACGTCTGTCGGATAGCCGGTCGCCACCGGACGGCGCGCTTCCTAAGGTATGGGTGGCCCGCGTCGGACGGGTGCGATGCACGTGTTGGGGGTGCGGGATGGTCGGCGGGCAAGATCCGCTCGCTGCCGTCGAGGCTCGGCTGGAGCACGCTTCCGAGCACGGCCTTGACGAGCTGCTCAGTGCTGAGGCCATGGCCGACGCGGAGGCGCTCGCCGCACTCGACGACGGCGACGATGTCAACGTGGCCTACCTGCTCGGCTGGTTTCACTGGCTGCGGTGCGAGGCCCGGGTCGAGGGTTTCCCGGAGGCTGACCTGCTGACCGCGATCCGATACCTGCGGCGGGTGTACGAGGTCGACCCCGACGCGGTGCCGGAGCGCCTGCTGGCGGCGATGGCCGACGACGACGGCGACGGCGACGAGGAGCAAGAGCGGGAGTTCGAGCCGGCGAAGGCGGCCGCGCTGGAGGCGGAGCGCCATTTCGACGCCTATCTGGACGGTGGCGGCATCGGGCGGCTGCGCCAGGCGGTGGACGCGCAGCGGGTGGCCGTGGCGCGGACGCCGGAGGGTGCCGAGATGCACCAGGCCCGCCTCTCCAACCTCGGCGCGATGCTCGGCTCGCTGGCCCGCGAGACCGGGGACGCGGCGGCGCTTGACGAGGCGGTCGAGGCGGGCCAGGCGGCGCTCGCGGTCACGTCGGCCCGGTCCGGCGACCGCGCGTCCGTCCTCGTCAACCTCGCCGTCACCGTCGCCACGTTCTACGAGCGGACTCGCGATCTCGACCACCTCACCCACGCGGTCGAGCTGTGGCGGTCGGCGGGCGTCGCCGCTGGTGACGACGAACGGGTCCGCCAACGGGCACGGTCGGGTCTGGCGGAGTCGCTGCTGGAGCTCTTCGACCGCACCCACTCCGACGACGCCGCGGTCGGGCTGGCCCGGCTCGCGCGGGAGGCCCACGGCACCGACCCGGATCCCGATCCGGAGGCCGCCGCCCAGCTGGCCGAGCAGGCGGAGTACATCCGCGGCATCGGTGAACGCACCGGCCGGGTGGAGGCACTGCGCGAGACGGCCGCGATGATGCGCACCGCGCTGGCGCTGCTACCGCCCGGTGACGGGCGCACCGCGGAGTTCCGGTCCCGACTGGACGCGGACACCGAGGCGCTCACCGCGCCTACCTCCGCCGGTGGCGACCCGCTGTCCCCGCATACCCGCGGCCAGGTCGACGAGCTGCGCGCGCGGCTGCTGCGGGCCACGCCCGACGACCCTGGGTACGGCGGCCACCTCGCCGACTTCAGCCACGTGGTCGCCCAGGCGTACGAGCGGACCGGCCAGGCCGAGTTGCTCGACGAGGCGGTACGAGTGGCCGAAGAGGCGGAGACGCACACGCCGGCCGGTGCCGACTTCACGCACGTCGTGCAGAACGCGCTCGCCGTCCGCCGGATCACCCGCTTCCGGCAGACCGGCGACACCGCCGACCTCGACGGCGCCCTCGACGCCAGCAACCAAGCCGTCGCGGCGGTCGGCGAGAGCCACCCGGAGTACGAGCCGATGCGGCGCAACCGCGCGATGTTCGGCCTGACCACCAGCGAGGTATCCGGCGTCGCGGACCTGTTCCGGCGAGAGCCGTTCTTCAGCGACCCGGACCGGTTGATCGGAGTGGCCGGCTCGCTGTATCTGCGGGCCGAGGCCATCGGCGACGCGGACGCCGCCGCACGAGGGATGCGATACGCCGAACGGGCGATGGACCTCGCCAGCGACGACACCGAGCGGGCCGAGGCGGCCAGCCTCCTGTCGATCCTCGTCCCGTTGCACAACACGATCACCGGGAGCAACGCCGACCTGGACACCGCGGTCCGGGCCGGCGAGACGGCGGTCGCGGCGCGACCGGCCGGCGACCCCGACCGGATCACCGCCCTGTCCAACCTGGCCAGTGCGCTGCGCCTCCGCGCCCACGGCGAGGCCAACGGCGACCTGCGGCGGGCGGCCGATCTGCTGCGCGAGGCGCTCGACCTGGCCCGGGCCGAGGGCGACTCGACGGTCACCGGGCAGATTCTGCTCAACTACATCGCCTGCCTGGACGAGCTTGCCGGCGGCACCGAGTCGGCGGCCTACCTGGTCGACTCGATCGGCACGCTCCGGGAAGCGCTAGGCGCGACCCCGCCGACGGGGCGGCTCTTCGTCGAGCTACACATCGCGATCGCCGTCCTCTGCGGCGAGCTCGCCGCGTCCACCTTGGCCGCCGACGACCTGGACAACGCGACCGAGACGGCCCGCCGTGCGGTGGAGATCGTCGTGGCGTCGCCGCCGATCCGGCAGTCCACGGTCGGGCGGATCGCGCACCTGGCTCGGCTCCGGTTCGAGCTCTACGCCAACCCGGTCGACCTCCGCACCGCCGAGACCGGGCTGCGCCACCTCATCGCCATCGCGGGCCCGGGTGACGACCTCGGCGCGTACCAATGGGACCTCGGGGTCGTGCTGCGTCTGCGCCGCGACGCTGGGGACACCGACGCCGACCTCGACGAGGCGGTCCAGCTGCTGCGCGAGTCGGTGGCCGCCAGTCCGGACGAGTGGACCGCCCGCCGCCTGCGCCGCCCATCGCTGGCCAACGCGCTGGCCGCCCGCTTCAAAGACGCGGAGGACGACGCCGACCTGGATGAGGCGGTCACCCACCTCACCGCCGCCACCGACGAGTCCAACGTGGACGAATGGGATGCGCCAGCCCTCCAGGGCCTACACCTCTACAACTACGCGGCTTTGCTGGCCGAGCGCTACCAGCGGCGGCACGACGCCGGCGACCTCGACGCGGCCATCGACGCCGGGCGGCGGGCAGCCGCGCTCGTCCCGCCGGACGAGGGGGTGCGGGCGCAGATGCTGTGCAACCTCGCGGTCGCGCTGCACACCCGTTACACGGCGACCGGCCGGTACGCGGACCCGGCGGACTGGGCGGCGGCGGTGGCCGCGTGGCGGGAGGCATGGGAGACGCCGTCCGCGCCCATCGGCGCGCTGATCCGGACCGCCCGCGGGTGGGGTCTGGCCACGCTGTCCATCGAGGGCGCCGAGCCAGCCGTGGATATCCTCGCCGGCGCGGTCGACCTCTTCCCGGCCCTCGCCTGGCGAGGGCTCGACCAGCGTGACCGCCTCGCCCGGCTGGACGCCGAGGCCGGCGCGCTCGCCCGGGACGCGGTCGCCGCGGCGACCGAGGCGGGCCGCCCGGACCGCGCCGTCGAGCTGGCCGAGGCCGGCCGCGGGGTGGTATGGGCGCAGGTCCGCGAGGCCCGCGCCAACCTGGACGGGCTGCGCGCCGTCAGCCCCGAGCTGGCGGACGAGCTCGTCGGATACACGGCCACGCTCACCACAGCCGCCACGCCCACCGGCTGGGACGAAGGCGGCGGCGGCGACCGCACGCTCAACCTCCGCGCGTATGCGGCCCGCCGCCTCGACGCGCTGCTCGATCGGATCCGTGCGCTGCCACCGAGCGAAGCACTGCCCCATCCGGAACGGTTCCTGCGCGCGCCGACGTTCGCGGAGCTGCTACCAGCTACCGCCGACGAGACGGTGGTGGTCGTCAACGTCAGCCGGCTGCGCTGCGACGCGGTCGCGGTCCGGTGCGACGGGCCGCTCGTCGTGCCGCTGCCTGAGCTCAGCCCGGACGGGGCGATCGAGCAGGCCGAGCGGCTGCTCAACGCGGTCGCGGCGGCCACGGACGGGGCGGCCGGCAACACCGAGCGGCTGATCCTGGAGTCGGTGCTCGGCGAGATCATGGCGTGGCTGTGGACGGCGGTGGCCGAGCCAGTGCTCGCCGCGCTCGGTGCCACCGGCTCACCCGAGGACGGCCGGCCCTGGCCGAGGATCTGGTGGTGCCCGACCGGCCCGCTGTCGGTGCTGCCGCTTCACGCCGCCGGGCTGCACGCGGCGCGGGACGGGCGGACGGTGCTCGACCGGGCGGTCTCCTCCTACGCCCTGGCGCCGTCCGGGCCGGCGACCGGGCGGCGGGCGCCGCGGCTGGCCCGCCGGAAACAGGAAATGCTCGTCTTCGCCGCCGCGCGCACGCCTGGCCTGCCGCCGCTGCCATGGGCGGCGCAGGAGGCCGCGCTGCTGGAGCGGCTGTTCGGGACCGATCGGGTCACCGTCCTGATCGACGAGTCAGCGACCCGGGCCGGCCTCACCGCGGCGCTCGGCGCGCACCCGTGGCTGCACGTCTCCTGCCACGGCCGGCAGGACCTGCTCGACCCGTCGGCCGCCGGGCTGTACGGGTACGACTGGCGTGAGGCCGGCACCGTCGACATCGACGACCTGGTGGGTGCGGGGGCCGGCGAGTTCGCGTTCCTGTCCGCGTGCCGCACGTCCGCGGTGGGCACGCGCAGCCTCGACGAGTCGGTCACGCTCGCTGCCGCGCTGCACCACGGTGGCTGGCGGCACGTGGTCGGCGCGCTCTGGGACATCTCGGCCGCCGCCGCGCTGGAGGTGGCCGAGGGCTTGTACCCGGTGCTCGTCAGCGGCGAGGCGCCGGACGCCACGGGAGCGGCGGCCGCGCTCCACGCTACGGTACAGCGGATGCGGGACGCGGCCCCGGAGCGGCCGAGTCGGTGGGCTCCGTTCGTACACATCGGACCGTGAAAGGACAGCCAGCATGACCGACGCTCCTACCGTCCGGGCCTGGTGGTGCGAGCGCATGCCGGTCTTCGCCGCGGCCGCGGACCGGTTCGGATGGGCGGGCCGGCTGGACGCGGCCGCCGCCGACATCGCCAACGGCACGCCGATCGCCGACGCCATCGCCGCGCACCGGCTGCCCCTCGACCCGGCGGACGCGGTCGAGGACGAGGACGTGGAGACGATGAAGGGTGCGGACCCCACCGACCTGAGCGCGCTCGGCGTGCCGGGTTTCGTGGTGCGAGGCTCCTACCGGTGCCCCGCGACACCGGCGTGCGGGCGCGCCGCGACCGCCGACCCCGACACGGGCCGTGCGCCGCGCTGCTGGGTCACCGACCGGCAGATGGTGCGCCGGCTGCCGCGCTTCGGGGGGCGCGGATGACCGACCTGGTGCTCACGCTCGGCCGCCGCATCACGGAACGCTGGGCCGCCGTCGTGGTCCTGCCGGGCCTGCTGTACGCAGCGGTGGCCGCCTGGGCCGTCGCGTGCGGCCACCGGCACGCGCTCGACGCGACGTACGCGCTGGCCAGGGCGCGCTCGGCGACCGGCGGCTGGGGAGACGCGGCCTCCGTCGTGGTACTGGCCGCGGGTCTGCTGGCGGCGGCCACCGTAGCCGGCGCGGTCGCCACCACCGTCGGCGAGCGCGTCGTCCACCGCTACTGGATCCGGGACGCCTCCCCAGCCCGCCAGCGCCGCCTTCGCGAACGGACCGAGGAGACGTGGGCCGCGCGGGACGACCAGCCGCCGACGCGGTACCTCCCGGTACGCGCCACCGCCGTCGGCGAACGCTTCCGGCTGCTCGGCGAGCGCCTGGACGCCGAATACGGCCTCTCCGCGCCACTCGCGTGGCCCCGTCTCTGGCTGATAGTCGACGCCGAGGTCCGCAAACTCGTCGACACCGCACACCGCCAGTACTTCACCGACGCCACCTGGGCCGCCTGGGGCCTGCTGTACCTGCCCTGGGCCGTCTGGTGGTGGCCGGCCGCCCTGCTCGGCCTCGCCGCGATCGCGATCGGCACCTGGCGCGCCCCGACCAGCGCGACCACGCTCGCGACGCTGATGGAGTCCACCGTCGACACCCACCAGGCGGCGCTCGCCGCCGCGTTAGGCGTGGCGCTGCCCGAAGACCGCATCACACCCGAAATCGGCAACCAGATCAACGACGCCCTCAACAAACGCGCCTAGCCCAAGCGTCCGCCGGCATGTAAACCGACCCGGGGCGTTCGGCTCACGACCGGCCGCCGAACGGTACCTACGCCGGCCACTTGGAGGACCGTCCTCGTCCCAGTGGCCCGCCGGTACGGCCCGCGGCAGGAGTCACCCGTGGCGGCCGCCACAGCACAGTTGTCCGCATGAGCGAAGGAACCAGCCGGCGGGCCGTACTGGCGGGTGGGCTCTCCATCGGCGTGGGCGCGGCCGTGGCACCGACGGGCGCGGTGGCGCGCGAACCCGCCGCCGCCGGGGAAAGCACCCTGACTCTCGTCGTGAACGGCCGTCGCGAGAAACTCAGGGTCGACGTGCGGGCCAGTCTGCTGGACACCCTGCGTGACCGGCTCGACCTCACCGGTACCAAGAAGGGCTGCGACCAGGGCGCGTGCGGCGCGTGCACCGTGCTGCTCGACGGCCGCCGCGTCCTCTCTTGCCTGACCCTCGCGGTGATGCACGAGGGGAGTGCGGTGACCACTGTGGAAGGACTGGCCGAGGAGGGCCGGCTGCACCCGGTGCAGCGGACGTTCATGGACCACGACGGATTCCAATGTGGATTCTGCACGTCCGGTCAGATCGTGTCGGCGGTCGGGCTGCTGGCCGAGCGGCCGGGCGTGACGGCGGCTGAGATTCCGGAGCTGATGAGCGGAAACCTCTGCCGCTGCGCGGCGTACAGCAACATCCGCGACGCCATCGAGGCCGCCGCGCACCTGTCACGCGAGGGGGAGTAGTGGACACGTTCGCGTACCAACGGCCGGGAACGGTCCGCGAGGCGCTGCGGCTGATCGCCGCCCACCCCGACGTCGAGATCATCGCCGGCGGCACCGACCTGGTAACCCTCCTCCGCGACCGGGTACGCACACCCGCGCGCCTCGTCGACATCAACGGCCTCCCGCTCGACGGGCTGCGGTGGAGCCGCGACGGCGTGCGGATCGGCGCCCTGTGCCGCAACGCGGTCGACGACGAGCGCCTCGCGGCCGCATACCCGGCGCTCGTGCGGGCGCTCCGGGCCGGCGCCTCGCCGCAGATCCGCAACCGCGCGACGTTCGGCGGCAACCTGCTGCAAGGCGTGCGGTGCCCGTACTTCCGGCTGCCCGAGTTCGCCTGCAACCGGCGGGAGCCCGGTGCCGGCTGCGCCGCCATCGACGGCGACGGGCGGTTGCACGCCATCTTCGGCACCAGCGAGGCGTGCATCGCGGTGCACCCATCGGACTGCGCCGTGGCCCTGCTCGCCCTCGACGCGACCGTGGTGGTCGAGGGCGCCCGCGGCACCCGCCTGATCCCGGTCGGCGACCTGCACCGCCTACCCGGTGAGACCCCGCACGAGGAGCACACGCTGCGAGACGGCGAGCTTATCGTCGCGGTGGACCTGCCGGCCAGCCCGTTCGCCGCCCGCTCGACGTACGTCAAGTTTCGAGAGCGTGCCTCGTACGCCTTCGCGCTCGCCTCCGCCGCCGTGGCCGTCCACAGTGAACGGGGCGTCGTCCGCCAGGCCCGGGTCTGCCTCGGCGGCGTGGCACCCAAGCCGTGGCGGGCATACGCGGTCGAGAGCGCGCTGCGTGGCCGGCGGCTCGACGAGGTAACGATCGCGGCGGCGGCGGAGGCGGCGACCGAGGGCGCGCGGCCGCGGCCGGACAACGCCTACAAAGTGGAGCTGGTCCGTGGCGTCGTGCGCCGGGCCCTGACCGAGCTGCGGGACAAATGATGGCGATCGGGCGGCCCATCAACCGCGTGGAGGCACGCGAGAAGGTGACCGGTGCGGCTCGGTACACCGCCGACGCCCGCCTGCCCGGCATGGTCTACGCGACGCTCGTCAGCAGCGCGGTATCCGCCGGCCGGGTGCGCGCGATCGACACCACCCAGGCGGAGGCGGCGCCCGGCGTGCTCGCCGTCATCACACACCTCAACCGTCCACAGTGGCACAGTTCGCCCGCCGCCCTGCGCTACCAGGAGACCCGCTTCCCCCTCGCCGACGAGCACATCCACCACCACGGCCAGTACCTGGCGGTCGTCGTCGCCACAAGCCGGGAGCAGGCCGCGCACGCCGCGGACCTCGTGGCGGTCGACTACGAGACCCGACCGGCCGTGCCCACATTGGACGCCGCGCTGCCCGGCGCGCACCCGCCGGTCTGGCGCTTCGAGCCCGAGTTTCCGACCGCCCTCGCACTCAACGACCCGGAGGGCAAGCTCGCCGCCAGCGACGTGACGCTGGACCTGGAGTACCGCACGCCGTACAACAGCCACGCCCCGATGGAGCCCCACGCGACGCTCGCACACTGGGAGGGCGACTCCCTGACGGTCTACACGACGAGCCAGCACGTCCACGGCGACCGCCCGATCATCGCCGGCGCGCTCGGCGTGCCGCTTGACCGGGTGCGGGTCATCTCGTCGCTGGTCGGCGGCGCGTTCGGCAACAAGACGACGGTCTGGGGGCACACCCTGCTCGCGGCCGTGGCCGCCCGGCAGACGGGCCGCCCCGTCCAGCTCGTGGTCACGCGCAAACAGGTATTCACCTGCCACGGGCACCAGCCGCCGATCATCCAGCGGCTGCGGGTCGGCGCCAACCGGGACGGCACGCTGCTGGCGATCACCCACCATACGGTCAACGGCACCCCGGTCCTCTTCGACCGGCCGGAGGGCGCGATCTCCCCCACCGGCACCGTGTACGCACTGCGGAGCATCGGCGTCCGCGTCGAGGTCGCGAGCATGCACATGCCCACACCGGCCACCATGCGCACGCCGGGCGACGGGCCGGGCATGTTCGCGGTGGGCAGCGCGCTCGACGAGCTCTCCTACGCGCTCGACATGGACCCGGTCGAGCTGCGCCGCCGCAACCACCTCGCGGCGCATCCGCTCGAACAGCGGCCGTGGAGCGGCAAGCAGCTGCTGGAGTGCTACGACGAGGGGGCCCGCCGATTCGGCTGGGACCAGCGCGGGCCCCGCCCCCGGATGATGCGCGACGGCGACGACTGGGTCGGCTTCGGCATGTCGTCCGCGCAACGCCTGGAGCACCACGGACCGGCGCGCGCCGCCGTGGAGATCCGCGACGACGGCACGGCCGAGGTACGCACCTCCACCCAGGAGATCGGCACCGGCAACCTCACCACACTCACGCAGGTCGCCGCGGACGGCACCGGCATCGAGCCGGCGCGGATCGGCTTCCGGTCCGGCGACACCACACTGCCCGAGTCGTCACCGACCTACGGGTCCCGCACCACCGGCAGCACCGGCACGGCCGTACACCTGGCCGCTCTCCGCGCACGGCAGGCCGCGGTCCGCCTTGCGATCGCCGACCCGCGCTCACCACTGCACGGTCTGCCCGAGGAGCGGATCGGCGCCGCCCGCGGCCGCCTGTACGACGTGGACGCCCCGCGCCGCGGCGAGACGTACCGTGACCTGTTGTGCCGCAACGGCCGGCGCTCGATCGTCGAGCAGGGCTTCCACGACCCGGCCGGTCGTGATCCCCGCTTCTCGTACGCCACCTTCGGTGCTCACTTCACCGAGGTGCGCATCGACGACACGCTCCGCCGCGTGCGGGTCACGAGGCACGTCGGCGTCTTCGCGGTCGGCCGCGTACTCAACCCGAAGACCGCCCGCAACCAGGCCCAGGGCGGCATCATCTACGCGCTGGGAGGCGCCCTGATGGAGGACCTGGCGGCCGACCCGGTGACGGGCCGGTTCATCGCGCCCGCCCTGACCGACTACCACGTACCGGTGAACGCCGACGTCGGCCAGATCGACGTGTCCTTCGTGGAGGAACCGGACTACAACGCCCACCCCCTGGGCGCCAAGGGCCTGGGCGAGGTGGTCGCGGTCGGCGTACACGCCAGCATCGCGAACGCCGTCTACCACGCCATCGGCATCCGCGTCCGCGACCTCCCCATCACGCCTGACAAGCTGACCGGGGCGCCGTCCTGACACCCCGGTTGGCACAAACTCAATTGGCCGAGTCGGCAGGTTCGGGGGAGTGGACGATGGACTACGCACCCTGGCCGTCGTCGACGGCACCGAGCAGATCCCGCCAGCCACAGCGGCCCCTGACGCACTCCAGATGCGGCCGGTCGCGGCAAGCTCCGGGCGGATGCCGGCGGCCGAACGGGTGTACGATGAGGGTATTCCGGAATCGACGACATCCACCTTGAGGTGCCCGCCACGCCGGCCACACCCCCTAAAGGGGATGTCATGTCCAACGACTTGCGTCGTTTCCGCGGCGTTTCCGATGACCTGGCCACCGCGGTGCCGCCAGAAGTTCCGGTCTCGCCCCCGACAGCGTCCGCCAACCGAGTGCCGCGCACCCGCACCGGCGCCGCCTGGTTCGGTATCTGCGCCACCGCGCTGCTGTCGGTGATCCTGATTGTGTTCATGGTGCAGAACACCCGCAGTGTGCGGGTCGACTTCCTGTGGATGGACGGCAGCCTGCCGCTGGCCCTGGCACTGCTCGTCGCCGCCACCGGCGCCGCACTCCTGACCATGGCGGTCGGCGCGGCCAGGATCACCCAGCTACGCCGCCTGTCCCGCCAGCGCCACTGACCCGCGCCCGGACATCCGGCACCCTAGCCACCGCACCCCCAACCAGCCCGCCGCCGGTTTCGACTGGCGACACCGGCGACGGGCGAGGAGCCGACCATGAGCGCCACGACTGCCGCCGAACGCATGATCATCACCTCGTTGGCGCCGCCATCGACCCCACGGCTGCGGCTGGAGTCCACCGGCTCGCGCCGTACCCTGCTGGACGGTGCCTGGTGGCCGCGCTCCACCGACCCCGTCGCCGAGCTACCGGGCCTGGTTCTGGCCCTCGACAAGGTCCGCGGACCGGTCAACCGGCTGGTTCTGGCGGCCGCCGGCTGGGACAGCCACCCTCGTCGCCTCGGCGTGGCCGGCCGGGTCCTGCGGCTGGGCTACTTCACCAGCCAACCGGTCAGTCTGCTGACCGCGATCGGCGACAACGATCGGATCGACCTGCTCGTCGTCCCACCCAACACCGCCGACGGCATGGCCGACGCGGCCATGGTGCTGGCCGCCACGACCACCAATCTCGTCCACGCCCAACACATCATGTTGGCCGTCAGCATCCCCACCACACGTCCGATCGACGGCACGGCTGAGGACGCGTGGGAGGCCGAAGGCGGTCACGGCCGTCCCGTTCCGAGCCCGGCACAGTAGGAGGCGTGCGTCAGTCAGCCCGACCCGGCGTGCATGCCGGCATCCCTCGAAGGTGGCAGTGATGCACGTCGAAAAGACTCGGATCATCGAGGCGCTGCGGTCCAGAGGACTGCACGAAAGGGCCGACTGGGTCGACCGGCAACTGCCCATTGTCGTCGATACGCACGAGAACGGTTCCCTGCTGCGGATGCTACAGATCGACCTAACCGCGATCGGACGGCCCGAAAGCTAGTCAACCCGCCAGCGCTTGAGCAGCGGTATCCGCGCGAGGTGTTCTCCGGTTTGACCCCGAACGACGCCGTTCAGGCTGGCCACCGGTTACGACACTTCGAAAATCCGGTCGATCGGCTGCTGCGGAGCGTGGGCCTGACCGGCGTCGTCCTGGTCGATGGTGCCCAGGCGTAGGACCAGGTACGGGTGGCCGACCCTGGTGAGGAGGGTCCGGATCGCCTGGCGGGTGCCGACCATCTCGGCGGTGGCGCTGAGGGGGAGGAGGGAAACGCCGACCTCGGTGGCTGTGAGCCAGGCCGCGGACAGCGCTTCTCCGGCGCGTAGCCAGTTCAGTGGTTGGTCCCCGCGGTCGTAGAGAATCGCGAACAGCGCTGACCGGTCGTATCCGGCGCTGAGGTGCTGTTCACCGTCGTGGCCGAAGTCGCGGTCGCGGACTGTGGCCCAGGCTGGCTGCGAAGGAACGGCGGCGAGGTGGCGCACCTGGTCTGGGTACAGGACGTGGAGCAGTGAGCCTTCGGCGTGGACGGCTGTGATGATCGCGGTCAACTCGTCGGGGCCGATCCGCCGGCCGGACAGCGGGCGCTGGTCGGTGTGGCGTACCCCGATGGTCTGTCCGCGGCGTACCGTCAGCGCCTCGATCGGTGTCGGCGCCGGGCCGTCCGCCTGGAGCCGCGCGAGGTGCTCGGGCCGGGCGGAGTCGGGTATCCGGGTCACGGTGGCGCGCCAGCCCTGCGCGGCCAGGCTGACCCGGGCGTGGTGCAACGCGGCTCCGCAGCTCAAAATCGCCAGGCGGGCGTCCGGGTCGGTGAGGTCGGAAAGGCGGCTGGGTTCGACGTGGAGGTCCAGCCCGTCGCCGGTCATGTGCCACCGCCACGGCGGGACGTGGTGGAACGACGGGGCGAGGCCGGCCGCGGCCACTGCCACGGCGAGCGCCTCGGTCACTGTAGGGGTGTCGGCTCCCACGTCGGTCGGGTAGGCAGAGGCGTTGGTGGCCATAGGGCATTCCTTCCTGGACGTGCCGGGCCACGGTCGTGGCCCGATCGGCGACGCCCGGCCGCCGGGTGCTCGGCGGTGACCGCTCTGTCCATACCCGACAGACACAGTGGACGGCACGATGACCGCAACCAACGTCCCGCACCACCGGGGTCAGGGGCGTCGACGCTGGTATGGGATGCCAGACCGATCCGGGTCGTTGCGTGGCCGGCGCCCCAGCAGTGCGGAGAGTTCCCGAAGGGTATGGCTGTCATGGTCGTCGCGTAGGGAGCTGGTAATGCCGGTGACGCGGAGCCGGTCGTCGGCGCGGCGGGCGGTGATCGCCGCGATCCAGGCGCGGTTGTCGATGCTGGCCGCGCCGACGTGGTGTCTGGCCATGTGCCACACCTCCACGAACGTCGACCGCGTCACGGCTCGGGCGTCGAGCGGACGCGGCAGCGCCCGGACGGCGTCGCGCCAGACCCGCAGGGCGAGAAGGGTGTACAGACGTCGAAACGCCACCCGGTCGCCGGCCGCGACCCGATCGACCAGCCCGTGCAGGCGGTCGCTGGCGCTCATTGTGGTGATGGCGTGTGTCGGCGTTACCGGCTCGAACATGTCCGGCTCCCGGTGCGTCTGGATGGCGGTGGACGCGCCGCCGGGGACTGGAGCGGCAACGAACCGGTAGACAATGACAGTACGCGCGTGCGGGCAGTGTCAGGGCTTTTCCGCGATGAGCACCTCGGTGGTGAGGAACAGCGCGGCGATTGACGCGGCGTTCTGGAGGGCGCAGCGGGTGACCTTGGTGGGCTCGACGATGCCTGCCTTGACCATGTCGACGTACTCGCCGGTCGCGGCGTTGAGGCCGTGGCCCGGTGGCAGGGTGGTGACTTTCTCGGCCACGACGGCGCCGTCGAGGCCGGCGTTGCTGGCGATCTGCTTGAGCGGCGCCGTGAGGGCGAGACGCACGATGTTCGCGCCGGTGGCGTCGTCACCGGTCAGGTCGAGTTTGTCCAGGGCGTGGGCCGCCGCGTTGGCCAACGCCACCCCGCCTCCGGGGAGCAGGCCCTCTTCGATGGCGGCCTTGGCGTTGCGGACGGCGTCCTCGATGCGGTGCTTGCGCTCGTTGAGCTCGACCTCGGTGGCCGCGCCGACCTTGATGACCGCGACGCCGCCGGCGAGCTTCGCTAGGCGCTCGTGCAGCTTTTCCCGGTCGTAGTCGGAGTCGGTGTTGTCGATCTCGAAGCGGAGCTGGGCGACCCGGCCGGCGATCGACTCGGCGTCACCGGCGCCGTCGACGATCGTCGTCTCGTCCGCGGTGACGACGACCTTTCGGGCCCGGCCCAGCATGTCCAGGCCGGCCTGGTCGAGTGCGATGCCGGCCTCGTCGCTGATGACCCGGCCACCGGTGAGGATGGCGAGGTCGGCGAGGGTCGCCTTGCGGCGGTCACCGAAGCCGGGTGCCTTGACGGCGAGTGACGCGAAGGTGCCGCGGACCTTGTTTACGACCAGGGTGGCGAGGGCCTCGCCTTCGACATCCTCGGCGATGACCACCAGCGGCTTGCCAGTGCGTGTGACCTCTTCCAGGACCGGGAGCAGGTCGCTCAGACGCGAGACGCGGTGGTCGACGATGAGCAGGTACGGATCGTCGAGGACGGCTTCCATCCGTTCGGTGTCGGTGGCGAAGTACGGCGAGATGTAGCCCTTGTCCAAGCGCATGCCCTCGGTGAGCTCAAGCTCCAGGCCGAAGGTGTTGCTCTCCTCGACGGTGATGACGCCTTCCTTGCCGACCTTGTCCATCGCCTCCGCGACGATCTCCCCGATAGCCGGGTCGGCGGCGGAGATCGAGGCGGTCGCGGCGATCTGCTGCCTGGTCTCCACCTCATGGGCCTGGTTCCTCAGCGCCTCCACCACCGCTGCGACGGCGGCCTCGATGCCACGTTTGAGCGCGATCGGGTTGGCACCGGCGCCGACGTTGCGCAGTCCCTGCCGTACGAGTGCCTGGGCCAGGACAGTGGCGGTCGTGGTGCCGTCGCCGGCAACGTCATCGGTCTTCTTGGCGACTTCCTTGACCAACTCGGCGCCCAGCTTCTCGTACGGGTCGTCGAGCGTGATCTCCTTGGCGATGCTGACCCCGTCGTTGGTGATCGTGGGCACCCCCCACCCGGCGTCGAGCACGACGTTGCGACCCTTCGGGCCCAGGGTCACCTTCACCGTGTCCGCCAGGATGCTCATGCCGCGTTCCAGGCCGCGACGGGCCTCGTCACCGAAAACGATCAACTTGGTCATCTGCGTCGTCCTCTGCTCCTCGTGCCGAGTGGCACTGGTCGGACCGACCTGCGATGACCGCCGCACGGTGCCCCGGATCGGGGTCTCATCCCATTCGGTTAGCACTCAGATAATGCGAGTGCTAATCACAGTCCACCACCGTTCCCCTTGGAACGCAAGTGACGGGGCTGACCTGGGTAGCGTGGCTCATGGTGCTCTACGGCAGGGGCGTCGCCGCCATCGAGGTGGCTTCGCGCGGAGCGATCCTGTAATCGGCCGTTGAACACAGCTACAGCCCCCCGACCGGGTTGCCGGATGAGGGGCTGCAGGCTTGACGGGTGCGACCTCGCGTCGTTACGGGGCCGTACCCGGGTCCTCGGAGCTTTACAGGGCCTTGACGTACTCGGCCTGCGGGCCCTTGGGGCCCTGGGCGATGTCGAACTCGACCCGCTGGTCCTCGGCCAGGCTGCGGAAGCCCGCCGTTTGGATGGCGGAGAAGTGGACGAAGACGTCAGTGCCTCCGCCGTCGACCATGATGAAGCCGAAGCCCTTGTCGTCGTTGAACCATTTCACAGTGCCCTGTGCCATGTAGTGCCTTCCTGGAGGAGATGGGACGCGAACCGCGTCGCGGTCCGCCGGCCGGTTGTCGCAGCGGCGGTACCGCACCATCTCAACCAAGAAACAGCGGCACGCCCGCGGAATCCGCAGGCGTGGACAGGTAAACCACGAACACAGAAACGTTCGACCACCCGGTACAACCGGCTCGCCCGACCGCGCATTCCCGCGGGCTCCCGTGGTGACGCCGGTCACCGCCGACGCCGGATCTCCCGGTCGTTCGACGTGGCGATCTGCCTTGGGCTCGCCGTTACGATCTGAGCGATTCCACACGTGCGGTCTTGTCGTCGGCGCGGGAGGGTCCACGACGCGTCGGCGCGGCGCGCGTGTGGGTCAGCCGCTGCCGGCTTGTCCAGCCGGTCACGTCTGTGGCTAGGAGGGCGAGTCGTCTCGGCCGGCGACCATGCCGGCCGAGAGCAGGGGTTGCCCGTCCCAGGCGAGGGAGCCGGCCGAGACTGGGAACGCGAGGCGGCCCAGTGTGGTGAGGTGGGTGCCACGTTGGGCGGCGAGCCAGACGACGTCCCGCCCGAAGGATTCGACAAGCAGGGCCAGCGCCGCGCCGAGAGCGATGTGCATGAGCGAGGTGGGGAAGATCCCGGTCGCGGCGCATGTGAGAACGATGCCTTGGACCACGGCGACGACCTTGCGCCAGTACCGGTACGGAACTCGGCCGTGCAGCCAGGGCAGTGCCCAGCCGGCGGCGGCATACAGGTAGCGCATCAGGCCGATTGTGGCGATCCACGCGCCGGCCGACCGGGCGACGTAGATGGCGAGTACCAGCAGGAGGAAGGAATCGACCTCCATGTCGAACCGAGCGCCGAGTGGCGACGCGGTGCCGGTGCGCCGGGCGATCCAACCGTCGACCGCGTCGAGAAGTAGCGCGAGCGCCGCGATCGCGACGATCATCCGGACCGATCCGGGGACGGATGCCGACAGTGCCAGAACCGCGCCGACGAGGATCGCGCGGGTCAGGGTGATCCAGTCGGCCGGGCTTAGCCGGCCCTGCTCGGACCGGCGCAGGCCATGGGTCAGCAGGCCGGTCAGCGCCATCGCGTACCCGAGGCCGAGCACCCAGCCCGCCCGTGTCAGGCCGACCAACCCGGCCAGAGCGAGGAGCACACCGGTCTGTACAGCGAGCCCACTGACCGGGCCGGTCCACAACACTTGGCAAATCCCTTCGCATGGGCGGGTGGCGATGGCCACGGGCAGCCGGACCGCACGCTTATTTCCATCAGGAGACCTACCCGCGGTCGCAGATGGTCGTCGGGATCATGTGGCCGCCGAGCTTGGCCTTGGCGGCCAGATATCCGGCGTTGGCGACGGATACGTGAACCCCGGTCGGCACCTGCTCGGTGACGGCGATGCCGAGCCGGTCCAGCTGTCTGGCCTTGTCCGGGTTGTTGCTCAGTAGTGCGATCTGGCCAGCGTCGAGTGCGTGCAGCATCTGGGCGGCGACGGTGTAGTCCCGTTCGTCCTCGGCATGCCCCAGGGCGAGGTTCGCCTGGTAGGTGTCCAGCCCGGTGTCCTGGAGCGTGTAGGCCTCAAGCTTGGCGTACAGGCCGATACCGCGGCCTTCTTGCCGTAGATAAAGCAGATATCCGCCCGCGGCGGTGATCCGCTCGGCCGACTCACGCAGCTGCGGTCCGCAATCGCAACGCTGGCTGCCGAACACGTCGCCCGTCAGGCACTCGCTGTGCGGGCGGACCAGCGGCGGCTGGCCGGATCGGATCGTGCCCAGCCGCAGCGCCACATGCTCGCGCCCGTCCACCAGCCCGGTGAACGTGAAGAGCCTTGCCAAAGTGGTGTAGCCATCGACGAAACGCAGCGGAACGGTGACCTCAATTCGGATGCCGGCGGTAGGGATCACGCGAACCCTCCGGACGCGGCGCGTCGAGACGAAACCGCGCGCATCATGAGGACGACATCGCCGATCCCGCTCGCCTCGGCGACGACGGCCCGCTGCCAGAGGTGGGATGGGCACCGGCCACACCGTGGTCGACCGCCGGGCCGGCATCGGGAATAGGCGCAAACCCTGTACACAGCCACGATGCTCGGTCCAGTCCCGGTGCTACTCCGCGCCTTTTGACACAGATCAGAAGAGAGCCGGCCCACACCCTCACTGTCGTTCACGCGATCGCACGCGGCATCGTAGCGCTGAGCGCGGGTATGGCCGCCATCCTCGGCGCCACGCCGGAGCCCTTCGGCGCAGCTGGCCGTTGTACCGGTTCGTCGGCGACAAGAAAGCCGGCGATGTCACCGGCGAGAACGTCGTCGGTAGATGGTCGGCCGTTGCAAGGACGGCAAGCCACTGGTGAAGAAGTAGCGCTGGCAGATTGAGGGATTACCCCAATTGCTGCGTGCCAGCAGGTTACCGATGCTGGAAAGGCAAGGGCACTCCCTCCAGTACGTGGGGCAGCCGGGATCCCCCGAACGCCGGCTGCCCCGCATCTGCCCCCGGGGCGCCGGATCGTTGAACCAGGCGGCCGCCCCCTGGTTGCTGTGCCGGCACCGCAGGACGCTCTCGAGCCACGGACACCCTGGCCAGCTGCCGGCGGGTTTTCGGCAACGACCACCCGGCCACCGTGTACTCGGCGGCCAGGTCATGAGGGCGGCAACGGGCCGTCGTATTCGGTGTCTGGTGTCCGTTCCAGCCGTCAGGCGTTGAGGTAGGCCAGGACGGCGAGGACGCGGCGGTTGTCGTCGTCGGAGGGTGGCATGTTCAGTTTGGTGAGGATGTTGTTGATGTGCTTGCTTACGGCCTTCTCGGTGATGCGGAGTTTGGCGGCGATCGCGGCGTTGGAGCGGCCTTCGGCCATGACCGCGAGCACTTCGCGTTCGCGTGCGGTGAGGACGGCGAGGGGCTCTCGGCGGTCGAGTAGCTGTGAGATCACTTCGGGGTCCATGGCGGTGCCGCCGCCGGCGACCCGGCGGACGGCGTCGACGAACTCCTCGACGTCGGACACGCGGTCTTTGAGCAGGTAGCCGACGCCGCCGCCGGGGGCGGTGAGCAGTTCGTGGGCGTACATGGGCTCGACGTGCTGGGAGAGCATGAGGACCGGGAGGCCGGGAATCTGGGCGCGGGCCGCGATCGCGGCCTGTAGGCCTTCGTCGGTGAACGTCGGCGGGAGGCGGACATCGATGATCGCCACCTGGGGTTGGTGGGAGATGAGGGCCGGGAGCAGGGCGGGGCCGTTGTCGACGGTCGCGACGACGTCGAAGTCGAACGCCCGCAGCAGGCGGGTCAGTCCGTCGCGGAGGAGGGCGTGGTCCTCGGCGATGACAACGCGCACGGCAGCTCCATGGTGATGACGGTGGGTCCCCCGGGCGGGCTGGACAGGGCCATCGTGCCATCGAACGCGGCGAGGCGCCGTTGAATGCCGTGCAGCCCGGTGCCGGTGGCGGGGTCCGCGCCGCCTGCGCCGTCGTCGGTGACCGTCATGGTCAGCGTCCCATCGGCGTGCCGTAGGGACACCGATCCGGTGTGGGCGCGGCTGTGCCGGACCATGTTGGTCAGTGCCTCGGCGACGGCGAAGTATGCGGCGGATTCGACGGGTGTGTCCGGTCGCCCGGGCAGGTCGACGTCGACGGTGATCGGTACCGGGAGGCTGAGCGCCAGCGCGCGGACAGCGCCGGCGAGTCCCCGTTCGGCGAGTACCGGCGGGTGGATGCCGCGGACGAGGTGCCGCAGCTCGACCAGCGCCGCGCCGCTGGATTCTCGTGCTTCGGCGAGCAGTTTGTGGGCCTGGGCCGGATTGCGGTCGATCAGGGTGTCGGCCAAGCCGATCACCATTCTGAGTGAGACGAGCCGGGCTTGGACGCCGTCGTGCAGGTCGCGTTCGATACGGCGCAGCTCGGCGGCCTGGGCGTCGACGGTGTCGGCGCGGGTGATGGTCAGCTGGGTGACGCGCAGCCGGAGTGCGGCGGTGGTGGTCGGCGCGAGCAGGAGCCGGGCGAAGAGGGCGTCGACACGGCGCAGCAACGGCGCGATCCGCAGGCCGACGGCGAGGATGATGGCGCCCTGGGGTATGCAGAGCAGGCCTTCGCTGAATGTGTCGATGGACCAGACCGCGCCGTAGCCGTACCAGCCGGTGCCGAGCCAGATCCACAACGGTGTCAACGTCAGGCCGGCCAGGCCGTACAGCGGCACGGCCACGGCGATCACGCCGAGCCCGAAGCTGACGATCGCGCCGGGCAGGAGCCAGGCCAGGTCGCGCCAGGTGGCTGGGTCCGTCACGATCCATCGGAAGCGCTGCCAGCCGCCGGCCATGGCCCGTTCCGGCGGCGGATGGTACGGGCGGGTCACCAGGACACCGGTCCGTGAGGCACGTCGGCGCTCGAGGTCGGCGCGCTTGCGGACCAGGGTCATCGTCCACGGTGTCAGCGCCAGGCCGAGAAACGGCACTGGCGCCAGGGCCAGCGCGACCACCGACACGGCGAGTAGCGGGATATTGGTGAACGCGAGACCGGTCGCGGCCATCCCGCCCAACACGGAGCGCACACCGTGCCTGCCCCATCCGCGCAGGCGAGCGCCGGTCCCTGGCATCTGCACAACCACATTGTGCCCACCGGCGGGCGAGTCGATGGTGGTGCTAGCACCACCACGCCGCAGGTCGTAGCGCTCCTGACGAGGCGGCCGGCAGCAGGTTTGATGGAACCATGACGATCACCGTGACGCCGTCGCGAACGGCGCCGACCGGCAGCGACTTCGCTGTGCTGTCCCGCCGGATCAACGGCGAGGGGCTGATGCAGCGCCGACCCGCCTACTACCTCGCGCGGCTGAGCGTGGTCACGCTCATGTTCCTCGGCGGTTGGATCGCGTTCTTCGCCATCGGTTCCTCCTGGTGGCAGATGATCACGGCTGTGTTCCTCGCCGTCACGTTTGCCCAGGTCGGGCTCGTGGCGCATGACCTGGCACACCGTCAGGTGTTTCGTACCAAACGCCCCGGCGAGGTCGCTGGACGGCTCGCCGGAAACCTCGGTATCGGGATGAGCTACGGCTGGTGGATGGACAAGCACACCCGCCACCACAACAACCCCAACCACGACGACCTCGATCCGGACGTCGCACCCGAGGTACTCATCTGGGCCACGGAGTCGGCGCTGGGCCGCCGTGGGCTGAAGGGTTTCATCACCCGGCACCAGGCCCTGCTGTTCTTCCCGCTGCTCACCCTGCTGGCCGCCGACCTGAAGATCTCCAGCGTCAAGGCCTTGCGAAACCGCACGGTGAAACACCGCCGCCTCGAGGCCGCGCTGCTGATCCTGCATGCCGCCGGTTACCTGTCGGCACTGCTGATTGTCCTCTCACCGGTGCAGGCCATCGCCTTCCTGCTCGTGCATCAGGCGCTGTTTGGCGTCTACCTCGGCATGACATTCGCACCCAACCACAAGGGCATGCCGCACCCGACCGGCGACGAAGACTTTTTGCGCAAGCAGGTGCTGACCTCCCGCAACGTTCGCGGCGGTTGGCTGACCGACGCGGCGTTGGGCGGCCTGAACTACCAGATCGAGCACCACCTGTTCCCCGCCATGCCCACCCCGAACCTGCGTAAGGCCCAGCCGATCGTGCGGGCATACTGCGCCGAAATCGGTGTCGCCTACGAACAAACCAGCCTCGTCACCTCGTACCGCCAGGCGCTGCGACACCTGCATGAGGTCGGTGCACCAGCCCGAGCCGAACGCGCGGCACGCCGAGCCGGCCGCACCCGCTGAACTCCCTACCTTGCTCAGGCGGTGCCGCCTACGGGCGGCGCGCGGTGCTGACGACCAAGGCGAGGATTTCGTGGCCGGTCATCCGGCTGCCGAGCAGTGGCCGTTGTATCGCGGTGCGGAGCTCGCTGGTTTCCAGAAAGACCGCCTTGCCGTCCGGCATCGTTTCGAAGCGTCCTGCCTCGGACAGGGTCCTGATGATCTCATCCTTGGGCCCGAGCCGCTGGGCGACCGCCGCCGCGTCGAGCAGCGCCATGCCGGCGTGCGCTGTTTCCTGGGCGTCGTTGACGTCGGCGGACAACGAGAAGGCGGCGGCCCTCTGGTGGAGGTAGTCGGCCAGCGCGGCGGCGCGAGCATCCGTCATGCTGGCGCCCAGCCCGACGATGCGGTTGCGGCGGCGCGGTCAGCTTCGGTCGGGCGCGAGACGGACATGGGCATCCCCTTTAAGGGCCGGTGTGGCGGGCACCTCAGAGCTGGGATGTGGTCGCTTCCGGCGACCTTTCACAGTACGCCAGTTCGGTCCGGATCAGGCGGTTCGGGAGGTCGCCTCCGGCCGCGCCGGCCGGCGTTGAAATCCGGCGCCGCTTTCTGCGGCCGGTCGACAAGTCCGACATTGTTGACGTACGTCACAGTTGGGAGCGGCGTAGGCTCATGGCGTTGCCCGGCCGGCGACGCGGCAGTAGTTGTGGTCGGGCGATACGGGATCCGGAGCTTCGGTTCGAAGCGCCGGATCCCCGGATCTTCGCCAGGTGTAGGGTGGTGGCGAAGTCGCCAGGCGGGTACACCGGTCGATCGCGCGCCGCTCATCGGCGGCAGGTGCGGCGGCGAACTGGAGACCAGCGATCGCCTGAGGCGTACGACTCGGTGAGGCGCCGGCACCAGGGACCTGGCGACTTGGGCTTGCCACAGCCCCGACTTCGTACGGGCGCCGTCGCTGAGCGAGCCGTCAGCTCGACCGCCGGTTGCCATCCACAGGCGGCTTGGCGACGCGGACGTCGTTGCACAGACCGACGATCCCCGGCAGATTTTGGACCGCGCGTGCGGCAGCGTCCCGCTGCCCGGTCACGGCCACCGCGCCGGAGAGTGTGAGCACACAGCCACGCACGCCGGCCCGGACCGCGCCCGCGGGAACGGCGGCGTCCGTGGCCAGCAGCCGGTTGGCGAGTGTGGTGAGGTCGGCGTCGGAGGCGCCGGGGGTGCCCGGCTCGCGCACGACCATCTCGTCGGCGACCCCGCGTACACCGAGCACGCCCATCGCCGCCTGCCTGGTCCGCAGGCGTTCGGCGGTGCTGCCCACCTCGCCGAAGAGCATCACCATCCCGCCCCGGACCGAGACGCCGACGTGCGCGGTCTCGCCGGCCATGCGCTCCAGTAGGTCGGCGATGCCGGCTTGAAGGTCCCGGTCCGTCCCGTGCGAGGTCTGCGCCATGAGCTTAACGATGGACCCCTGCGGGCAAATGCGCCAGGGCCGCCGCCCGAGAGTGTTCTCGGCGTACCGGTGGCATAGGCTGTTGGCACGGTAGCCGGCCCGGACCTCGCTGGGATCGCCGATGCGCGTCGCCATTCCGCCGCCGACCAGTGTGCCGCCACCGACCGAGGATCGCTGAGGCGATCGCAAAGGGGAGGCGGCCCTCCCTCTGACCTGTGCCCTGGTACTTCCCAGATCCGCTGTGATTCGCCCATCGATGGAGGCACGGTCTGTGTTCACGTTCGTGATTCCCGCGCGCAACGAGGAAGAGAACATCGCCACGATCGTCGGCCAGGCGTGCGTGGCCGCGCAGCCGGGCGACCGGGTTCTCGTGGTGGACAGCGCGTCGAGCGACGCTACGGCGCGGCGGGCGGAGGCGGCGGGCGCCGAGGTGCTTCGCGGGCCCCGCGGCAAGGGAGCGGCCATGGCGGCGGCGATCGCCGGTAGCACCTCGCCGTGGCTCTGCTTCCTGGACGCGGACCTGGTTTCGTCCGATGCCAACGTGCCGGCGACGTTGCGGCAGGCGGCTGTGTCGGGCACCGCCGACCACATCGTGGGCGACTATGAGTACGCGGACGTGGGGACGATCCTGAGCAGCACGTTCACCATCTACGAGCCGTTGGTGGCCGAGTTCTTCCCGGAGGTCGGTAGCTTGGGCGCCAACTCGCTCACCGGGTACCGGGCGATCCGCCGCCGCTTCCTCGACGGGGTGCTGCCGACTCACTTCGGCGTCGAGTCACACCTCAACATCTCGATCGCCGTGGCCGGTGGCACCGCGACGGTGTGCCAACTGGGGGTCATCGCCAGCCGGTTCAGGTACAAGCCGGACATGTGCCGGGAGATCGCCGGGTCGCTGCTGGATCTGGCGGTCGCCCACGACCGGCTTGACCCCGCCGAACGGTCAAGCTGGAACAGCTGGGTCGATGGGGGCGCGGACGCCGTCGCCGCGGTCACGGCCACGGCTGGCCGGTCGGCCGCGCTGGCACGGCTCTTCGCGGCGGTGCGCCGACCGATGCCGTCTCGCGTGTCCCGCGCCAGCCTGCTGGCGGCGCCCGAGCCGGCGCCGGCCTGACGCACAGTCAGCGGCGTGCCGGCCGGTCGGGTAGTAGTCGTTCTTCGTGGTCGAGTTCGCGTTCCAGAGTCCGCAGGCCGTCGTCGGGCAGGCGGCCGGCATCCCGCCACCGCAGGAGCTCCTCGCGTTGGGCGTCGATCGCCACGCGGCGTACGTGCAGTGCGGCTTCGTAGCGCGGCGACACGGGTAGGTCGGTGGAGTCGCTCTCGCGGAGCAGGTCGAGCCGGCCCTGGTAGCGGGCCAGCCGGGCGCGTAGCTGCGTGCGCGTCGCCTCGATCACATCGGTGTGGATGTCGTCGTGTTCCTCGGCTTCCACGTCGTCGAGCGCGGCGAGCGCGGCCTCGACGGAAGCCGCACGCGCCTCGTTGCGCTGGCGGGCCTGGTCGGCCTCGTCCGCGCGCAGCCCGAGGGCGCGGGCGATCGGTGCGAACGTGAGGCCCTGACCGACGAGGGTGGCGAGCACGACGACGAACGTGCAGAACAGCAGCAGGTCGCGGTCCGGAAACGGGGCTCCGCTGTCGGTGGTCAGCGGGAGGGTGAAGATGGCCGCCAGGCTGATCACGCCGCGGGTGCCCGACCAGCTCAGGACGAGCACCTCCCGGCCGTTCAGCCGCTGGCTCTGGCGCTCGCCGGCCGCTTCGCTACCCAGCCAGGTGTGGAGTGAACGGGGTAGGGACTGGGTCAGCATCAGCCACAGTGGACGCAGCAGCAGGACGACGCCGACCGTGATCGCGACCGCGATGACGATGGTGGAGGTGTCGTATCTCGCGAGCCCGCGTACGACCGCGGGAAGTTGTTGCCCGATCAGCAGGAACACGAAGCCTTCGAGCAGGAAGTCGACCAGTCGCCAGACGGCACTGGTTTGTAGCCGGCTCGCGCCCGACGTCGACCGCGGCCGCTGGTGTCCGACGATCAGCCCCGCGACGACCACCGCCAGCACGCCGGAGACGTGAATCTGTTCCGCCAGCAGGTAGGCGGCGAACGGGGTGGCCAACGAGACGGCGTTGACCATCAAGGGATCGCCACTCAGCGGCCGCGACAGCAGGCGGACGGCGAACGCGACCAGCATGCCCACAGCGACGCCGCCCGCTGCCGCGAACAGGAACAGGCGAAGCGTGGACGGGACCGAGAAACCGTCACCGGTCGCCGCCGCGACGGCGACGCTCAGGATCGTCAGCGCGGTGGCGTCGTTCAACAGCCCCTCACCCTGGATGAGGGTAAGGAGCCTGGGCGGCAGCCCCACCCGGCGCCCGACCGCCAGCGCGGCCACCGGATCCGGCGGCGCGACCGCCGCACCGACCGCGATGCCGGCGGCCACGGTCGCGCCGGCGACGAACCAGGCGAAGCCGAAGCCGATCACCAGCGCATTGAGCAGGACCAGGACCACCGAAAGGCTCACCACGGTGCGCATGTTGCGGCGAATCGCCAGCAACGAGGAGTCCAGAGCGGCGCTGTACAGCAGCGGCGGGAGCACAAACGTCAGGATGATGTCCGGATCGAGCGCGACGTTCGGCCCGGGCAGCAACGCGTATGTGATGCCGACGAGCGGGAGCAGCGCCGCGGCCGGCAAGCCGATCCGGTCGGCGACCCACCGCACCACGACGATCACCGCGACAGCGGCCAGGACGAAAAGCAGAATCGACTCGACGCTCACGACGCCCATTCTCCGGACTACCTATCCGGCGGTAGGTTCCAACTCGCGTGTGGCGACGCCGCTGAGCGCGGTCCGGACTCAGCCGGTGCCCGACCGGCACCGCCGAGAACGCGGGGGAAGCCGAAGACGCCCCCGCGGGCGCCACTCCAGTTCGGTCCATATAGGACGTGCATAGCCCGGTGTTGGACATTTCCCGGCGGGCCGGCCGAGGAAGCGACCTGATATCGGACAGCGACCGCGGCCGGGGCTGTCATGCGCCGCCTTGATCTGCCTCCCGCTCAAGGGTGTCGAAGTCGCTCTCCGCCACCGTCGCCTGCTCGGGGGTAAGGGTCCCATGCCGGAGGGCAGCGATCCACCGCACCAGCTGGGCTGCCGATATGCCCTGATTTCGCTGAAGGTTTTCGAGGACCCGCCGCACACGTGTCGGCTGAAGATCGCCCGGCGTTTCGGCTTCGGTCAGCCGCACCTGGAGTTCGTCGAGGTGGGCACCTTCCTCCGCGGGAGCTTGCCCTCCCCGGCGATAGCGGATGACCGCCGCCACACCCGCCGCCGCCAAGGTGGCAACGGCGACGCCGGCCAACACTCGGCTGGTTGTCTTTGACATGGCCGCTCCCGCGTGCATGAACAGGGTGTCGACGGCCTGCCGGCACCGCCTCGACCGAGGGGTTAGGTTCGACGTTATGGCAACTGTAGTGCTTCGCGTCCGGCTCACCGGCGGCGAGCGTATGGACATCACCTACGAAGAGCCTCAGACCACCGACGAGGACGAGCTGGTCGAACATGTCGTTTCGACCCTTGCCGAGCAGTCCGGCGTGCTTCGCAGTAGGCACGGCGACCGGCTCGTGATTCTCTACGGCAGGGGGGTGGCGGCCATCGAGGTGGCACCGCGCGGAGCGGTCCTGTAGTAGTCCGCTCTTGGCCCCGACCTCACGTGAGCGGATTGCGCGTACCGTTGGGTTCTCGGGGTACGCGAGGCGTACACCCAACCCGCCCGGATTGCAATTTCGCGAGGTCCGGGGCCTATCCATCGGTCTCGCAATTGGAGCGCAAATGACTGGTAAGGCGACACCCGAGCCCGCCCTCGAGGCGCCTTCTTCCGACGGAGAGCTTTTCCGGCCGGCGCCGCACGCGGACACGTCGGGACCGCGCCAAGCCGTTCCAGACGAGAGCGAGGCCGCGATGAAGCGACTTCGGACACCTTTTGACGTCGGCCCGGTCGACGGGGCCGAAACCGGCGGCTGAGGTCGCGGGCTCAGCTGCCGCTGTCCTGGTCGCGCCGGGTGGCGGCAGGGGCGTGGGAGGCCGCGGGGCACGCGCACCCGTGGATGGACCTGCGGCCGCGTTCGGACCGTCAGGGTTTGAGCTCGTCGCTCCCGTCCACCTCGCGCAGCTGGCTTTCGACATGTGCCGCCAGCCGTGACCGGTACTCCTGCTCAAATGCCTCAAGATCCTCGAGCTGGTGCTGGGCCGCGGTGCGCTCGGCCTCTAGGCCGCTCATCGCGTCGTCGTGGCGCTGTCGTGCGCCCCGCTCCAAGGCATCGGCATCGGCCAGTGCGTCGCCGGTAATCTGCCGCGCCGTCGAGCGGGCGTCGGACAACACGTCGCGGGCCTCGCGATGGGCTTCGTCGAGGTGAGTGTCGGCGGTGCGCTCAGCCATCATCAGCATCTGGGATGCCTGCTCACGGTCGCGGGCGGCCACTGCGCCGGTCTGTGCGCGTGCCTGCCCCAGCTCGGCCTGCGTCGCACGGGCGACCTGCTCCGCGGATGCCTTTTCCCGGTGGACGCGGTCGAGTTGGGCGGTCAACTCGTTC
The DNA here is from genome assembly GCF_052068095.1 of Phytohabitans sp. LJ34. NCBI lineage: Bacteria > Bacillati > Actinomycetota > Actinomycetes > Micromonosporales > Micromonosporaceae > Phytohabitans > Phytohabitans sp. LJ34. The sequence goes on along the minus strand of NZ_JBQHDG010000008.1, from coordinate 325,660 downwards.
AAGGCGGTGGCCAGCTGTTGGTCGGTGTCCGCGCCGGCCTGTGCGCGGTCCCGCGTCATCAGGATGCGCAGGTCGTTGTTCGCCTCGATCAGGCGGATGAGCTCCTGTTCGAGTTCGTCCAGGAAGGCATCGACGTGTTCCTCGTCGTAGCCGCGTTTGCCGATGGAAGGCTTCTTGAAAGCGACGTTGTGAACGTCGGCCGGGGTGAGTGACATCGAGACTCCTTGGGTTGGTGCGGCCCGCGCGTCGACTGGTCACCCGTTCCTTCCATGATCACGCCGCACCACGAGCCGTTAGCACGACAGAACCCAGGTCACACCCGACACTACCAAGCGGATGGGTCCCCCGCTTTCGCGGAGCGCGGCCACCTGACCGAGACCGGTCATCCGTTGGTCGCACGGCCTGGTCCGGCGGCATACCATTCCAGCCTGTTCGGCTGCCCAGCAACCGGTCCTCCTATATGGACGTCGAGGCCAGCGAGTGCATATGTCCTATATGGACAGACGTGACGACCGCTCGGCGCTCCCCGGGTGGGATGTGGGCTGTCGTTTCTGACCGCGCCGATGGGCGGTGCCGCGGGCTGGTCAGGCCGGCGTCGTACGCGGTGCCTGGTCGTCGGCCTGGACGACCCGCGCGGGCGCACAGCAGGACCGTGGCCAGAGGCCATGACGGTAGCCCGCGGTTTGGACCTCCTCGCGTGGGTATGCGGTGCACCATGGGTGTCGGGCGCCGCGCGGCGGCTGGTACCGGCAAGATCTGCCGGAAAACTTGAATCACTCCAGATTAGTGTTATGTTGATCGAGTGAACCCGGACTTCGAGGCGCGGCTGCGGGAAGCCTCGTTGCGCGTGACCCGGCCCCGGTTGGCGGTGCTGGCCGCGCTGCGTGACCACCCGCACGTCGACACCGACGCGGTGCTCGCGCTGGTCCGGGGCGATCACCCCGGGGTCTCCCGCCAGGCGGTCTACGACGTGCTGCGGGCGCTCACCGACGCCGGTCTGGTCCGGCGCATACAGCCCGCCGGTGCGACCGCCCGCTACGAGTCTCGGGTGGGGGACAACCACCACCACCTCGTGTGCCGCTCCTGCGGTGCGATCGCCGACGTCGAATGCGCTGCCGGGCGCGCTCCTTGTCTCACCGCCTCGGACGACCGCGGCTTCGTGGTCGACGAGGCGGAGGTCGTCTATCTGGGCACCTGCCCCGACTGTGCGACCAACCGCACGCCCAACTGACCGCCAGTTCGGAAGGAAGCAGATGAGCGACACCCAGGACAACGCCCCGGCCAGCGCGCAGGGCGTGGACGAGAAGGCGGCGGCCGGCTGCCCGGTCGCGCACGACTCCGTCACCGCGCACGGTAGCGAGAGCGAGAACCCGGCGATCGACTCGCCGACCCCGAAGACCGGTGGCCGCCCGCACACCAACCGGGACTGGTGGCCCAACCAGCTCGACCTTTCGGTGTTGCACGCCAACTCCGACAAGAGCGACCCGCTGGGGGAGGGGTTCAGCTACGCCAAGGAGTTCGAGAAGCTCGACGTCGAAGCCCTCAAGCGGGACATCACCGAGGTGCTCACCACCTCCCAGGACTGGTGGCCGGCCGACTTCGGTCACTACGGCGGCCTGATGATCCGGATGAGCTGGCACGCCGCGGGCACCTACCGCATCCATGACGGTCGTGGCGGTGCCGGCGACGGCGGTCAGCGCTTCGCCCCGCTCAACAGCTGGCCCGACAACGCCAACCTCGACAAGGCCCGCCGGCTGATGTGGCCGGTCAAGCAGAAGTACGGCCAGCAGATCTCCTGGGCCGACCTGCTCGTGCTCGCCGGCAACGTCGCCCTGGAGTCGATGGGCTTCAAGACCTTCGGCTTCGGCTTCGGCCGCGAGGACGTGTGGGAGCCCGAGGAGATCTTCTGGGGTCCGGAGGACACCTGGCTGGGCGACGAGCGCTACGTGTCCGACAAGGAGGTGGCCGAGGGTGTCGGCGCGACCGAGATGGGTCTCATCTACGTCAACCCGGAAGGCCCACGCGGCAACGCGGACCCAGCCGCCGCGGCCCACTTCATCCGCGAGACCTTCGGCCGGATGGCGATGAACGACGAGGAGACCGTCGCCCTCATCGCCGGCGGCCACACCTTCGGCAAGACCCACGGCGCCGGCATCGCCGACAACCATGTCGGCCCGGAGCCCGAGGGCGCCGAGCTGGAGGCGCAGGGCCTGGGCTGGCTGAGCACCCACGGCACCGGCAAGGGCGCCGACACGATCACCAGCGGCCTCGAGGTGACCTGGACCGACCAGCCGACGCGGTGGAGCAACCGCTTCTTCGAGATCCTCTTCGGCTACGAATGGGAGCTGACCACGAGCCCCGGCGGTGCCAAGCAGTGGGTCGCCAAGGACGCCGAGGCGATCATCCCGGACGCCTACGACCCGTCGAGGAAACACAAGCCGACGATGCTCACGACCGACCTGTCGCTGCGCGTCGACCCGGTGTACGAGAAGATCTCGCGCCGTTTCCTGGAAAACCCGGACGAGTTCGCGCTGGCCTTCGCCAAAGCCTGGTACAAACTGCTGCACCGCGACATGGGCCCGGTCAGCCGGTTCCTCGGGCCGTGGGTCGCCGAGCCCCAGCTGTGGCAGGACCCGGTGCCGGCCGTTACCCACGAGCTGGTGAGCGACGCCGACATCGCCGTCCTCAAGTCGAAGGTCCTGGAGTCCGGCCTGACGACCGCCCAGCTGGTTTCCACGGCCTGGGCCTCCGCCGCGAGCTTCCGCTCCACCGACAAGCGTGGCGGCGCCAACGGCGCCCGGATCCGTCTCGAGCCCCAGCGCGGCTGGGAGGTCAACCAGCCCGAGCGGCTCGCGACGGTCCTGGAGACTCTCGAAGGCATCCAGCGCGAGTTCAACGACGCCGGCGGCGCGAAGATCTCGCTGGCCGACCTGATCGTGCTGGCCGGCTCGGCCGCCGTCGAGAAGGCGGCGGGCGACGCCGGCTTCTCCGTGACGGTGCCGTTCCGCCCGGGCCGCACCGACGCCACTCAGGAGCAGACCGACGTCGAGACCTTCCGGGTCCTCGAGCCCCGGGCGGACGGCTTCCGCAACTACCTGCGCCCCGGCGAGAAGACCCAGCCGGAGGTGCTGCTCGTCGACCGTGCGTACATGCTCGACCTGACCGCGCCTGAGATGACGGTCCTGATCGGCGGCCTGCGCTCCCTCGGGGCCAACGTCGGAGACAGCCAGCACGGCGTCCTCACCGACCGGCCCGGCATGCTCACCAACGACTTCTTCGTCAACCTCCTTTCCCCGGGTACCCAATGGAAGGCGTCGAAGTCCGAGGAGCACGTGTACGAGATCCGCGACTCGGCCACCGACCAGCTGAAGTGGACGGCCACCGCGGTCGACCTCATCTTCGGCTCGAACTCGCAGCTGCGCGCCCTGGCCGAGGTCTACGCCAGCCAGGACGCTCGCGACAGGTTCGTCAACGACTTCGTCGCGGCCTGGACCAAGGTCATGGAGCTCGACCGGTACGACCTGGCCTGACCCGGCTCCAACCCTCGATCCCGGACGGGCTGGCGCCGGCCATTGGCGAGGCCCAGCCCGTCCATCACATCGGGCGCAGGTGTTCGATCGTGACGCGGTGCCGCTCGGTCAGCCGCTGAGCGATCAGCGAGCGGTGGCAGGCCTCGGGATCGCGCTCGACGCAGAGCAGCGCCGCTGTCCCACCGCTCGGCAGCGCCGACACGATCGGTGCGAGGTCGGCGCTGTCGAGGATCTCGGTGGTGTACCGGCGGGTGTACTCGGCGGCGAGCTCCCGCCGCGAGCGCTTGCCGACCCCGCGGCGGTCGTCCTCGGCGTACTGGAGCTGGCGTAGCTCGGTGGTCGGGGCGAGCTCAGGATGGTGCTCGTAGGCGATCCCGGCTTGGGCGAGGGCCGCCTGGAGCCGCCGCGAGTTCGCCCAGGCGTACTCCGGTCCGCGGACACCGCGGCGCTGGCGTACGTCGAGCAGCAGGCGGACGTCAGCGTGCCGCAGCCGCCGCAGGAAGGACTCGCGGTCGAAGCCGTAGACGCCGATCGTCACCATCCTGAGCACGGGAATCACGCGACGGCGGTCCCTTCGAGCTCGACCATCAGGGTGGGGATCGCCAGCCGGGTCACGCCCAGCATCGTGGTGGTCGGTGCCACCCGCGCGGCGCCCAACCTCGACGCCAGCACGCCGTAGTGCTGGAACAGCAGGTCGACGTCGGTGGTGTAGACGTTGAGCCGGACCAGGTCTGCCAGGGACATGCCGGCCTCGCCGAGAACCGCCTCCAGGTTGTCGACGCTGAGCGCCAACTGCGCCGCCATGTCTCCGTCGTGCTGGGGCTTGCCGTCTTCGCTCATCGCGGTTTGCCCGGAGCAGTACAGGGTCCGGGTGTGCCCGGAGACGACCTCACCCTGGTTGAATCCCATCTCCACCGACCAGGCCACCGGGTTGACCGCCGTTCGTTCCACTGCCACTTCAGCTCCGTTCGTCGTCGACGTTGTTGCTGATCAGCCTCCCAACGAATCACGACATCCTGTGTCGTGTATTCATGTAAAGTTTTCGGATGCGCGCCGACCGGCTGGTCTCGCTCGTGCTGCTGCTGCGCCAGCGCGGTCGGCTGTCCGCGGCCACGCTGGCCCGCGAGCTGGAGGTGTCCACCCGCACCGTGCTGCGGGACATCGAGGCGCTGTCCGCGGCCGGCGTCCCGGTGTACGCCGAACGCGGTCGGCACGGCGGGTTCGTGCTGTCGCCCGGCTTCCAGACCGAGCTCACCGGGCTCAACCACGACGAAGCGCTCGCCCTGCTGGTCGCCGGATCGCGCAGCGGCGCGCAGGCGTTCGGCCTCGGCTCGGCGCTCGCGTCGGGCATGCGCAAGGTGGTCGACGCGCTGCCCGAAAGCTATCGGGCCACCGCGGCCGGCGCCGCGCGGCGATTGCTCGTCGACCCGGAGACCGACCTCCTCTCGCGCCGGCTGGTCGCCGAGGAGGTGCCCGAGGCCGTCGTGGGGGAGGTCCGGCGCGCGGTGTTCGCGGGACTCAAGCTGCGCATCCACTACGCGGCGGTCGGCCAGGCGCCGAAGTGGCGCACGGTGGACCCGATCGGCCTTGTCACGGTCCGCGACCAGGCCTACCTGCTGGCGACGAGGTCCGGTGCCGACCGCACCTACCGGCTGTCGCGGGTGCTGGCCGCGGAGGCACTCTCCGAACCGGCGCAGCGGCCGGACCGGGTCGACCTGGACCAGATCTGGCGGGAACGCAGCACGCGGTTTCGGACCGGCGGCGATCAGGTCGCCGTGCGGCTTCGGGTGCACCCGGCGCGGCGGGAAACCCTTGTGGGCACGGCGCTTGCCGTCCTCGCCGAAGAGACCGACGCGGACGGCTGGCTGCGGATGGAGGTCACGTTCCAGGATTCGCGACACGCCGAGTGGGCGCTGTGGCAGCTCGCCACGAGCGCGGAAGCCCTGGCCCCGCAATGGTTGCGCACCTCGCTGCGCGACCGCGCCGTCGCGATCGCCGCCCGCTACGCCGACGGCGGGCCCGGTGGTGTGCCGGGCCCGCCGTCGTAGGTGTTCAGCGTTGCAGGGTCAGGAGGCCCGGTCGGTATGGGAGCAGGCCGTAGTCGCCGCCGGAGTTGGGGGCGCGGCCTTGGTAGAGCAGTTGGAGGTTGCAAGGGTCGACGGTCATGGTCTGGTCGGCGTTGCTACGGATCAGCTCGCCGTGACTGATGTCGTTGGTCCACGTCGCGCCGCTGTTGGCCTTGCCCGCGAACGGGTTGCTCTCACTGGCCGCCTGCGGCGTCCACGTCCCACCCAAGCTGGTCGCCGTGAACGAGCGGAAGTAGCGGCCCTGCGCGCCGATGGCTTCGACGATCATGAGGTATTGGGTTCGGCCCTGGAGTTTGTAGACCTGGACCGCTTCGAACAGGTTGTTCGTGGTGTCCGTCATGATCACCGTGGCCTGGCTGCCGAAGCTGCCCGGGAAGTTCCCGATCGGCATGCTGGCCCGGTAGATGCGGCCGTTGTCCCCGGCGAAGAACAGGTACATGTTGCTGCTGTCACCGATCAACGCCTGGTCGATCGGACCGGTGCTGGAGTTGGAGATGGTGGCGGTGGACAGCACCTGCTGCGACGACCAGCCATTCGGATTGGTCGGATCGCTGGAGGTGCGGTAGGAGAACGCGGTCCCACCCCACTGGTAGGCCAGCACCCAAATGTTTCTGGGAGCGAAGTAGAACAACGACGGCGCCACCGTGCCCGACGACATCGCATTCTGGCTGGCCGAGGCCATCTCGGACCAGTTGGAGAAGAGGCCGAAGTTCATCGAGCCCCAGGTGGTTCCGGTGTCGTGGGTGGTGGCGTAGACCAGATGCCGCCCGTTGTACGGGGCGTAGGTGAAGTCCTTGAGCGACACCCATCCCGACCGCGGGTTCGCCAGCGAGCCCGTCGACGACCACCGGTACGTCGACGGAAGAGCGCACCCGGTGGGCGGAGCCGTCGTCGGTGGCGCGGTGGTCGGCACCGACGTCGTCGGCGGCGGAGTGGTCGGCCCGACGCTACCGGTGCACGCGGTGCCGTTGACCGCGAACGCGGTGGGCACCGGGTTCGAGCCGTTCCACGAGCCGTTGAACCCGAAGCCCGCGGTGCCGTTGGTGGGGATGCTGCCGTTGTAGCTGGCGTTGGTGACCGTGACCTGGGCGCCGGACTGGGCGACCGAGCCGTTCCAGAGCTGGGTGATGGTCTGCCCGGCGCCGAACGACCAGGTGAGTCGCCAGCCGTTGATCGCGTCGCCGAGGTTGGTGATGGTCACGTTGGCGCCGAAGCCACCCTGCCAGGAGTTGGTGATGGCGTATTCGACGCGGCAGCCGGCGGCCGCCTGTGCGCTGTTCGCGGTGAGCACCGCGGTGGCCCCGGCCACGGTGAGGCCGGCGGTAATGGCGGCCACCACCCGGACGCGGGTGCGAGGGAGCTTCATCAGGTCCTCCGGTGCGGGCTTTCAGAGGGTGAACACGACCGTGGAGATGCTGCGTGCGCCGACGTTGACGGTGACCTGCCCACCGTTGACGGTGGTCGGCTGGCTGGCCGCGTTGGCGTTCACCGAGGTGAGGTAGTGCTCGGCCCGGGTGACGTTCTGCGGCGCCTGGATCACGGCGTTGTCGACCGCGCTGTTCGACCGGTTGAGGATCACCAGCGTGATCTTCCCGCCACCCTGGTAGGCGGTGATCTCCAGCGGCGACGCCTTGGCGCTCTTCGTCAGGGCCACCCGCTGGTAGCCGGGGCGGACGTACTTGGCGTACTGCGAGAACGCGTATCCGCGCTTCAGCGGAGCCCCCGCGGTGGTGCCGTAGGCCGACTCGCCGTCGCCGATGAAGGAGTAGAAACGCTTGCCGTACCACCAGATGTAGGCGCTCCAGTTGGCCTCCATCGACCTGTGCACGGTGCGCATGATGGTGTCGAGGGTTTCGTTCCAGACCGTCACGTTGCCGGGGTTGCCCCAGATGTTGGAGCCGCCGCCGTCGGCCTCGTGGAAGTTCCACTCGGTCATCCACACCGGCTTGTTGTGCTGCGCGGCCAAGGGGTAGGGCGCGAGGCGGCCGGCGCTCTCGGTGCCGTACAGGTGGCCGCCGATGTAGCCGATGTTGTTGCGGGCGGTCGCGTCGTTGAGGGTCGGATCGGTGAAGCTGTAGTTCAGGTTCACCGCCTCGGCGACCATCAGCTTGGTGTTCTGCACCCGCGCGCCCTGGTCGCGCACGAAGTTGCGCAGCTCGGTGCCGTTCCAGTCCATCGAGTCGTAGTCCGGGTGCCAGTCCGGCTCGTTCTGCACGGACGTGACGTCGATCGCGACGCCCTGGTCGCGCATGTACTGGACGTAGCTGTTCAGATGGTTCGCGTAGTCGTCGTAGTAGTCGGTCCGGAGCTTGCCGCCGTTGGTCCGGCTGTTGTTCGTCTTCCACGCCGCCGGTGCCGTCCACGGCGACCCGAGGATCTTCACGTTCGACCCGTACGACTTCGCCGTTCTCAGGGAGTTCACGTGGGTCGCCCACTCGCTGGAGACCGGCGAGATGCCGGTACGCACGATCGACAGCCCGAACTGGTTGGCGCCCATGCCGACGAGCGTCTGCGTCTCGGCCGTCGACCAGGCGCTGCTGCCCCAGATCGCCGTCGCGGCCCCGAAACCGTCGACAGTCTGGTACCTGGTGCCGCTGTTGACCGTGATGTCCGCGGCGCTGGGCGGTCCGGTCGTGGGCGGCGCCGTGGTCGGGGGCGCGGTGGTGGGCGGTGCGGTGGTGGGCGGTGCCGTCGTCGGCGGTGCGGTCGTCGGCACGCCGCCGGTGCAGACGACCCCGTTCATCGCGAAGCTTGTCGGCGCGGGGTTGCCGCCGGTCCACGAGCCGTTGAACCCGAACGAGGCCGTGCCGTTGGTCGCGATGGCCCCGTTGTAGCTGGCGTTTCTGGCGGTGACCGCGGCGCCGCTCTGGCTCACGGTCGCGTTCCAGGCCTGCGTGACGGTCTGGCCGGCGCTGTAGGACCAGGTCAGCGTCCAGCTCGTCACCGGGTCGCCGAGGTTGGTGATGGTGACGTTGGCGCCGAAGCCACCCTGCCATTGCGACGACACCGCGTAGTTCACCGAACAACCGGCGGCCGCGGCCCCGGCTGGCAGCGCCACGGCGACCGCGGTCGATGCCAACAGGACGGCGCCGGCCGACACCAACGCCGTCTTGGTCACTCTGGGTTTCCTCATAGAACTTCTCCTGAAGTGGGAATCAGGGTGGCTGCGGGAGCGCTCCCCACGATCCGACGCGGAACGCTGGTCTTTCGTGATCCGGGAACGAGCGAGCCGAGGAGGGTGCGCCGGAGCCTCCCGGACCGGCCGTCACTCGTGACGGCCGTGATCGTGCGACGATCGGGTCCGGTGGGACTGCGTGGCACCCTCCTCGCGTGGCCTGTCCGGCGAAGCCGGCCGGCTCCGACGTAGGCGGTCGAGGGTGCCCTTTCCCTGACCGCGCCCAGCTCCGAAACAGTTAGCATTATCGATGGAAATCGTTAGTCCTGACAAGCGACAGCGGTGATTGTGTCGTGGAGCCGCACCACATTGATGCATGGAGCTACGGCTATTTGCTACCGTCGCTCCATGGCTGGCGCCGTCGGTTTTCGACCGGCTCGAGGCGAGATCGAGACACTCCCCAGCGGATCGCTGCGCGTGCGGGTCTACGCCGGCGTCGACCCGCTCACCCGAAAGCGCCGCTACCTCACCGCGACGGTCCCGGCCGGACCGGGCGCCGCCGAGGAGGCCGAGGCGGTACGTGTGCGCCTGCTGGGCGAGGCAGAGCAACGCCGAGCCGCACCGGCCGCCGCCCGCGCCGACCAACCACCGTCCGCGACCGCCACCGCCGACCGCGGCCGTCCGGCCGACCGCCGGCAGGGCGACATGACGGTCGCGGCGATCGCGCGCCTCGCGGGAGTGTCCGCGGCGACGGTGTCCAAAGTGCTCAACGGTCGATCGGGGGTGGCTCCACGGACCCGGCAGCAGGTCGAAGCCGTGCTGCGTGAGCACCGCTACCGCCGCCCGGAGACGCCGGCCCGCGCGGCGACCATCGAGGTCGTCTTCTACGGCATGCTGAGTAACCTGGCGATCGTCATCATGCAAGGGGTCGAACAGGTCGCGTCCGCCCACAACCTCTCAGTCGGCTTCATCGACGTGCTCCACCAGACGTCCGCCGGTCGCACCTGGGCCCACGACCTGCTCGCCCGCCGCCCGACCGGCGTCATCAGCGTCCATCTGCACTTTCCCACCGAGCAGCACGCCCTGCTCGCCGCCAGCGCCATCCCGCTGGTCGCCCTCGACCCCACCGGCGAGCCGGAACACCCGGTGCCGTCGGTGGGAGCCACCGACTGGAACGGTGCGCTGGCGGCCGCCCGGCACCTGCTGCACCTCGGGCACCGGCGCATCGCCGCCATCACCGGGCCCACCGAGAGGCTCTCCGCCCGGCGCCGGCTCGACGGCATCCGCGCCGCGATGGACGCCGCCGGGACGCCGATGGACGAGCGGCTGATCCGCACCGGACAGTGGTTCGCGTTCGAAGACGGCCTCAGCCACGGACGGGAGCTGCTCCGCCTCGCCGACCCGCCGACCGCGATCCTGTGCGGCAACGACCTGCAAGCGCTCGGCGTCTACGAGGCGGCCCGGCTCGCCGGTCGGCGGATCCCCGAAGACCTCAGCGTGGTGGGCTTCGACGACATCTCCGCCACCCGGTGGTGCGGTCCGCCGATGACCACGGTGCGGCAGCCTTTCGCCGAGATGGGCGCCACGGCCGCGAGGCTGGTCCTGGCGATGGCCGCCGGGCACCCGCTCCCGCAGGACCGCGTCGAGTTCGCCACCACCCTCATCGTCCGGGACAGCACCGCCCCACCGGCGGCCGCCTGATCCGCGCGGTCGCGGGCACCCAACCCCCGCGACCGCTTGCGTAGGTGGCGTGCGACGTCAACCCGGCGGCGGTTCAACGTTGCCCCATCAGGGCCTGGGGGCCTCGGCAAACCCGGCGACAGAGGCTCTCTGGACAGCTTTCGGAGTGGGGGTTATGCGCGCGGCGGCGTCAGGCAGATTTCCCCACGTCCGCGTCAGCGACGGACCGTATGCTCCCGCGGGCACCGCTCCCGGCCGGCGGATCGAGGTAACGAGGGCGGGTGACGCTGGCGATCGTGGTACACAACTGCCCCTTGAGGGGCAGTAAACGTCCACGATCTGTTCGCCCGCCGCCAAGATCGACGCCGATCAAGGCATCGTGGACAGAGCCGCAAGTGACGCGGACGTGGGAAAATCTGCCTTGGAAGCAACGCCAGGGCGGGCGGTGACCCTGACTCAGAAAGCTCCCTGGACCGTCCCCGGCGTGGTGACGCGCTCGACCGCCTTGACCACCAGATCGTCCACCTCCTCCGGGGTGAACAGCTCCGGCAGGGTCAGCGTCTCGACGATCAGCCAGTTGAGCGCCAGCATGAGCAGCTTGACCGAGGTCGCGTCGCCCGGCATGCCCTGCTCCAGGTGGTAGGCGATGTTGGCGTCCATGTCGGCGCGCACCCGCTTGGTGAGCACGGCGCGCAGCTCGGGTCGGCGGGTCGCCTCCAGGCGCAGCTCCAGCATGGCGAGATAGCCGCCGCGGAACGCGGTGATCCGGCCGACCAGCTCACGCATCAGCGCGGTCACCTTTGCCGTGTCCCGCGGCCCTTTCGCGGCGGCGGCCCAGGTCGCCTCGTCGGGCATCCATCGCTCGTAGACCCGCTCGGCGGTCTGCGTGAGCAGCTCGTCGCGGTTGGCGAAGTAGTTGGACGCGGTGCCGACCGGGGTCTTCGCCTCGGCGTCGACCGCCCGGAAGGTCAGGCCGCGCGCGCCCTCTCCGGCCAGCACTTCGATGGCGGCGTCGAGGAGGGCTGTCCTGCGCTGGAGGTTCGTTCGCATGTTGACACCGTACCAGTTGTAGTACTACGGTTGCACCACTTCAGCTGGAGTACTACATACGGAGTGGTTAGGTATGCGAAAGCTTGTCTACTACGTCGCCGTCTCGATCGACGGCTACATCGCCGGCCCCGGCGGCGAGGTCGACTTCTACCCGGTGAGCGACGACATGGCCGCGTGGATGAACGAGCGGTACCCCGAGGTGATCCCCACGCACATCCGCGCGCACGTCGGCCTCTCCGACGCGCTCAACAAGAGGTTCGACACGCTGGTGATGGGCCTGGGCACCTACCAGCCCGCCCTGGACATCGGCATCTCCAGCCCGTACGCCCACCTCCGGCAGTACGTGGTGTCGTCGACCCTGGAGAAGATCGACGACCCGTCGGTCGAGCTCGTCCCCGGCGACCCGACAGCGCTGGTGCGCGCGCTCAAGGCGGAGCCCGCCGGCAAGGACATCTACCTCGCCGGCGGCGGCAAGCTCGCCGGGTCGCTGCTGCCGGAGATCGACGAGCTGATCGTCAAGTGGTACCCGGTGGTCGCCGGCGCGGGCATCCCGGCCTTCCAGGGTGGATTCGACCCCACGCTCTTCAGGCCGACGGAGCGGGAGTCGTTCGACAACGGCGCGCAGGTGACCTGGTTTCAGCGATAGGGAGCTGAAAGATGACCGATGGAACGGGAGGGTGAGCTGTGCCGCGTGAGCGACCCAACCCCGGCAGCGGGCCCGGTCAACTGGCCCGTCGAGCTGCGTAGCGACACCTTCACCTTGCCCACGCCCGAGATGTTGCGGGCGATGTCCACAGCGGAACTGGGCGACGACGTCTACGGCGAGGACCCGACGGTACGCGCGCTGGAGGAGCTCTCCGCGGAGCTCCTCGGCAAGCGGGCCGCCTGCTTCATGCCGACCGGGACCATGGCCAACCTGGCCAGCATCCTCACCCACTGCCCGCGCGGCTCCAAGGTCGTCGTGGGCGAGGACTCCGACATCTACGTGTACGAGGCGGGCGGCGCCTCGGTGTGCGGCGGCGTGGTGTACCACCCGGTGCCCAACCGTCCTGATGGGACGATGGACCTGGCGGCGATCGAAGCGGCCTTCCCACCGGACGAAAGCGATCCGCAGTTCGCGCTGCCCGCCCTGATCTGCGTGGAAAATCCGCAGAACCACAGCGGAAGCCACGTCCTGCCGATGTCGTACCTCGCCGCCGTCGCCGAGCTCGCGCGGGAAAAGGGACTGCCGGTCCACCTGGACGGTGCGCGGGTCTTCAACGCCGCGCTGGCCATCGGCGTGGACCCGGCGGAGATCGCCGGCCACGCCGACTCCGTGCAGTTCTGCCTCTCCAAGGGCCTTGGGGCGCCGGCCGGGTCGATGGTCGTGGGGACCGAGACGTTCGTGGGCGGAGTGCGGCGGATCCGGAAGCTGCTGGGCGGTGGCATGCGGCAGTCCGGCGTGCTGGCCGCCGCCGGGATCGTGGCGCTGCGCGAGCGCGACCGCCTCCGCGAGGACCACGCGACCGCCCGGCGCCTCGCCGAGGGACTCGCCGCCATCCCCGGAATCGAGGTGGAGCCGGCGGAGCCGCGGACCAACATGGTGTTCTTCCACGCCGAAGGTCTCGCCAATCGTGAGCTGCTGGCCGCCGCCGCGGCGGGCGGGGTGGCCATCGCCGAACTGGGCACGCGCATCCGCGCGGTCACCCACCGGGGTGTCTCGATCGCCGACGTCGACTACACCGTCGAGGTCATCCGCCGCGCCTGCGCGGAGGGGTCCGGAAAAAAGACCGAGCCGACAAGGAGTAACCATGCCAGCCGTGGCACCGCCCTCGCCCGTTGACGTCCGGCCGAACCTGTCGGTGGAGGAGTTCTACGCCGACTACGTGAACACCAAACCGGTGCTGATGAAGGGCGCCCTCGCCGACCTGCCCGCCGCGGAACGCTGGTCGCTGCCGTACTTCGCGTCCGTGGCGCCCGACCTCGAGGTGCGCCTGAAGACCGGCCGGGTCGCCGAGGGCAACACCACGACGATGCGGCTGGCCGACTACGCCAAGGCGGCCGAGGAGTGGGAGGACTCGGACCGGGCCGGCGACCCGCCCGGGTACCTGCACGACGTGCCGCTGCTGACCCTCATCCCGCAGCTGCGCGACGACCTGGAGCCGTTTCCCCGGGCGATGTTCCCGTCCTTCTTCGCCAAGCAGTGGTGGGTGTTTCCACAGTTCTTCGTCGGCCCGTCGGTGTCGCAGACACCACTGCACTTCGACACGCTGCTGACCCACAACCTGTTCTTCCAGCTCGACGGGCGCAAGCGGTTCCTCATGATCGCCGCGGCCGACCGGGAGCGCTGCTACCCCTACAAGTGGCGGTGGTCGCCGGTCGACCCGGACGAGCCCGACCTGGAGCGGTATCCCCGGTTCGCGGGCGTGGAGACGTACGAGTGCTTCGTCGAGGGCGGCGACCTGTTCTACATGCCGCCCGGCACGCTGCACAAGGTGACCTCGCTGACCTCGTCGGTGTCGTTCAACATCGACTGGCACGACCGCAAGAGCGCCGTCCGGGGCCTGGCCGCCGCGAGGTACGGGATGCCGGCGCAGAACCTGCGCTACAACCTGCTCTTCGCGTTGGGCATGTGTGGAGTGCCGCTGAAGGCCCTCATGCCGGCGCTCAGGTCTTACTTCACCTACATCTCATGACCGCGGCGCTCAGCGGACGGCTGCGGCGGCCGCCGAAGGCGCTCGTGCGCGAGGACATCCTCGATCCGCAGTTCCGTCACGACGCGGAGCACCTGCTCGGATTCCACGTCCTGGTGGAGAAGGTCCTGCTGGCCGAGTACCACCGGATGGGGCTGCTGGACGCCGGGCAGGTGCGCGGCATCGCCACGGCGCTCGACGGCGTGACGCGGCAAAGCCTAGCCGCCGATCCCGAGGCGAACCTGTCCGACCTGGCCTTCGCCGTGGAGCGCCAAGTCACCGCGCGACTCACCGTGCCGGTCTGGCATGTCGACCGCAGCCGCAACGACCTGCAAGCCTGTGCGCAGCTCATGTACGGGCGGGAGGAGGCGCTGCGCACCGTCGCCGCGGTGCTGTACTGCGCCTCGGCCGCGCGCCTGCTGGCCGCCCGGCACACCGGCTCGGTCATGCCGGGGTACACCCACCTCCAGGCCGCGCAGGTCATCACGTCCGGCTTCTTCGTCAGCGCCGTGTCGGCGCATCTGCTGCGCACCGCGGACCGGATGCTGGCGACCTACGACGGGTTCAACCGCTGCCCGCTCGGCAGCGGCGCGCTGGCCGGCCAGGAGCTGCGGTGGGACCGCGACCGGATGGCGGACCTGCTCGCCTTCGCCGGTCCGGAGCCGCACGCGCTCGTCGGGGTGGCCTCCCGGGCCTGGCTGCTGGAGCTGGCCGGCGAGTGCTCGACCTTCGCGGTCGGGCTGAGCCGCATGGTGACCGACCTGATGACCTGGTCGGGCAGCGAGCACGGGCTGGTCGAGCTGCCGGACGACCTCGCCGGGATATCGTCGGCGATGCCGCAGAAAAAGAACTACCCGATCCTGGAACGCGTCCGGGGCCGCACCGCGCACCTCACGTCCTGGTACGTCGACGTCGCCACGGCGCAGCGCGCCACGCCGTACAGCAACACCGTCGAGGTGTCGAAGGAGAGCGCGGCCCAGCTCGGCTCCGCCATGGCCACGATGCGGTCGGTGCTGCGGCTGCTCACCGAGGTCTTCGAACGGCTCGAGTTCCGCACCGGACACGCCCGCGAGCGCTGCGCCGAGGAGTACCTCGGCGGGTTCTCGCTCGCCAACCGGCTGGCCCTGGACGGTGCGGTGCCGTGGCGGACCGCGCAGGTCATCGCCGGGCGGTACGTGGTGGCGGCGCTCGAGGCCGGGCTGCCCGCGACGGCCGTCGACGGCCGGCTGCTCGCCGCGGTCGCCGGGGAGTACGGTCACGTCGTGACCGATCCGGAACGGCTGCTGCGCGAGTCGTTCGACCCGGTGGCCGAGCTGCACCGGCGCCGCTCCCGCGGATCGGCGCACCCGCACGAGGTGGCCCGGCTGCTGGACGAGCAGGAGCGCGAGCACACCCGCCTCGCCGCGGCCCTCGCGGCCCGCCGGGACGCGGTCGACGCGGTGCCGGCGCGCGTCGACCGGCTGCTCGGCGGGTAACCCGGGGCGGCTTCGATGACGGAGACGATGTTCCACCGTGCCGAGCTCGGTGAGGCGTACGGCAGCGCGGCGGCGTTCGGCACGTTCGGCGAGCTGCTGCAAGGCGCGCTCCCCGACGGCGACGACTTCCTCGTGACGATGCCGATCGCCCGCTGGAGCCGGGCCCGCCTGCTGTTCGACCCGCGCGCTCACGCCGTGCACGTACGGCCGGCGCACAAGTCGAAGGCGCGCTGGCTCGTCGAGGCGATGCTGCGCCACCACGGCGCCCGCGGCGGCGGCGTGCTGCTGCTCGACTCCGACCTGCCCGAGGGCAAGGGCCTGGCGAGCTCGTCGGCCGACCTCGTGGCGACCGCGCGGGCCGTGGGACAGGCCATCGGCGCGGCACCGGCGCCCGCCGAGATCGAGGCGCTGCTGCGCCTGATCGAGCCGACCGACGGCGTCATGTACCACGGCGTCGTCGCGTTCCACCACCGGCAGGTGCGGCTGCGCGCGGAGCTGGGGCACCTGCCGCCGATGACGGTCGTGGGGGTCGACGAGGGCGGCGAGATCGACACGCTGTCGTTCAACAAGGTGCCCAAGGTGTTCTCCACCCAGCACCGCCGCACGTACCAGCGGCTCCTGGCGGCGCTGACCGCGGCGATCCGGGCGGAGGACGTGGCGGCCATCGGCGAGGTGGCCACCCGCAGCGCGGTGATGAACCAGCGCCTGTGTCCAAAGCGGACGCTCGACCGGATGCTCGACATCTGCCGCCAGGTCGGCGGGCTCGGCGTGGTCGCCGCGCACAGCGGCACCGCGCTCGGGATCCTGCTCGCCGACCGGCAGCCGGGCCACGACGAGCGGCTGCGGCGTACCCGGCGGATGTGCGCCGCCCTCACCGGCACGGTGTGGGTCGACCATTCCCTGCCGGGTCCGGACGGCACGGGCTACCTGTCCCGCGATAGCGCCGCGATAGGTAGGTGAAGGCCGGCCCGACCACCGTGTACCGGGTCAGGACGGGCAACCGGACGGAGGTGAGGCGGTGTCCAGCATGCAGGGCACGGTGCCGGCGCTGGTCGCCGCGCGAGTGGCGGCTTCGCCCGACGCGACCGCGGTGGTCGACGGTTGCGGCACACTGTCCTATCAGGAGCTGAACGCGCGCGCGGACCTCGTCGCGGCCCGGCTGACCGCCGCGGGCGTCCAGCCCGAGTCGGTGGTCGGCGTGCTGATCGACCGGTCAGCCACCATGGTCGTGGCCTGGCTCGGCGTGTTGAAGGCCGGCGCGGCCTACCTGCCCCTCGACCCGTCGTATCCGGCGTCGCGGCTGCACTTCATGCTCGCCGACGCCGGCGTGAGCCTGGTGCTGTGCGACCCGCGGACCGGCGGCCTGCTGGCCGGCACCACCCACCGGGCGATGACGCTGGGCCCGGACTGGAGCGACGAGGCCGCACCGGCGACCGCCGACGTGGCGCCGGACGACCTGGCGTACGTCATCTACACCTCCGGCTCGACCGGCGAGCCCAAGGGCGCCATGGTCGAGCACCGCAACATCGTCAACACCGTCCGCTGGCTCGTCGACGAGGTCGGCGTGTACCCGGGCGACCGGGTCGGCCAGACCGTGGCGAGCGGCTTCGACGTGGCGACCTGGGAGATCTGGGGCGCCCTGAGCGCCGGCGCGGAGGTGCACATCGCGCCCGAGCCCGCCCGCCGCGCACCGGAGGAGCTGTGCCACTGGCTGGCCGCCGCCCGGATCGACACGGTCTTCCTGATCACCTCCGTCGCCGCCGTCGCGCTCCAGCACGGCTGGCTCGACGGGACCAGCCTGCGGACGCTGATGGTGGGCGGCGAGAAGCTGCACGCGTGGCCGCCGGCGGGCGTACCGTACCGGTTCCTCAACCTGTACGGCCCGACCGAGACCGCCGTCATCGCGACGTACGCCTGGTTCGACGGACACGACGAGGGCCTGCCGCCGATCGGCCGGCCGATATCCCACACCACCGCGCACGTCCTGGACGAGCGCCGGCAGCCGGTGCCCCTGGGCGAGGTGGGCGAGCTGTACCTCGGCGGCGCCGGCGTCGGCCGCGGCTACCTCGACCGGCCGGAGCTGACCGCGGAGCGGTTCGTGGCGGACCCGTCCGATCCACAAAGGACGCTCTACCGGACCGGAGACCTCGTGCGGTGCCGGCCGGACGGGCAGCTGGAGTTCGTCGACCGCGCCGACCGGCAGGTCAAGGTCCGCGGCTTCCGGATCGAGCTGGGCGAGGTCGAGGCGCACCTGCGCGCCCACCCGGTGGTCGACGAGGCCGCGGTCACCGTCTGGACGCCGGAGAGCGGCTACCCCCGGCTGGTCGGGTACGTGTCGGGCGCAGGCGTGGACGGCGAGGAGATCCAGCGGTGGCTCGGTGAGCGGCTGCCCGCGTACATGGTCCCGGCCGCCGTCATCCCGCTGGCCCGCATGCCGTTGACGCCCAACCAGAAGCTCGACCGCGGCGCCCTGCCCGATCCCACCGCGCTGTTCGCCCGGCGGCCGGCGGTGCCCGGGGCGGACGCGTGGGAGTCGGCGCTGGCCGAAGACTGGCGCGAGACGTGCGGCGTGGTGCCCCGGTCGCCGGCGGACAGCCTCGTCGAGCTGGGCGCCGGATCGCTCGACCTGATCGCGCTGCGGGCCCGGGTCCGCGCGCGGCGCGGGCTGACCGTGGCACCGTCCACTCTCACCCTCACCCAGACGCTGCGCGAGCAGGCGCTGCTGGTGGCCGGGCTGGCGCCGGGCACACCCGCGGCGCGCCCGGCCGGAGCGCGGTCCGGCGCCGGGAGCCTCGGCCAGGAGGCGCTGGTCTTCCTGGAAGAGATCAACGGCAGCGGCATGGGCTACCAGTACCAGATGGTCCTCGACGGGCCGGGCGAACCGGAGGTCTGCCATCTGGAGGAGGCCCTGCACGCCGTGCTGGAAGGGCAGGCGGCGCTGAGCGCCCGGTGGCGGATGACCGCGCGGGGGCTGGTCGGCGAGC
Organism: Phytohabitans sp. LJ34; assembly: GCF_052068095.1. Taxonomy (NCBI): domain Bacteria; kingdom Bacillati; phylum Actinomycetota; class Actinomycetes; order Micromonosporales; family Micromonosporaceae; genus Phytohabitans; species Phytohabitans sp. LJ34. The sequence continues at coordinate 307,067 of NZ_JBQHDG010000008.1, read as the reverse complement.
CGGCCGGGCCGGCGGGCCCGCTGCTGCGCAAGCACCGCGCCGGCGCCGGCGAGCTGCCCAAGCTGCTGCGCGCGCTTGTCGCCCGCCCCATCCGGTACGACGACTTCCCGTTGCTGGGCTGGGATTTGATCACCCATCCGGGCGGCACGGCACTGCTCCAGCGCGAGCACCACATCGTCCACGACGGCTGGTCCGTCGGCGTCTTCCTGCAACAGGTGCGGGAGGCGTACGGCCGCTTCGCGCGGGGTGAGGGCTGGTCCCCGCCGTCCGACACCACGAGCTACTTCGACTGGGCCCGGGAGCAGCGGGAGTGGGTCGCCGGCCCGGACAGCGCGGCGGCGCGGGAGTACTGGTCCGGACAGCTGGCCGGCGTCGCCGGCGAACCGGCCGAGGACGCCGCCGTCCCGGAGCGGGGCCTGGCCACGGCGCGGACCGACACGCAGCCGCTGGGCGAGCGGCGGTCGGCACTGGTCGACCGGACCGCGGCCGGCCTCGGCGTCACCGCGTTCGCGCTGCTGCTGGCCTGCTACCGCCGGCTCGTCTTCGAGACCGCGCCGGGCGCGTGGCAGGTCATCGGCTCCAGCTTCGCCAACCGCGACGTCGACACCCGCGACATCGTCGGCCTGCTGGTGAACGTCCTGCCGCTGGTGTCGCGGCGGGAGCCGGTCGGGTCCCCTGTGGACGGTGCGCGCGCGGAGATGGGGCTGATCGCGGCGGCGGAGGTACACCAGCGGATGCCGACGCCCGAGATCCTCCGGCTGGCCGCCGGCCGGAGCCTCGCCAACAGCCAGCTCTACCCGGTCATGTTCAGCAAGCACGACTCGCCCCAGCCGGCCCTGCGGTTCGGCGACTGGCGGCCGGAGGTGCGGGAGCTGGCCAACGGGTACGGCCGCACCGGCCTGAGCGTGATCGTGATGAACCGGGGGCTTCAGCACGCCCGTAGCACCGCGAGCCATGGCGCCGGCGCGTACGCGCTGCGCTGGACGCACGACCGGGCGCGGTACCCGGACGCGGCCGTCGCCGAGCTCCAGCGGCGCTTCGTCCAGCTCCTGGACCGGGCGTGCGCCGAACCGACCAGCCCGTGGCCGAGCCACATTCCCGCCGCCTGAAGAGGTGCTCACATGCCCACCGAGACCGTGCAGCTCGCCGAGACCATCCGTACCCGCTGGTGTGAGGTGCTGTCCGTCAGCGACGCCAGCCCGGACGACGACTTCTTCCTCAGCGGCGGCCACTCGCTGTTCGCCGTGCGGCTGACCGCCGTCCTGCGCGAGGACCTCGGCGTCCGGGTACCCGTCGCCGCCATCTTCGAGACCCGCACCCTGGGCGCCTTCACCGACCGGGTGGCGAGCTTCGTCCACGACCAGGCGCCGGCCGATGGCTGAGGTGGTCGACGTGACCGCCCGCGTCCGGGAGGCGTGGGAGGTCGTCCTCGACGCGCGGGTGTCCGACGACGCCAACTTCTTCGCGCTCGGCGGAAACTCGATGGCCGCGATGTCGATCTCCGGCCGGCTGGAGGAGGAGTTCCGGGTGCGGCCGAAGCTGCGCGCGCTCTTCGACCACCCGCGGTTCGCCGACTACGTGACCGAGGTCTCCAGGATCCTTCGGGAGGTGCCCTGATGTTGGACACGAGCGTCGACTTCGTACCCACCACGGACCCCGCGCGGATGCTCGACGATCCCGCGGCGGCCCGCGCGATCCTGCGACAGGTCCTGGCGTACCTGGACGAGCGCGCCGCCGACCTCGACCCGGCCGCGCAGCTTGACCTGGCCCGCCGGGTGGGGCTGCGGTCCGGGCTGTACGCGGCCCAGTTCCCGGTCGAGTACGGCGGCTGGGACATGACCGAGACGCTCGCCGCGGAGCTGCGCGAGGAGGCCGCCGCGACCGGCACCGGCTACTCGCGGGTGATCCTGTCCTCGCACGAAGGCCCCAGCCGGATGCTGCTGTCGGCGACGCCCGAGCAGCGGGAGCGGTGGCTGCGCCCGCTGGTCGACGGGCGCCTCACCCGGTGCCTGGCGATGACCGAGGAGCGCGGCGGCTCCGACCTGACCCGGGTCGCCAGCAGCGCCACCTGGTCGGGCGGCAAGTGGGTGCTGACCGGCCGCAAGTTCCTGATCAGCAACGCGGCGCAGGCCGACGTCGCGATCGTGCTCGTGCGGGCGGTCGGCGCGCGGGTGGAGGGGCCCACGTTCTTCGTCTTCGGCACCGACACGCCGGGGTGGCGCGTGGTCCGCGCGCTGCCCGGCATGGACCCGCTGTACACCCAGTACGAGGTCGAGCTCGACGCGATCGAGCTGCCGGAGGACGCGGTGGTCGGCGGTCCGGAGCGGGTCGGCGGCGCGGCCGGCGTGGCCAGCGAATGGCTGCCGTTCGGCCGGATCTGCCTCGCCGCCCGGGCGGTCGGCCTGGCCCGCTGGGCGCTCAACGTGGCCCGCCGCCACGCCGACCAGCGGGTCGTCTTCGGCGTGCGGCTCAGCGAGAAGCAGTACATCCGGGAGTTCATCGTCCGGTCCGACATCAAGGTCGAGGCGTCCCGCGCGCTGCTGCGAAAAGCGGCGGCGGCACTGGACGCCGGCCACCTCGCCGTACGCGAGGCGGCGATGGCCAAGCTCTGCGCGACCGAGGCGGCGTGCGAGGTCATCGACGACGCCATGCAGGTGCTCGGCGGGCGCGGCTGGCTCGTCGAGTACGGGCTGGAGCGCGCGTACCGCGAGGCGCGCCTGCTGCGGATCGTCGACGGCACCTCCGAGATGCTCAAGGAGACGGTGTTCCACATGCCGCCGCACACCGGCGAGAGGAGCTACTGATGGCGGCGCCGTCGCTGTGGCTGCACCAGATCCGGGAGGGGGACGCGCCGTTCGTGTTCTTCCCGCCGGCGGGTGCCAGCGCGTCGTCGGCCTACGCGGTGGTCGGCGCGTTCGGTCCGGAGTGGTCGGTCTGGGGCGTGCAGTATCCCGCGCGCGGACCGCGCCTGCGCGAGGCGGCACCCGGGTCCATCCGCGAGCTGGCGGCGGCCTGCCTTCCGTCCATTGTCGACGACGCGGGCCGCACCGTCCTGTTCGGACACAGCTTCGGCGCGTACGTCGCGTACGACGTGGCCCAGCTGCTGGAGGGCCTGGGCAGTCCGGCCGCCGGCCTTGTCGTCGCCGGGGTTCCCGCCCCGGGTACGCCGCTGCCCGGCCTGTCCGCCGAGGACCTGGCCGAAGGCGCGCTGATCGCGGCGCTGCGCCGGCAGGGCGGCACCGCGGCCGACCTGCTCGCCGACGAGGAGCTGATGGAGCTGATCCTGCCGGCCCTGCGCGCCGACCTCACGCTCAGCCGGGAGTACACCGACGACCACGGCCGCCGGCTCACCACCCCGGTGGCCGTGCTCGGCGGCCGCGACGACCATGTGGTCACGGCGGAGCAGCTCGAAAGCTGGGCGGGCACGACGGAGTCCTGGCTCGGCTGCGAGCTCGCCGGCGGTCACCACTTCTTCTACGTCGACGACCCCGACCTCCTGGCCCGGACCGTCGACCGCCACTGGTCGCGCGTGGCTTCGGCATGACACCGCCCGATCCGCTCACCCGCTTCGCCCGGACGGTGCGGGAGGCGCCCGCATGGCCGGCGGTGCGGTGCGGCGGCACCGTGCTCAGCTTCGCCGAGCTCGACGAGCGGACGGCACGCCTGGCCGCGATGCTGCGGGCACAGGGGATCGGGCCCGGCGACCGGGTGGGCGTCAGCCTGCCCCGCGGTGTCGACCTGGTCGTGGCGCCGCTCGCGGTGTGGCGCGCCGGCGCCGCCTACGTGCCCCTCGACCCGGGCTACCCGGCGGAGCGGCTGGCGTTCATGGCCGCCGACGCCGGCATCGCCACGCGAGTCACCTCGATCGCGCCGGCCGGCGGCCCACGACCGTCCATTTCGGACTGGGCCGCCCCCGAGCTGCCGGCGTACGTCGTCTACACCTCCGGCTCCACCGGGAGGCCCAAGGGCGTCGAGGTGACCCGCGGCCACGTCGCCGCGCTCATGGCCGCGCTCGAACAAGCCGGCGTGTATCCCGCGTGCCGCCGCGTGGTCGGCTGGAACGCCAGCATGTCCTTCGACGCCTCGGTCAAGCAGTGGATCCGGGTGTGCCGCGGCGACACCGTCGTCGTGCTGGAGGACGCCGACCGCACCGACCCGGACCGGCTGCGGGCGCTGGTGGAGACGGCCGGCATCCAGGATCTGGACATGACGCCCACCCACTGGCAGATCGCCGGCGAGGAGCTGGGCCGGCCACTGCCCGCCGGCCGGGTGCTGCGGCTGCTCCTGGGCGGCGAGCCGGTGCCGGAGCGGATCTGGCAGGAGATCGCCGAGGCGCCGTGGCTGGACGGACTCAACCTGTACGGCCCGACCGAGTGCACAGTGGACGCCACGGTCGCGCCGATCGCCGGCCCGGTGCCGCACCTGGGCACACCGTTGCCGGACAGCACCGTGTACGTGCTGGACGGGAAGCTCTGCCCGGCCGACGACGGCGAGGTGTACATCGGCGGACCGCGGGTGGCGCTCGGGTACGTCAACCGTCCCGGCCTGACCGCGCGGCGCTTCCTGCCGGACCCGTTCACCGGCGGCCGGATGTACCGCACCGGCGACCGCGCCCGCCGCACCGCGGAGGGGCTGCTCACCTTCGCCGGGCGCGCCGACCGCCAGGTCAAGTGGCGCGGCTACCGGGTGGAGCTGGGTGAGATCGAGCACCACCTGCGCACCCACCCCGAGGTCGCGGCCGCCGCCGTCGTGCTGCGGGGCGAGCGGCTGGTGGCCTACGTCGTACCCGCCGGCGCGGAGCCGCCGCGCGGCGACCGGTTGGTGCGCCACCTGCTCGGCTCGCTGCCGGAGTTCATGCTGCCGTCCACGTTCGTCGCGCTCGACGCGCTGCCGGTCACCCCGAACGGCAAAGTGGACCTCGCCACACTCGCCGGGTAGGCCGCGGGGCGCCACGGCCTACCCGGCCACGTCGCTACGCCATGATCCGGTTGACCGCCGACAGCACGGCGTTGAGCGCCGCGCGGGCCGGCGCCGGGTCGAGGCCGACACCGTAGGCGGCGGCACCGTCGACGGACGCCTCGGCGTACACGGCGGTGTACGGCCCGGCCGGGTCGGCGACGCTCTGCTCGGTCACGGCGCGCACCTCCACCGGCTGGCCCTCGCGCCCCAGGCCGTCGGCGAACGCGGCCACCACGTCGGCGCCCGCACCGGCGACCCGCGCCTCGCGGCCGTCGGCGAACGCGACAAGGGCGTCGAGCCGGACCAGGTCGCCGTCGCGCCACTCCTGAAACTCCTTGAGCAGCAACGACGGGTGCGGGTGCAGGTACTCGTTGCGGAACGTGTCCCACAGCTGCCGCGAGTCGAGCTCCATGCCGCTCTCGTCGGCCGCCCGCTGGACCACCTTGGCGAACTCCGCCCGCAGACCCACCGGGACGTCCAGGCCGTACCGGGTGCGCAGCACGTGTGCCACACCGCCCTTGCCGGACTGGCTGTTGACCCGCACCACCGACTCGTACGTGCGGCCGACGTCCCGCGGGTCGATCGGCAGGTACGGCACCGACCACGGCAGGGCGCCCGGCGGCCGCTCCTCCGCGCGGGCCCGGTCCTCCAGCGCCCGGAAACCCTTCGCGATGGCGTCCTGGTGGGTGCCGGAGAACGCGGTGTACACGAGGTCGCCCACGTACGGGTGGCGCTGCCCGACCGGCATCCGGTTGCACTGCTCGACGGTGCGGCGGATGTCGTCGATGTCGGAGAAGTCGAGCTGCGGGTCGACGCCGTGGCTGAACATGTTGAGCGCGAGCGTCGCCAGGCAGACGTTGCCGGTGCGCTCGCCGTTGCCGAACAGCGTGCCCTCCACCCGGTCGGCGCCGGCCAGCAGCGCCAGCTCGGCGGAGGCGACGGCGGTGCCCCGGTCGTTGTGCGGGTGTACGGACAGGACGATCGAGTCCCGGCGGTCCAGGTTGCGGTGCATCCACTCGATCTGGTCGGCGAACACGTTCGGCGAGTCGGTCTCCACAGTGGACGGCAGATTGACCGTCACCGGCCGGTCCGGCGCGGCGTCCCACGTCGCCGCCACCGCGTTCGCCATCTCCAGCGCGAACTCCGGCTCGGTCACGTTGAACGTCTCCGGCGAGTACTCGAAGCACAGCCGGGAGCCGGTCATCCGGTCGGCCAGCCGCGCCACGTGCGCGGCGGCGCCGGTGGTCACCTCGCGCAGCTGGGCGGCGGACATCCGGAACACCACCTCCCGCCACAGGCACGCGGTGGCCATGCACAGGTGCACCATCGCCCGGTCCGCCCCCTCGATCGCCGCGAACGTGCGCTCGATCAGGTCGAGCCGGGCGGGCGTGAACACGGCGATCGTCACGTCGTCGGGGACGCGGTCCTCGGTGACCAGCCGCCGGACGAAGGTGAAGTCCGCGTCGCTGGCGGACGGGTAGCCGACCTCGATCGCCTTGAACCCCATCCGCACCAGCAGGTCGAACATGGCGCCCTTGCGCGCCGGGGACATCGGGTCGGGCAGCGCCTGGTTGCCGTCCCGCAGGTCCACGGAGCACCACAGCGGCGGATGGTCGATGGTCCGGCCGGGCCAGGCACGGTCGGCCGCTCCTCCCGGGCGCCGCTCCTCCCGGGTGTACCGGTGGACGGGCATCGAGGACCCCCGCTGAAGGTTCCAACCGGGCTGCCCGGGCCAGGCCGGGCCCGATGGCGTCCGCAGTCCCGGATGGCTTGCCGGCGCCGTGTCTGTGTCGAACATCGGCTGTACTCCTCACCGTGCGACGGATCGACCCGTGGACGGTAGGGAGCCGCGCCATTCCCGGCCTATCGGCGGCCTTTCCGGACCCGCGGCTCGATAGCGCGGTGAGACCCGGAAGATAACCGCCGGCCCGAAGGTGCCCGCATGGACCACGACCTGGTGCCGGTGCCGCGGGCGCAGCAGGCGCTGTGGCTCGCCGACCAGCTGACCCAGGGCACCGCCGTGTACCTCAGCAACACGTTTCTGCGCCTGGCCGGCCCGCTGGACACCGACCGGCTGGCCCGGGCCCTGCGCGCGGTGGTGACCCGGCACGAGGTGCTGCGTACCTCGATCCTGCCGCGGGACGGCGAGGTCGTCGGGCGGGTCCGGCCGCCGGAAGCGTTCGCGCTGGAGGTCAGCGACGTCGACGAGGCCGGCCTCGCGGTCGCCATGGGCGCGGAGTCGGCCACGCCGGTCGACGTGAGCGAAGGGCTGCCGATCCGGGCCCGCCTGCTGCGGCTCGCCCCGGACGACCACGTGCTCTGCCTGGCCGTGCACCACCTCGCGTACGACCGCGGCTCGGTCCAGATCTTCTACCGGGACCTCGCCCGCCACTACAACGACCCGGCGGCCGGCGTCGCGCCGGTGCGGAGCTTCCGGGAGGCCGGGCTCGCCGACGACGCCCGGCAGGACGCCGGCGAGCTGGCGCCGATGGTGCGCGAGCGGTGCGCGGCGCTGGCCGACCTGACCCCCTTCGAGCTGCCCGCCGACCGGTCGCGGCCGGCGGTCCGCGGCGGCGCCGGTGCGCTGCGCCACGGTTTCGCGCTGCCGCCCGTGACCGCCGAGCGGCTGGCGGAGCTGGGCCGCGAGCAGGCCGCCAGCCTGTACATGGTGCTGCTGGCCGCCTGCCAGGCGGTGCTGTACCGGTACACCGGCCGGGCCGACGTGTCGACCGGCACGTCCTCGTCGACCCGCCGCGACCCGGACGTGGTCGGACCGTTCTTCAACATGCTCGTCATCCCGGGCGACGTCTCCGGCAACCCGACCTTCGCCGACCTTGTCCGCCGGGTCCGCGACACGACACTGGACGCGTACGAGGCGCGGTGGGTCGGCTTCGACACGCTCGTCAACGAGCTGCGGGTGCCGCGCGACCCGGCCCGTACCCCGCTGTTCCAGATCCTCGTCGACCTGACCACCCCGGTCGCGCTGCCGGCGCTGTCCGGCCTGGCGGTGACCGAGATCCTCACCCCCGGGGCGGGCGCGAAGTACGACCTGACGCTGGAGTTCCGGCACGAGGAGGGCGCGGTCGGCTGGTCGGTCGAGTGGGACACCGAGCTGTACGAGACCGCGACCGTGCTGCGGCTGATGGCGCACCTGCGGGCGGTGCTCGTCGCGGTCGCCGGCGACCCGTCGCTCCGGGTGGACGACGTGCCGATGCTGAGCCCGGACGAGATCGAGGCCGCCCGCGCGTACGCGGAGCCAGATCCCGAGCCGCTGCCCGACCGGTGCCTGCACGAGCTGTTCACCGACCAGGTGGCCCGGACACCCGGCGCGGTCGCGGTGCGCGACGGCGACACCGCGTGGACGTACGCGGAGCTCGACGCGCGCACCACGGCGATCGCGCGCGGGCTCGTCGCGCGCGGCGTCGGGCCGGACGTACCGGTCGGGATCCTGCTCGACCGCTCGGCCGACCTCGTCGCCGCGGTGCTCGGCGTGCTCAAGGCCGGCGGCGCCTACGTCCCGCTCGACCCGGAGGCCCCGCCGGCGCGGACGGAGGCGCTGCTACGCCGCTCCGGAGCGCCCGTATGCATCGCGCCCACAGCGTCCGGCTCCCGCGCGGTCGACGTCGGCACGCTGATGGAGGGCGGCGCGGGCCACGAGCTGCCGGGGGTCCGCCCGGACCACATGTGCGCCGTCTACTTCACCTCCGGCTCGACCGGCGAGCCGAAAGGCGTGCAGTCCACGCACCGCGGCTGGGTGAGCCAGATGCTGAACATGCACCGCCGCTACCGGCTGGCGCCCGACGAGCCGGTGCTGCTCAAGACCCCGCTGAGCTTCGACGACGTGGCCCGCGAGATCTTCTGGCCGCTGATGGTGGGCGGGCGGATCGAGGTGCTCGGCCCCGGGCTGCACCGCGATCCCCGGGCGCTGCTGCGGGCGGCCGCCGACCACCGGCTCGTCTGGCTCCAGTTCGTACCCAGCATGCTCGTGGCGTTCCTGGAGGAGATCGGGCCGGACGACGCCGAGCGGCTGCGGCACCTGCGGCACGTCGTCTCCGACGGAGACCGGCTCCGGCCCGCGACCGTGCGGGCCTTCCACGAACGGCTCGGCCGCTTCGGCTGCCAGCTCAACAACCACTGGGGTACCACCGAGGTCTCCATCGACTCGACCCACCACGTGTGCACCGCCGCGGACGCCGACGGCGGCGACGCGGTCACGCTCGGCCGTCCGATGGAGCATCACACCGTCCACCTCCTCGACGCCACGCTCCAGCCGGTGCCGCACGGCGCGGTGGGGGAGCTGTGCATCGGCGGGGTCGGGCTGGCCCGGGGATACCTCGGCGACCCGGGGCGTACCGCACGCGCCTTCGTCCCGCATCCCTGGCGACCCGGCGAGCGCCTTTACCGCACCGGCGACACCGGCCGGCTGCGCCCCGACGGCCGCCTGGAGTACCGGGGGCGCCGCGACCACCAGGTGAAGGTCCGCGGCGTGCGGATCGAGCTGGGCGAGGTCGAGGCCGCCGTGCGCGCGTTTCCCGGCGTGACCGACGCGGTCGTCACGACCTGGGACCCCGCGCCCGGGGACCGGCGGCTCGTCGCGTACGCGGCCATCCCCGGCGCGGGCGCCGAGGCGCGGGCCGGCCTGCGCGACCACCTCGCCGACCGGCTCGCCCCGGCGGCGGTGCCGAGCGTGGTCACGGTCCTTCCCGACCTGCCCCGCAACCCGAGCGGCAAGGTGGACCGCCGGTCACTGCCGCCGCCGGACCCGGGCGAACTGGCCGGCGCGCCGTTCACGCCGCCGGCGACCGACACCGAGCAGGCCCTCGCCGACCTCTGGGCCGGCGTGCTGGGCGCCACCCGGCTCGGCGCGGACGACGACTTCTTCGCCTCCGGAGGGCACTCGCTGCTGGTGACCCGCGCGGTCAACCGGATGCGGGAGGCGTTCGCGGTGGACGTGCCGGTGCGGTTCGTGTTCGAACACCCGACGGTGCGGCGGGCGGCCGCCCGGCTGGAGGAGCTGATCGTGGCCGAGATCGAGGCGATGAGCGACGCGACGGCCGAGCGCCTGGCCGCCGCGGAGCCGACGGGACCACAGGAGAGAGTCGATGTCAGCTGAACCCATGTACAAGGTCGTCGTCAACGACGAGGAGCAGTACTCCATCTGGCTGGCCAGCCGGGAGATACCGGCCGGCTGGCACGCCGAAGGGACCGAGGGCACCGAGGACGAGTGCGTCGCGCACATCGAGCGGGTGTGGGTCGACATGCGCCCGCGCAGCCTGCGCACCTGAGCCGGCAGGGGAGTGGCACATGAGCATCGACAGTGGACGGACCGCGGCCCTGTCGCCGCAGAAGCAGGCCCTGCTGCGCCAGCGGCTGCGGGGCCGGGCGTCGAGCGGCTCGGGCATCCCGCGCCGGCCGGACGGTCCGGCGCCGCTCTCGCCGGTGCAGCACGCCATGTGGGTCACCAACCAGTTCCTGGAGTCGACCGCCAACTACACGGTGCCGCGCGTGTTGCGCGTCGGCGGCGCGCTCGACGTCGACGCGCTGCGCGCGGCCCTGGACGCGCTCGTCGCCCGGCACGAGACACTGCGCACCACGTACTCCGGCGCCGCCTCGCCGGTGCAGCGGATCGCACCGGCCGGCCCGGCCGCACTGCGCACAGTGGACCTGCGCCAGCACCCGGGGGCACAGCAGTGGGACGAGGCGATGCGCCTTGTCGCCGCCGAGTTCGCCACCCCGTTCGACCTGGCCCGCGGGCCGGTCTTCCGGGCCCTGCTGGTCACGCTCGACGACTGCCACGTGCTCGGCCTGGCCACCCACCACATCGCCACGGACGGCTGGTCCAGCGCGGTGCTGCTGCGCGAGCTGGACGAGCTGTACGGCGCGTCGACCGCCGGCCGCCGGCCCGACCTCGCCGCGCTGCCGATCCGGTATGCCGACTACGCGCACTGGCAGCTGGAGCGCGCCGCGGCCCGGCGCGAGCGGCAGCTGGCCTACTGGCGCACCGCGCTGGCGGAGACGCCCCAGGTGCTGGAGCTGCCGACCGACAAGCCCCGCCCCACCGCCCAGTCCTACCGCGGCGAATGTACACGGTGGACACTCCCGGCCGAGCTGAGCGCGGCGGTGAGGTCGCTGGCCGCCGCCCACGGCGTGACCGTCTACACAGTACTGCTCGCGTGCTTCGCGACGGTCCTGGGCCACTACTGCGGCCAGCGGCGGTTCGCGGTGGGCTCGCTGGTGTCCGGGCGGGTGACCGCGGAGACCGAGCCGCTCGTCGGGCTGTTCACCAACCCGGTGGCGCTGGCCGTGGACCTGTCGGACGAGCCCGACTTCGCCGCGCTGCTGCGCCGCGTCCAGGACACCGTGCTCGGCGCACTGGACCACCAGGACGTGCCGTTCGACCAGGTGGTGGCGGCGTCGCGGGCAAACCGGTCGGCCTCGCGCAACCCCGTCTACCAGGTGCTGTACCAGTGCTTCGAGGGCAGCGAGCGGACCGGGCACCTGCCCGCACTCGACGCCGACCCGGTAGACCTCGTCGAGCAACCGGCCATGGTGGACCTCACGCTCACCGCCGTGAACGGCACCGACGAGATCGACCTCAACCTCGTCTACGCCACCGACCTCTTCGCACCGCGGACCGCGCGGCGCGTCCTGCGATACCTCGTGAACGTGGTGGAACACGTGACCGCGCACCCGGACGGCACCGTGACGAGCGCGGTCGTGACCGGTCCGGAGGAGCGCGCGCGAACCCTGCGCTGGGCCGGCGACGCCACCGCCCGGCCGCCCTCGGGCACGGTGGTGAATCTGTTCCGGGACCGCGCCGCCGCGGCGCCCGACGTGCCGGCCGTGTGCTGCGGCGACCGGACCCTGACCTACGGCGAGCTGGACCGGCTCACCGACCGCGTCGCCGCCGGGCTGCGGTCGCGCGGCGCCGCACCCGGAGACGTCGTCGGCGTGGCGATGGCGCCCGGCGTCGACCTCGCCGCCGTGGTGCTGGGCGTACTCAAGGCCGGCGCCGCCTACCTGGCGATCGACCCCGCCTTCCCGGCCGCCCGCCGCGAGTTCATGCGCGGCGACGTCGGCGCCCGCCTCGTCGTCGAAGACCTGGCGAGCTGCCTGGTCGACGGCGCGCCGGCCGGTGACCTGCCGGACCCGGCGCCGGCCGATCTGGCCTACGTCGTCTACACGTCGGGCTCGACCGGCACGCCGAAAGGCGTGGACGTCACGCACGGGTCGGTCACCAACCTGCTCGCCGGGGTCCGCGACCTGGCCGGCGCCGCGCCGGGCCAGCGCTGGCTGCTGCTGTCGCCGATGGGCTTCGACGGTTCCACCATCGAGCTGTTCCTCCCGCTCGTCACCGGCGCCACGGTGGTGATCGCGCCGGACTCGGCCCGGGTCGACGGCGCCGAGCTGCGCGCCGTCGTCACCGACCACGGCGTGACGCACCTGGAGGCCACCTCGTCGGGCTGGCGGCTGCTGTTCGCCGCCGGCTTCGACGGGCACCTGGACCTCGCCATCACCACCGCCGAACCGATGCCAGAGTCGCTCGCCCGGCGGATCCGCACGCACGCCGACCGGCTCGTCAACGCGTACGGACCCACCGAGATCACGGTCCTCGCGACGTACACGGACGTGCCCGACGGCGCGGACGAGAGCGTCATCGGGCGGCCCATCCCCAACGTGCGCGCCTACGTGCTCGACGAGTGGCTCGACCCGGTGCCGGCCGGCGTCCCCGGCGAGCTGTACATCGGCGGCGCCGGGGTGTCCCGCGGCTACCATGCCCGGCCCGGCCTGACCGCCCGGCGCTTCGTGCCCGACCCGTTCGGCCCGCCCGGGGCGCGGTTGTACCGCACCGGGGACCGGGTCCGACACACCCCGGACGGCGCGCTCGACCTGATCGGCCGGATCGACAGCCAGGTGAAGATCCGCGGGCACCGGGTCGAGCCCGGCGAGGTCGAGGCCCAGCTGCTCGCCCACCCCGACGTCGGGCAGGCGGCCGTGGTGGCGGTACCCGGCCCGAACGGCGGCCTCCGCCTCGTCGCCTACGTCGTGGCCGGCGGCGGTCCGGCCGTGGAGATCGAGCTGCGCCGGTACCTCGCCGGCACGCTCCCCGCCTACCTCGTGCCGAGCCGGGTCGCGGTGCTGGACCGCATGCCGTACACGCCGAGCGGAAAGATCGACCGCAAGGCGCTGCCGGCCGACCTCGGGGGAGTGGAGTTCGTCGCGCCCGGCACCGCGCCCGAACGGACACTCGCCCAGGTGTGGGCCGACGTCCTAGGGTCCGGGCCGGTCGGGGTGCACGACAACTTCTTCGACCTCGGCGGCGACTCCGTACGGGCCATCCACGTGGTTGCCGGCGCCCGCGCGGCCGGCTGGACGATCACCCCGCGGCAGGTGCTGACCCGGCAGACGCTCGGCGAGCTGGCCGCCGCGGCCGTGCCGGTGAGCGCGGCGTCGAGCCCCGGCGGCGGCGACACCTACCCGCTCACGCCCCTACAGAACGGCATGGTGTTCCACGCGCTCTTCGAGCCCGAGAGCACCGACTACATCGTCCAGTTCGTCTTCGCCATCGACGGCGACCTCGACCCGGCCGCGCTGCGCCGGGCCTGGGAGCACGTCGTCGAGCGGCATCCGATGCTGCGCACCACGTTCGCCTGGGACGACCTGCCCGAGCCGGCGCAGACCGTGCACCCACACGCGCCGGTCGAGCTGCGCGAGCTGGACTGGCGGGACACGCCGCTCGCCGAGGTGCCGGACCGGATCACCGCCCACCTGGCCGCCGAGCGGGCCCGCGGCGTCGACCTGGAACGCACGCCGCCGCGCCGGTTCGACCTGATCCGGATCGCGGACGGCAGCCACCGGTTCGTCTGGCACGGCCACCATGTCCTGCTGGACGGGTGGAGCGTGCAAATCGTCCTCGACGAGGTGCGCGCGACCTACGACAGCCTGCACCGCGATGGCACGCTGCCGCGGCTGCCCGAGCCGGTGCCGTTCCGGCCCTATGTGGACTGGCTGCGCGGCCACGACCCGGCGAAGGCCGAGGAGTACTGGCAGCGGGTCCTCGACGGGGTGACCGCGCCCACGCCGCTGACCCTCTTCGCGCCGCGCACGGCAGGCGGCTGGGGCACCAACCAGGGCGTGGCGATGGCGTTCGGCACGGTGCCGCCGGACGTCATGACCCGGCTGCGGGACCTGGCCCGGCGGCACCGGATCACGGTCGGGTCGATCGTGCACGCCGCCTGGGCGCTGCTGCTGTCCCGGTACGGCGGCGGGCCGGACGTGCTGTTCGGATCGACGGTGACCGGCCGGTCCGCGCCCGTGCCGGAGGTCGAGCGGGCCGTCGGCCTGCTGATCAACACGCTGCCGGTCCGGGTGCGGATACCGCACGAGGCCACCGTCGAGGAGTGGCTGCGCGGCGTCCACGAGCAGCTTGTGGAGCTGCGCGACTTCGAGCACTGCGCGCTCGTGGACGTGCAGCGGCAGAGCCGGATTCCGGCCGGCCAGCGGCTGTTCGACACCATCCTGATGTTCGACAGCCCGGCACCCGGTCCGGAACTCGCGCCGGACGGCCTGGCGATCACCCCGGTGCGGACCTGGGAACAGACCGGCTATCCCTTGGTACTCAACGCCCAGCTCCGCGACGAGCTGCGGCTGCGCCTGGACTACCAGCCGGCGCGGGTCGACGCCGGCAGCGCGGAGCGGCTGCTGACCCACCTGCGGTCCCTGCTCGCGACCCTCGGCACCGGCGTGACCGAGCGGGTCGGCGCGCTGCCGGCGCTGCCGGCGGAGGAATGGCGGGCGGTGGTCCGGGAGTTCAACGACACCGCGGCCGCCTACCCCGCAGAGCTCTGCCTGCACCAGCTGTTCGAGGCACGGGCGGACCGCCAGCCGGACGCCGTCGCGGTGGTGTCCGGCGGCGAGCCGGTCTCGTACCGGGAGCTGGACGAGCGGGCCAACCGGCTCGCCAACCACCTGCGCGCCCTCGGCGCCGGACCCGGGTCGTACACCGGGATCTGCGTGGAACGCGGCGTCGAGATGGCGGTCGCCGTGCTCGGCGTGCTCAAGGCCGGCGCCGCGTACGTGCCGCTGGATCCGGACTATCCGGCCGAGCGGCTCGGCCTGATGCTGGAGGACACCGCCGCGCCGGTGGTGCTCACCCAGGTCGGGCTCGTCGACCGGCTCGCCGGCTACCGGGGCCGAGTGGTGTGTGTGGACGGTGGCGAGGACGCGGCCCGCATCGCCGAGAGCCCGGCGTCGCGGCCGCGGCCCGCCGTCACGCCGGAGCATCTGTCGTACGTCATCTACACCTCCGGCTCCACCGGACGGCCCAAGGGCACGCTGATCCGGCACAACGGGATCGTCAACTACATCTGGTGGATGGTGACCGCGTACCCGCTGGCCGAGGGCGACCGGGTGCTCCAGCTCGCCGGGCTCAGCTTCGACATCTCCGTGTACGAGATGTTCTGGCCGTGGAGCACCGGCGCGACGGTCGTGCTCGCCCGCCCGGACGGCTACCGCGACCCGCAGTACATCGTGGACACCATCATCGGCGAGTCCATCACCGCCGCGCATCTGGTGCCCTCCATGCTCCGCGCGCTCCTGCCGCTGCTGGACGGGCGGACCCTGCCACTGCGCCAGCTCCTCGCCAGCGCCGAGGCGCTCACCCCGGACGTGGTGTCGGAGCTGGCGCGCCGGTGCCCGGACGTCCGGCTGGACAACCTGTACGGCGCCACCGAGGTCTCCGTCGACTCCACCGCGTGGCGCTGCGACCCCGCCGCCGGCCAGATCTCGGTGGGCGCGCCGATCGCCAACACCCGCGTGTACGTGCTGGACGGGATGGGCCAGCCGGTGCCGGTCGGCGTGGCCGGCGAAGGGTACCTGGCCGGCGACAGCGTCGGCCGTGGCTACCACGACCGGCCGGGCCTGACCGCGCGGCGCTTCGTGCCCGACCCGTTTGGCCCGCCGGGCAGCCGCATGTACCGCACCGGCGACCTGCTCCGCTGGCAGCCCGGCGGCACCCTGGAGTTCCTCAGCCGGCTCGACCACCAGGTCAAGCTGCGTGGGTTCCGGGTGGAGCTGGGCGAGATCGAGGCGGCGCTGAGCGCACAGCCGGGGATCTCCCAGGCGGTCGTCGTCGTCCGCGAGGAGCTGGCCGGCCAGAAGCGGCTCGTCGCCTACCTGGTGCCCACCGGCGCCACCCCGCCGACGACCTCGCAGCTGCGCGCGCACCTGCGCGCCCGGCTCCCCGACTACATGGTGCCGGCGGCGTTCGTCACGCTGCCCGCGCTGCCGCTCAACCCGAACGGCAAGGTGGATCGGGCGGCCCTGCCCGCACCCGAGGGCTCCCGCCCCGAGCTGTCCACGGAGTTCGTCCCGCCGCGCAGCCGGGTCGAGAAGATCCTCGCCGACATCTGGAGCCGCGTGCTGCGCGTGGAGAACGTGGGCGTGCACGACAACTTCTTCGACCTCGGCGGTGACTCGATCCTGTCGATCCAGGTGATGGTGACCGCCCGCCGGGCCGGTGTCGTGTTGACACCGCGGCAGATGTTCGCCGACCCGACCATCGCGCAGCTGGCCGCCGCGATCGGCGTCGAGCCCACGCCGCCAGTGCCGGTCAGCGCCGAGCAGGGCACCGTCACCGGCGAGCTGCCGCTCACCCCGATCCAGCGCTGGTTCACCGCGCTGGACTGGCCGCACGACCACTACAACCAGGCGGTGCGGCTGTGCTGGGACCGGCCGGTCGCGGAGGAGACGCTGCGCGCGGCGCTGGTGGCCCTCGTGGCACACCACGACGCGCTGCGGCTGCGACTGCGCCGCCAAGAAGGCGGTGTGTGGCACCAGCACGTGGCGGCCGCGGAGAGCGCGGAGCTGCTGCGCGTCGAGGACGTCAGCGGCCGCGAGGAAGCCGTCGAGCGGCTCGCCGGCGACCTGCACGCCAGCCTCGACCTGGAAACCGGCCCGCTGCTGCGCGCGCTGCTGCTGCGGTACGGCAACGGCCGCCCCGACGAGCTGATCGTCACCGTGCACCACATCGCCGTCGACACCGTCTCGTGGGGCATCCTGCTCGAGGATCTGGCCACCGCGTACCAGCAGGGCGCGTTGCCCGCCAAGACCACGTCGTTCCGGGCCTGGGCGGCGCGGCTGGCCGAGCACGCCACGAGCGACGCGTTCGCCGCCGAGGCCGGCTACTGGCGGCTGCCGCGGCCGCGGCCCGTGCCGCTGCCGGTGGACCATCCGGGCGGGCGCAACACCGAGGGCTCCGCGGCCACTGTGACCCGCACGCTCCCGGACGGGCAGACCGAGGCGCTGCTGCGGTCGGCGCACACCGCGTACCGCACGCGCGTCACCGACCTGCTCGTCACCGCGTTGGCCCAGACGATCGGCGAGCGCACCGGAAGCTCTACTGTGGACGTCGACCTGGAGGGGCACGGCCGGGAGCCGCTGTTCAACGACGTCGACCTGACCCGGACCGTGGGCTGGTTCACCACGTTCCACCCGCTGCGGGTGGAGCTGGGGCGCGGGCCGGACCCGGCCCGCGACATCAAGGCGGTCCGCGAGCACCTGCACACCACCCCCAACCACGGCATCGGGTACGGGATCGCCGGCGTCGACGGCCCGCCCGCGAGTGTCAGCTTCACCTACCACGGCCAGCTGCACAGCGATCCGGGCGGCCGCCCGTTCGTCCAGCTCGGCTCGGTTCCGGGTGCGGTCAGCGCGCCGGGGGGCATCCGGCCGTACCTGATCGAGGTCGACGGTGTCGTGGTCGACGGCGTCTTCCGGGTGCACTGGACGTACTCCACCGAGCAGTTCGACGACGGCACGATCGGCGCGCTGGCCGACCGCTTCGTCGAGCGGCTCCGCGCGCTGCTCGACCACTGCCGCGGCGTCGCCGCCGAGCACCACCGGGCGGCCCTGCCCGAGCGGGCCTTCCTCGGTCGGCTCTCCCCGGGCGTACCGGCGATCCGGCTGTGCCAGCAGCGGCACCACATCGCCGGTGCCAGCGTGGCCCTCGTCGCCGACGGCCAGGTCGTCGAGGCGTGGGGCGAGGGCGTCACCCGGGCCGGCGGCGGCGTGCCGGTGCGCGCGGACACGGTGTTCCAGGCCGGGTCCACGAGCAAGCACGCGGCGGCGGTCGCGGTGCTCCGGCTCGCCCGGGAACGCGTGCTCGACCTCGACGAGGACGTCAACCTGTACCTGCGCGGCGGCTCGTTACCGCCGGTCGACCCGGACCGGCCGGTCACGCTGCGTGGCCTGCTCTCGCACACCGCCGGTGTGAACGACGGCGACTTCGGCGGGCTCGGCGCCCGTCCCCGCGACCTGCCCGTGCCGACCGCCCGCGACGTGCTCGACGGCCGGCCACCGGCGCGGACCCCACCGGTGCGGTGCGTCGCGCCCGCCGGCGCCGGGTTCTCCTACTCAGGCAACAACTTCGTCGTAGTCGAGCAGATCCTGGAAGACGCGACCGGCCGCCCGTTCGCGGACCTGATGCGCGAGCTGGTCTTCACACCGCTCGGCATGGCCGACAGCGGCTACGGCGAGGAGTTCGCGGCCGCCCGCGGCGAGCACGTCGCCACAGGGCACGACAGCACGGGAGCACCCGTAGACGGCGGCTGGCGGGTCTACCCGTCCGCGACCGGCGGCCTCTGGACCACGGCCGCGGACCTGGGCCGCATCGCCGCGGAGATCCAGCGCGCCCACGCCGGCAACGGCACCGTCCTCGACCGCTGGGCGGTAGGCGAGATGCTGGCATCCCTGCCCGACGCCGCCTACGGGCTGGGCACGGTCGTCCGCGTCAGCGACGGCGTCCGCTGGTTCGGGCACTCGGGTGAGACCGTCGGCTACCGGTCGCACTCAGCCTTCGGCCTACAGACCGGCGCCGGCCTCGTCGTCATGGCCAACGGCGACGCGGGCAACGAGTTCGTCATCGACCTGCTGGTCGAGATGGACCTCGGCCTACGGG
This sequence comes from Phytohabitans sp. LJ34, assembly GCF_052068095.1. Lineage (NCBI taxonomy): Bacteria > Bacillati > Actinomycetota > Actinomycetes > Micromonosporales > Micromonosporaceae > Phytohabitans > Phytohabitans sp. LJ34. The sequence continues at coordinate 288,151 of NZ_JBQHDG010000008.1, read as the reverse complement.
TGTGGGTCGACCGCGGCGTCGACTGGGGCACGGCCGCGCGCGGCCGCTGAAAACCGGATCCCAGACAGAGATGCGAGCTACCGCGACGTCCGCGGTGGTCCGGACTACCGCGGACGTCGCGGTAGCCCAAAATCTGTGTTTCGAATCGGTGGTGGAAAAGCCCCGCCAAACGAAACCGGCCAGCTCTCGCGAGGGCTGGCCGGTTTCGTGTCACCGTCAGAGGCAGCGCTGTGCCTCTGCACTGTGGATGGTCTCGCGGACGGTGCTGAGGAAGTCGCCGACGACGCCCTCGTCGTCCCGGTACGCGTCGACCCGCTTGGCGAGGAGGTCCAGGAGGTCGCGCACACCCGGGCTGAACCGGTCGAAGCCGGTCATCGTCGCGGCCTGGAAGCAGGCGGCGGCCAGCACGGAGACGATCGTGCCGACGTTGTCGACCAGCCGCAGCGACTTGCGGGCCGCGATGAGGCCCATGCTGACGACGTCCTGGTTCTGGCCGTTCGACGGGATCGTCTTGACCGACGCGGGCGCGGCCAGGTCGAGGTTCTCCGACGCGATGCTCGTCGCGAGGTACTGCGCGCCCTCCAGGCCGCAGTACAGCCCCTCCTCGCCGAGGGCGAAGAAGGCCGGGTACGCCTTGTTCAGGTGGGGGTCGAGGAGCCGGTTGAGCTGCCGCTCAGCCAGGACGCCTATCTCGGTGACCGCGATGTTGAGGAAGTCGCACGCCATCGCCACGTACTGGCCGTGGAAGTGTCCACCGTGGAAGATGCTTTCTGGCGACTCGAAGATCAGCGGGTTGTCGTTGCAGGAGTTCAGCTCCTCCTCGACAATGGTCCGGCAGTAGCCGATGGCGTCCACCACCGGGCCGAGGATCTGCGGCACGCAGCGCAGCGTGTACGCGTTCTGTAGGTAGTCGTCGACCTGGGTGACGTCGGACTCGGCGCTCGTGGCCGCGGAGATCATCCGCATGATCTCCTCGTGGTCGCGGGTCAGCTCGCCGCCGGCGAGCAGGTCGCTGATCCGCTCCGCGACCATGGTCTGTCCACTGTGGTTCTTCAGCACGTGCCCACGCTTCTCGAAGGCGCGGGTGGATCCCCGCAGCACCTGGACGAACACTGCCGAGGTCCACAGTGCCAGGCGCACCAGCCGCTCGGCGCGGACCAGGGCCAGGCAGGCGGCGCCGGTCATACCGGAGGTGCCGTTGATCAGGGACAGGCCGTCCTTGTACCCCAGCCGCACCGGGTCCAGACCGGCCTCGGCCAGCACGGGCGCTGATTCGCGTACCGCGCCGCGGTGGCGCACCCGGCCGGCCCCGATCAGCGGGAGCGCCAGGTGCGACAGGGGCGCGAGGTCACCGCTGGCACCGAGCGAGCCCTGCTGCGGCACCACCGGGTGGATACCGCGGTTGAGAAACTCGCCCATGAGGTGCAGCGCGTCCGCGGTGATGCCGGAATACCCCTTCGTCAGGCAGTTGAGGCGGGCCACGAGCATCGCCCGCACCACCTCGTCGGGAAAGTCCTCACCGCCGCCCGCGGCGTGGCTGCGCAGCAGGTTCTCCTGAAGTTCCGTCTCGTACTTCGGGGGGATGCTCATGTAGACCATCTCGCCGAACCCGGTGGTCACGCCGTAGATGGGATGGCCGTCAGCGCCCCAGCGCTTGACCCGTTCACAGGTCTCGTCGACCATCTTGAGCTGGGTCTCGTCGATCCGGACGTCCTCACCGTGTACCGCGACACGGTAGACGTCCTCGACCGTGAGACCCTCGCCTCGAATTAACACAGCACCTCCCTGGATATGTCGCATGTGGACATAGGTGAGGCAAGAGTGCCGCGCGGCGCCATCACGAGCCTTTCGAACCCGTATCGCCCCAAGGGGTTGACCCGCGCCGACTCCAGCGGCCCATACTGCGGTCATGCGCCCGCGTCCCCGACTGGGCTTGCTCGGTGACCCCGACTTCCGGCACCTGTTCCTGGCCGACACCGTCAGCCAGCTCGGCAGTCAGATCACCCTGCTCGCGCTGCCGCTGGTGGCGGTGCTCGCCCTGCGGGCGTCCAGCTTCGACGTCGGTGTCCTGGTCGCCTGCCACACGGTGGCATTCCTGCTGGTCGGGCTCCCGGCCGGGGCCTGGGTCGACCGGATGCGGCGGCGCACCGTGCTCATCGCCAGCGACCTGGGCCGCGCCCTGGTGCTCGCCTCGGTGCCGGTGGCGTGGGGCCTGGGCGTGCTGCGGATGCCCCAGCTGTACCTCGTCGCGCTCGCCACCGGCGTGCTCACGGTGTTCTTCGACGTGGCGTACCAGAGCTACCTGCCACACCTGGTCGGCCGGGAGCGCCTCGCGGAGGGCAACGCCAAGCTGGAGGCGGTCCGGGGGGTGAGCCAGGTGGCCGGGCCGACGCTCGGCGGCGTGCTGATCCAGGTGCTGACCGCGCCCCTCGCCGTGCTCGCCGACGCGGCCAGCTACGCGGTGTCGGCGCTGTTCCTCCTGCGCGTCCGCAAGCGCGAGCCGCGCCCCGAGCGCGCTCCGGACGTGCGCCTGCGCCACGAGATCGCGGAGGGGCTGCGGTTCGTGTTCGGCAACCGTCTGCTGCGGGCGATCGCGGCGTCGACGGCGACGTTCAACTTCTTCGCCGGCATCACCAACGCCATGCTCGTCGTGCTGCTCGCGACGGTCCTGCGGCTTCCGCCCGGCACCATCGGCGTCTTCTACTCGGTCGCCGCCGCGGGCGGCCTGGCCGGCGCGCTCGTCGCCACCCGGGTGGTCGCCCGCTTCGGGCAGGGACCGACGATCTGGCTTTCGCTGCTCGCCACCGGCGTGTGCGGCTTGGCGGTGCCACTCGCGCAGCGCGGATGGCCGCTGTGGGGCGCCGCCGCCGGGTTCGCGCTCTCCTGTGCGGCCAACGTTGTCTACAACGTCACCCAGCTCAGCTTCCGGCAGGGCCTGACGCCCGAACGGCTGCTGGGCCGGATGAACGCCAGCATGCGGTTCCTGGTGTGGGGCACCATGCCGCTGGGCGGCCTGCTCGGCGGCGTGCTCGGCCAGCTGGCCGGGGCCCGCACCGCCCTGTGGGTGTCGGCGGTGGGTGCGCTGCTCGCGCTCCTGCCGATGGTGCGGTCGCCGCTGCGCACCACGCGCGCGCTGCCGACCCTGACCGAGACCCCGAGCGGGGCGCCGGTCAGCACCGCCGATAGATGACGTACATGTACGGCGAGATGAGCAGGGCCAGTTCATACCGCTCGTCCGCCCGCGCGATCGTAAATGTCAGCGTGATTTCCGTGTTGGCCGCGGGCAGTCCCAGCTCGGCGAAATAGGCATTCGTCTCGAATGTGATGCGGAACAGGCCCGGATCCGCTTGCCCGAGACCGCGTAATTGCGCAGTTGTACCATCCTCGCCGGTCGACCCGGCCGCGACCGTTCGCCATCGGTCGTGGCCCAGCCGGTCCAGCCGGACCGAGACGCCGGCCGCTGGCCGCCCGCTCCAGCCGTCGACCACGAGGGTCGAGATGACCACTATGCCCTCCTGTCCTCGATGTGCAGAAAATCATTCACCGGCGTGCTATCGCGCGACTACCAGCGCATTGTCGAAGGCAATTGGCTCAGATTGCCGGCACCAGGGTGTACCGCTATCCTGACGAGCAGGGATCTCCTACAAAAGGACTACGGTTTCGTGCGTTACCGGATCCTCGGCGAGCTCGAAGTCGCCGGCCCCAGAGGAGTCCTTCAGACGTCCGCGCCGCGACAGCTCGTCGTGTTGGCCACGCTGTTACTCGACGCCAACCACGCCGTTTCGGTCGACCGGCTCGTCGACGCGGTGTGGGACGAGACGCCGCCGCCGACCGCGCGCGGCCAGATCCAGATCTGCGTGTCCGCGCTGCGCCGGGCACTGGTAAACGCGGGCATTCCGGACGCGATCCACACCCGGCCGCCCGGCTACCTCATCCGCGTCCCGAGCGGGGAGCTCGACCTCCAGGTGTTCGGCCAGCTTGCCGCCAACGGCCGCGCCGCCGTCATGGAGCAGCGGTTCGCCGACGCCGCCAAGCTCTACCAGGAGGCGATCACGCTGTGGCGGGGCCCGCCGTTCACCGGCGTCGAGAGCCGCCTGCTGCAAGGTGCCGCGGTGGGCCTGGAGGAGCGGCGCATCGCCCTGCTGGAGGAGAGCATCGAGGTGCGGCTCCAGCTCGGCCGCCACCACGAGCTGATCGGCGAGCTGATGGCGCTGACCGCCGAAAACCCGGTACGCGAGCGGCTGCGGGCCCAGCTGATGACCGCCCTGTACCGGGACGGGCGGCAGGCCGAGGCGCTGGAGGTCTACCGGCAGGCCCGGCAGGTGTTCGTGGAGGAGCTGGGGCTGGAGCCGGGCAGCGCGCTCCAGAGCCTCGAGCGCGCGATCCTCGCCCGTGAGCTGGCACTCGACCCGGCCGAGGCGGACCCCGCCGGCGGCGGGGGTGCCGAGCGGGTGCCGGACACCGACGCGCCGCCCCGCATGCTGCCCGCCGACATCGCCGACTTCACCGGGCACGAGACGATCGTCCGTGAGCTGCGCGAGGTGCTCGCTCAGCGCGCCGACACGTCCCCGGTGGCCATCGCCGCGCTGAGCGGCAAGGGCGGGGTCGGCAAGACGACGCTCGCCGTCCACGTGGCACACCAGCTGAGCCACGACTTCCCCGACGGCCAGCTGTACGTCACGCTGCGCAGCAACGACGCCCGGCCGGTCAGCCCGGCCCAGGTGCTGGAGCGGTTCCTGCGCGCGATGGGCGTGCCCGGCTCCGCGCTGCCCAAGGGGCTCGACGAGCGCGCCGAGATGTACCGCGACCGGCTGGCCGGCCGCCGCGTGCTCGTCGTCCTCGACGACGCCACCGACGAAGACCAGGTGGCCCCCCTGCTCCCCGGCACCGGCACCAGCGCGATCGTGGTCACCAGCCGGCCACGGCTGACCCGGCTCGCCGGCGCGCACCGGGTCGACGTCGCCGTGTTCGACCTGACCCGCGCGACCGAGCTGCTGAGCAAGGTCGCCGGCGAGGATCGCGTGCACGCGGAGCCGGAGGAGGTGCGCTCGCTCGTGCGGCGCTGCGGCGGGCTGCCCCTCGCCCTCCGGATCGCCGGCGCGCGGCTGGCCGCCCGCCCACATTGGACGTTCGCCCGGCTGGTGGCCCGGCTGGAAGACGAGCGGCGCCGGCTCGACGAGCTCGACTACGGCGGGCACGGCGTCAGGTCCAGCCTCGCCGTCTCGTACGAGGCGCTCGACGAGCGCGCCAAGCGGTTGTTCCGGCGGCTGGGCGTGCTGGAGGCGTCCGACTTCGACTCCTGGACCGCCGGCGCGCTGCTCGACGAGCCGGCCGACGACGCGGAAGACGCGCTCGACGCGCTGGTGGACGCCCGCCTGCTGGACGTCGAGCGGACCGGGCGGCACGGCGTCCGATACCGCCTCCACGACCTGATCCGCGTGTACGCGCGGGAGCGTCTCGCGGTCGCGGAGGCGCCGGAGGAGCGGCGCGCGGCGCTGCGCCGGGTAAACGGCGCCTGGCTCCACCTGGCCGGTGAGGCGCACCGCCGCGAGTACGGCGGCGACTTCACGATCCTGCACGGGACGGCCGCGACCTGGCCTGTCCCCGGGACGGACGAGCTGCTCGCCGAGCCCCTCGACTGGTACGAGCGGGAGCGGTCCGCACTCGTCGCCGCCGTCCGGCAGGCGGCCGAAGCCGGGCTCGACGAGCTCTGCTGGGACCTGGCGATGAGCCTGGTGACGCTCTTCGAGGCGCGCAGCTACCACGAAGACTGGCGGGAGACCCACTACGTCGGCCTGGCCGCCACCCGCAAGGCCGGCAACCGCCGGGGCGAGGCGGCGATGCTCTACTCGCTCGGCTCGCTCAACATGCTGGAAAAGCGCTTCGACGACGCCGCGCAGCGCCTCGGCACCGCGGCGGAGATGTTCACCCAGCTGGGCGACGAGCACGGACGCGGGCTGGCCGAGCGCAACCTCGCGTACATCGACCGGGTGCGCGGCGACGCCGCGGGCGCGCTGGCGCGGTACGAACGCTCCCTCGACGACCTGCGGCGAGCCGGCGACACGATCGCGGAAGCGCACGTGCTCACCAACATCGCGCAGGTCAAGGTCGAGGCGGAAGAGTACGAGGAGGCGGAACGGCTCCTCGGGACGGCGCTGGAGATAGCACGAAAGCTCCAGGCCAAGCGGGTGGTCGCGCAGGCCCTGTACCGCCTCGGCGAGACCTACCACCACCAGGGCCAGTACACCCGTGCCGCCAGCGCGTTCGAGTCCGTACTGGAGATCGTCGACGCCACCGGCGACCGCGTCGGCGCCGCCTTCGCCCGATACGGGCTGGGCCTCGTCAAGGTGCGGCTCGGCGAGATCGGCCAGGCCGAGTCGAGCCTGCGGGCGGCGCAGCTGATGGCCGCAGAGGCGGGGGAGTCGCTGCTGGTCGCCCAGGTCCTGCTGGCACTCGGCGACGCCTACCGCACGTCCGGCCGGCTCGCGGAAGCTCTGGAACGGCTCACCGCCGCGCGCGACTGGTTCGCCCGCATCGGCGCCACACCCTGGCTCTCCCGAGCCGAGCAACTCCTCGCCGAAACCCGCGCCGCCGCCGGGTAGCGCCGCGGACTTCTTTCCCAGAAGATTTTGGGCTACCGCGATGTCCGTCGTGGTCGCTCTCCGTTGCTCCCGCGGCCTCACCCGTCCGCTGTTGCTTGCGGTTACTGCTGCGCCTCCGGCGGGGCCTCGGGCTCCGGCCGGGCCGTCCCCGGCTTGGTTCGGTTTGGGGATGTGGCTCGGCAGGTGGGCGGCACCATGATCGTTAGCCCGAAATGGGCGTGACACGGCGAAGAGCACGCCCCTATCGGGCTAACGATCATGCGATGCGGCCGCCGCGGTCTCGCATCTCCCACGTGACGGGAACATCGGGCCATGATCTGGAAGGCATCACCGAAGCGCGAGAGACACCGGGCTTGCGGAGCCTTGCTCGGCCGGGCCCCACGCCCGCCTGAAATCGCGAAAGTCGAGTGGTTGCCCCGGCGACCATGAGTCTTCTTGATCTACTTGGGTCGTCCCCGGCTGCCTGCGAGAAGGCGACAAACGGCCTAAAGCTGGCGGCGAAGGCGTCCTGAAAGCGTCGATCTCGGCGTCCGCCCCGGTGACGCGCACGCAGAAGCGGGGCAGCTCTACAGCGAAAGGGTGAGCGACCAACAGCGGATGGGTGAGGCCGCGGGAGCAGCGGTCCGGACCACGGCGGACATCGCGGTAGCTCAGAATCTTGAAATGCCTCGAGGTCACGGGCGCTGAAGCGGCCCGACCTCGGCGGGAGTCGCGCGGACGGTCAGAGGGTCTTGCCCCAGTGGGTGTCCTTCGGGGTGGTCATGGCGAGTGCGGCGCTGGATCGCGTGACAGACACGTTGGGCTCCTATCCGGTTCGGACTTTCGGTTACCTCGTACCCAACGAACGGCGACTATTGCTGGCCCTTCGTCTGACCATCGCTGGCCGGAACGGTGGCGATAGCCCGGCGATACCGTCTGCTCCCACGCTGGTCCCATGCGATTCGCATCGATCGTGGCCGCCGTCGGGCACACTCCGCTGGTCCAGCTCCGCCTTGGTCCGGGCGACGCGGTCTGCCACGCCAAGCTGGAGATGCAGAACCTCTACGGGATGAAGGACCGCGTGGCGCGGCAGGCGATCCTGCACGCGCGGGAGACCGGGGAGCTGGCGCCGGGAGCCGCGATCGTGGAGAGCTCGTCGGGCACGATGGCGCTCGGCGTGGCCCTGGTCGGCACCGCGCTCGGCCACCCCGTGCACATCGTCACCGACCCGCGTATCGACCCGATGACCCTGACCAAGCTTCAGGCGTTGGGCTGCGCCGTGCACGTCGTGCCGCGGATGACCGGCAACGGCTGGCAGAGCGCGCGGCTGGAGCGGCTCGCCGACCTGATGGCCGAGCTGCCCGGCGCGTTCTGCCCGCAGCAGTACCGCAACCCGCAGAACCCGCTGGCGTACCGGGCGCTGGCCGAGGAGCTGCTGGCCGATCTCGACCGGATCGACGTCCTCGTCGGTACGGTCGGCAGCGGCGGCTCGCTGTGCGGCACCGCCCGTGCGCTGCGCCGTCACCTCGACCGCCTGTGGGTGGTCGGCATCGACTGCACCGGGAGTGTCCTGTTCGGACAGCCCGACCGCCCGAAGCGGTTGCAGAGCGGGCTGGGCAACAGCCTGATCCCGGCCAACCTCGACCTGGACCAGATCGACGAGGTGCACTGGCTCAACGACCGGGAGGCGTTCGAGGCGACCTCGCGGCTCGCCGCCGAGCAGGCCATCTTCGGCGGCAACACCTCCGGCTCGGTGTACCGCGTGCTGCGGCACCTGGCCCGCGAGCGCGGTCCCGGCGCGAGCGTCGTCGGCCTGCTCCCGGACCGCGGCGACCGCTACCACGCGAGCGTCTACAGCGAGGACTACCGCCGCGAGCACCGGCTGCACGAGCTGGCGACCCGGGACGAGCCGGAGCTGGTGACCTGGCGGACCGAGGTCGGCGCGTGGTCCCGCGCGCTGGTGCCGCCGGAAGCGGAGAGGAGTCGGGTTGCCCAGGCGGCTGCTGTTCGTTGAGTCGAACACCACCGGCACCGGGATGCTCGCGCTGGACATCACGCGACGCCTCGGGCTGGAGCCGGTGTTCCTCACCGGTGACCCCGGCCGTTACCGGGGCCTGGACGACACCGGCGCGGAGGTGGTCGGCTGCGACACCAACGACGCCGGCGAGCTGCTGCGCGCGGCCGCGCGCGTGCCCGACGTGGCGGGCGTGACCACGACCAGCGAGTTCTATCTCCAGGCGGTCGCGGAGGTGGCACAGGCGTTCGGCCTGCCCGGCAACCCGCCCGACGTCGTGCGGGTCTGCCGCGACAAGGCCGCGGTGCGCCGGGCGATGGCGGCTCGCGGCGTGCACCAGCCCCGGTTCGCGGAGGTGCGGTCGCCCGGCGAGGTGCCGGCGGCGGTGGCACACACCGGATCGCCGTACGTGCTCAAGCCGGTCGACGACTCGGGTTCGGTCAACGTCCGGATCTGCACCGAGGTGGCGGAGGGGATCGTGCACGCGGCGACGATCCTGGCGGTCCGGACCAACGTACGCGGCCAGCCGGCGGCCGGGGCGGCGCTCGTCGAGCAGTACGTCAACGGCGCGGAGTTCAGCGTCGAGATGTTCAGCGCGGGCGGGCGGGCCCACTGCGTCGGCGTCACCCGCAAGGCGGTGAGCCCGTCCCCGTACTGCGTGGAGACCGGCCACGTCTACCCGGCCGACGTCGACGCGGCGACCGGGGAGGCGTTGGTCGGCGCCGCCCGCGCGGTCCTCGACGCCACCGGCGTCCACTTCGGACCGACGCACACCGAGCTGCGGCTCGGCCCCGACGGCCCGGTCGTGATCGAGCTCAACTGCCGGCTCGCCGGCGGCATGATCCCCGAGCTGGTCCGGCTGTCGACCGGGGTCGACCTCATCGAGCAACAGCTGCGCTGCGCCACCGGCGAGCCACTCCGGCTGCCCGAGATGCGCACCGGCCGGTGGGCCGGGATCCGGTTCGTCACCGCGCCCCGGCGGGGCGTCTTCGCGGGCGTGACCGGGATCGAACAGGCCCGCCGGCATCCCGGCGTGGTGCGCGCGGCGGTCACGATGCGTCCGGGCACCGCGGTCGACCGGCCGCGAAACGCGTACGACCGGATCGGCTACGTCATCGTGGCCGGCGACTCGCCCGCCGGGGTGGCCGACGCGCTGGCCGCCACGAGCCTCATCGAACCGATCCTGCGGTAGCGGTCTGGGTCAGCGGCGAGCGCAGCAGCCAGAGCGCCGACACGCTGATGCCGGCGGCGGCGGCGAAGAGGGCACCGCGGGCACCCAGCCACGTGCCGAGAACCCCGCCGACCATGCCACCCACCGGCACCGAAGCCCAGGCGAGCACCCGGATGGCCGCGCCCACCCGGCCGAGCGTCCCCTGTGGACAGATGACCTGGCGGAGGCTCAGCTGGGTGACGCTGTAGAGGGCGCCGCCGTAGCCGAGACCGAACCAGCCGGCGGCGAACAGGACGGCCCGCCAACCCGGCCCGGTCAGGGGCAGCAGGAAGGCGAGCGGTTGGGTGGCCACAAGGGACAGCCAGATCGTCCGGTACGAGCCGAGGCGTGCCGTCCACACCCGCGCGGTCGCCGCGGCCGCCAGCCCGCCGGCACCGGTCGCGCCGAGGATCAGACCGACCGCCCCCGGCGACAGGCCGATGTCGCGGGTCAGGAAGTACACCGCGAGGGCCGCCAGCATCGACATCCACAGGTTGACCCAGCTGGAGCAGCAGGCGATCGCCCGCAGCACCGGATCCCGGCCGACCCACCGTAGCCCGTCGACCATTCCGGCGAGGACCGCCCGGTTACCCGATCCGCTCCGGGCCGGCTCCGGATCGCACCGCATCCCGCGCAGGGTGGCCGCGGAGCCGAGCAGCAGGGCGGCCGACCCGAGCAGGGTGCCGCCCGCACCGGCGACGGCCACCATCACGCCGCCGGCACTCGACCCGGACACCGTGGCGGCCGACTGGCTCGCCTGCATCCGGGCGTTGGCGTCGACGAGCCGGTCCGGCTGTACGAGCGCGGGCAGGTAGGCCTGCTGGGCGAGGTCGAAGAACACCGTGGCGACGCCCATCACCAGGGCCACGGCGACGAGCTGACCCAGGGTGAGCCACCCGGCCGCGAGCGCCACCGGGACGGTCAGCAGCGCGAGCACGCGGGCGAGGGAGGCGGCGATCATCAACGGCCGGCGCCGGACGCGGTCGACGACGACCCCGGCCGGCAACCCGACCAGCAGGACCCCGACGGTCTGCGCCGCCGCGAGCACGCCCATGTCCAGCGGTGTCGCGCCGAGCCCCCGCACCGCCAGCAGCGGGATCCCGATCTGCGCGATCCGGGCGCCCAGCAGGCTGGCGGTGGTCGCGGTCCACAGCCTGGTGAAGTCACCGGTCACCAGGCGATCGGCAGCTCGGCCGGTCCGCGCCCGGACAGGCCGGCCTTCCACGGCACGTCCTCCACCTCCACGCCGAGCCGCAGCGCGGGGAACTTGTCCATCAGCGCGCGGATGGCCTCCTGGAGCTCCATGCGCGCCAGTGACGAGCCGAGGCAGTGGTGCACGCCGGGGCCGAAGACGACGTGCGGGTTCGGGGTGCGACCGAGGTCGAGCGTGGTGGGGTCGTGGAACACGCGCGGATCCCGGTTGGCCGCCGCGGTGGAGACCATCACGGCGTCGCCGCGACGGACCAGCACACCGCTGATCGTCACGTCCTCCTTGGCGATCAGCGCGAGGCTCACCCCGGTGCCGATCACGACGTAGCGGAGCAACTCCTCCATGGCGGTGGGAAACAGCTCCGGCGGGATGCCACGCAGCCGATCCAGAAGTCCGGGGCGGGCCAGCAGCGTGTAGATGATGTTGGCCAGCTGGTTCGCCGTGTTTTCGTGCCCGGCCACGAGCAGCACGCCCACGAACGTGAGGAGCTCCTCCTCGCTGAGCAACCGGCCGTCGTCGCGGGCGCGGACCAGCGCGCCGAGCAGGTCGTCGGTGGGACGTTCGCGGCGTTCCGCCACGAGCTCGGCGACGTAGTCGGAGAACTCGTCGATCGCCTGGTCGACCTCTTCGGGCGTACACGCGGTCGTGGACGTCAACGCCACGACCCAGCCCCGGAACCGGCCCCGGTCCTCGTACGGGACGCCGATCAGTTCGCAGATCACCATCGTGGGCAGCGGCAGCGTGAAGTGCCGCACCAGGTCGGCCGGTGCGCCGTTCTCGGCCATCGCGGTCAGCAACTCGTCCGCGTGTGCCGCCACGTGTGGCCGCAGCTGCTCCACCCGCCGGGTCGTGAACGCCTGTGCCACAAGCCGGCGCAGTCTCGTGTGGTCGGGCGGGTCGGTCAGCAGGATCGACGCCTGCCCGCTGGGCAAGGGCTTCATCCGCGGGACGCCGGGGCCGGTCGCCTGAGCCCGGCTGAACCGCGGGTCGGACAGTACGAACCGGACATCCTCGTGACGGGTGACCAGCCAGGCCTCGCCGTCGTACGGCAGCTTGATCCGCGACACCGGCTCGTGCTCGCGCAGCTCCTCCAGGAGCGGGTCGACATCGAGCTTGTGCGGAACACTGAACGGGTACGTGCGCACCGTGCTCTCGGTGATCACTGGCCCTCCATCCTCGTCGTCGATTGGTGTGCGCCGCGGACCGGCGGGAAGGAGCAGCCGGGCCGCGGCGCACGCGTGTCAGCAGGCCGCTAGCTCGTCGTGCCCGCCGTGCCGGACGGCTTCGAGCCGGTTGGCTTCGAGCCCGCCTTCTTCACCCGGAACTGTGCGTCGACAATGTGCCGCATCGGTCCACCTCCCTCCCACCGCTCGCCGTTGACAGGACGCGGGCGTGTTCGACGGCCCGCGTCAGGTCCTCGTCGGTGACCTCCGGCCGCTCCAGCAGCAGGCAGGTCCCCATCGGCGTCGTGGCCAGGTCCAAACCGGACCGGCGGTGTACCACCAGCCGCGGCCCCTCGCCTCGCGCCGCGTCCAGCGGTAGTCCGAATCGTGTGGCGTAGATACCCGGTCGACCCGTCCGGCGCCGGGCCGTCTCCTCCCGCGCCAGTGGCCGCAGACGCGCCAAGGTGTGTCCCCAGGCCGCGGAGAGCGGCACCCGCTCGTCCGTGCTCGCGACGAGCCGGCACAGCTCCGGGGCGAGCGCCAGCTCCGCCGCGTGGCCGCAGACCACGTCGGCGAGCCGGTCACCCAGCCGCGACTCCAGGGCCCGCGCGAGGACCAGCAGGTCGAGCCGGTCCTTCGCCCGGAACTTGTGCTGGAACCGTTCCTCGGCCACCGCGAACAGACCGGCCAGGTCGTCCGGCCCGGGTGCCCGCACGCGCAGCGGGACACGCTTGAGATCCCCGCCGAACGCGTAGGTGGTGATGTCGACGCCCATCGGCTTGTCCAGGAAGGGCTCCTCGGCGGGCCACTTCAGAAACACCGCGACGTGCGTCTCCCCGCCGGACCGGAGCACGCTGACGCACCGCGGCACCGCGCCGAGACGCTCGCGCAGGTCCAGCGCGGCGTTCCACAGGGCGTCCTCGTCGGGTGCGACGAGGTCGCAGTCGCCCGACTGCCGCAGCAGGCCGGGCGGCATGTATGCGGCGATCCGCGCGCCCTTCAGCACCCGCAGCCCGTAAGCCGTCGCCAACCGGTCGCCAAGCCCGTGCAGCTCCGCCACGCGACGCCGGACCCGGTCCAGGTAGGACCGTGCGCCCGCACCGATCGCGATACCCCGGAGGGTGGCGGAGGACAGCCAGGTGGCGAGGATCCGCGCGCGACTGGCCGCGTCCGCCGCCTGCCAAGCCGGCAAGCCGGGCGGCAAGCCCAACAAGCGCTCGACCACATCGGGATCAAGCGAATCCTCGTTCATACGGGCACTTTCGAGCCGCCGGTTATCTTCCGGGTCTCGCCGCGCTATCGACCCGGGGCAGGGGCGGGAGGATCGACCAGGCAGGATGGCCACCATGACGAGCGGAGCTGACACCGTAGGCCTGGCCGGGGCGCCGTTGCTACAGGCCCGTAACTCCGCCGCCTTCTGGGCGGCCACCGGGCGGTCGCGCGGCCACGAGGTGATCCGCCGTCCCGGCTTCCTCGCCGTCGCCGGTGACGAGCGCGCGGGCACGCGCGTGCTGATCCAGGAGCCCGACCTCGACGCGGGCGCGCTGGCCGAGATCACCGAGCTGGCCCGCCAGGCCCCGGGCCCGGTGGACGCCGAGGATCCGTTCAGCGCGACCGATCTGAGCCACCTGGGCATGCGCAGCTGGCAGATGCCGGTCATGCTGCGACAGCCCGGCCCGGTCGCCGCACCGGCGATGAGCGTGACCCGGGTGCGCGACGAGGAAGACCTGCGCGGGGCCGAGCGTGCCGTGATCTCCGGCTTCGAGCTGACCAGGTTCGAGCCCTATCGCGGCGGCGAGATGTTTCCGATGGCGCTGCTCGACCAGCCCGGTGTGGACGTGTTCGTCGCCCACCTCGACGGCGAGGTCGCCGGTGCGTGCGTCACCGTCGTGGCGAACGGCTTCGGCAGCCACTACTGGGTCGGCACGCCGCCGGCCTTCCGCTCCCGCGGCGTGGGGCGGGCGGTGATGCTCGGCTCCCTCGCTCCTCTGGTGGACCTGCCGGTCACGCTCACGTCCTCGCGACTGGGCCGGCCGCTGTACGAGTCGCTCGGCTTCGCCGCCGCGGCGCCGTCGACGTGGTGGTCGTCGCGCTGATGCGGATCGTCGTGGTGGGTGGCAGTGGTTTGATCGGCGCTCACGTCGTAGACGTGCTGCGCGAGCGGGGACACGCGGCGACCGCGGTGGCGCGCACCGCGCATCCGGGCGTCGATCAGGTGCTCGATCTCGGGTCCGCCTCGGTCGACGAGCTGCGGGCACTCCTCGCCGGCCACGACGGTGTGGTGTACGCGGCCCGCACGGACGAGCAGCGACCGCTGCGCAAGCCGATCTATCCGGTGTTTCGCCGGAGCATGGTCGAGCCGGTGGTGCGCCTGTTCACCGCGGCCCGGCAGGAGGGGCTCACCCGCGGGGTCGTCATGGGCTCCTACTACACCTACTTCGACCGCCTGCATCCACAGTGGAGACTCGCGGCCCGCCACACCTACATCCGGTGCCGGGTCGAGCAGGCACGCGAGGGACGCGCGGCCGCCGGCGCCGACCTTCCGGTCGCCGTGATCGAGCTGCCGTTCGTCTTCGGCCGGGCCGGCGACCGGCTGCCGAACTGGTCCGGTCCGCTGGACCGGTGGGCCAGGTCCCGACTACCCCTCGTCGTGCCCACCGGCGGGACCGCCGCGGTCTCGGCGCGCGGCGTGGCCGAGGTCGCGGTCGACGCCCTGGAGCAGCGCAGCGGCGGCGACATCCCGGTCGCGGACGAAAACCTGACCTGGCGCGACATGGTCGCGCGCATCGCCGAGGCGGTCGGCCGGCGACGCCGCGTCGCTCGCCTTCCCACCGGCGTCGCGGGCGCCGCCCTGCGGCTCGGCGGCGTGCTACAGGCCCTCGGGCGCAAGGAGTCGGGCGTCAATCCAGCCCACGCCGCCGACCTCCTGCTCGCCGAACTGTTCGTCGAGCCGGCGACCGGTCGGTCACTCGACCCGGCGCTGCGCCAGACCTTCACCGGCCCGGCCCAAGGCTGACAACGTCTCCGGGCTGCCCGTGTCGAGGGCTGTACGCGGTGGTACCCGGCTGCCCTGGGAGGGTGGCCGGGTACCAGGTTTGCCGGTGGCTACGGGGTGACGTCCGCGCACGGGGCGGTGCCGCTCACGACGCAGTTGGTGGGCGGGCTGCCGATGCCTCCCAACGGCAGGGTGATCTGGAAGGTGCCGCCCGGCCGGATCGGGTACGGGTCGGTGGACGCCCGGCTGACCGTGATGTGGCGGCCGTTCGGGATGTTGGCGATCTGTATCCGGACGAACGGCGACGGCCACGGTGTCGGCCAGGTGTCCAGCGGCAGGTCGAACTCCACCCGCCAGTCGTAGTCGGGTTCGCTGGTGTCGTTCGTGACCACGAAGGTCAGGATGTGGAACGTGTGCCCGTTGTGCACCTTGCTGGTGCGCGCGTACGTGGCCGTGGCGGCATTGGCGACCGCGGCCGGTGCTAGGGCCATCAGCGCGCCGGTCAGGGCGGCGGTGGCGACGAGGAGGGGGCGGCGGAATGCCCCGCGTCGAAGAATCATGGTCAACAGTGTGATAGGCGTCAATGGGTGGCAACAGGATCGATCGACTGATGTAACTCCACATGGCCTTGTGCTATTAACGATAGGGCGATCTTCGTGATGCAGAAGTAGAAGTGTGCGGGATGCAGAAAAGTCGAGTAGCTATTTAGCTGATTTCAAGTCATCGCTGAGACGATTGTCGTCAGATCGGTGCTTGTCTCGTGTCGGTGAAAAGGGGAGGCTCACACATGTCATCCACCAAGCGGCGCGGCTTATTGAGGTCGCTTGTCACGTCGCTCGTGCTGCTGGCGGGCGTTCTGGCGCCCGTCGGCCCGGCGCAGGCGGCGTGGGGCACCACCGTTCCCGTGACGATCCAGGTCGTGGGCTACTTCAACGGCTACACGCTCAACCTGGGTCGGGCGGAGGGCTCGGTGCAGTTCGACGACGGCGGCAGCGCGTTCCGGTATTCGTTCACCTTCTGCCGGCAGTCCAGCTACCAGTTGCCGTACATGCGGATCTCGGCGAATGTGACCTACAGCGGTGGCCAGCGCCACGCCACGCCGCTCGCCACCGTCCACGCGTCCTACACGGGGAGCTCGACCACGCAGCCCTGCTACTCGTCCGTCGGCACGGCCGCGGGCGAAAGCAGCTATCCGAACTTCTACAATCTCGAGCTCCAGCTATTCGGCAGCACGTTCGTCGGCCAGAGCCATGTGGAATTCATGGAGGACCAGACGCTCTACAACCCGTACTGACGGATCCCTCCGTCCGGGCCCGGCCGCCGAGCGCGGCCGGGCCCGGCGCGCGTGGGCAACACCGCGGGTGCTCGCCGGCCGTGAAGTCGAATTGAAGGCGGCGCGCGTTACGGTCGCCTCGTTGCAGAGCGATTGCAGCGGTCCTCCAGCCGCCCAGGTCAGCATGCCCGCCTGGGGAGGCGAGCGGAGGACCGGTGACCGACATGGTGTTGCTCAGCGACGAGCGGATCGCGGCCGTGCCCGTGCGGGATTGCGGCGAGCCACTCGTCGACCTGCGGACGGTGGGGGAGTTCGATGTGGACGACCGGCAGGCCGACCCCGACGGCTGGTACGCCCAGGTGCGCATCGGCGTCGCCGGGCGGCTGCGGGCCGCGCAACGGGCGTTGCCGGCGGGATACCGGCTGGTGCTCGTCGAGGGCTACCGCCCGCCGGAGCTCCAGGAGCGGTACTTCGCCGAGCACGTCGGGTTCCTGACCGGGCGATACCCGGGCCTGCCGGCGGCGCTGGTGCGGGAGCGGGCCAGCGCGTACATCGCGCCGCCGGAGGTGGCGCCGCACCCGACCGGCGGGGCGGTCGACGTCACGCTGCGCGGCCCGGACGGATCGCTCTGCTGGATGGGCACCGAGGTCAACGCCTCGCCCGAGGAGAGTGACGGCGCCTGCTACACGGACGCGCCGAACATCACCGCGGGCAGCCGCGCCAACCGCACGACGTTGCGGGCGGCGATGGGCGTCGGCGGCTTCGTCAACTACCCCACCGAGTGGTGGCACTGGTCGGTGGGGGAGCGGTACTGGGCGTTCGTGACCGGCGCGGGATCCGCCCGGTACGGCCGGCTGGCGGCGGCACGGGGGATCGATGGAATTCCGCCTCCTCGGGGCACCTGAGGTCTGGTTGGACGGCCGGCGGCTGGAGCTGACCGCCGGTAAGCCGGTGGCACTGCTCGCCGCCGGGCTGTTGCGGGCCAACCGGATCGTGTCGACGGCGTCCCTTGTGGACGCGATCTGGGGCGACGCGCCGCCGGCGACGGCCGCGGCGCTGGTGCAGACGTACGTCTCGAACCTGCGGCGCACCCTGCACACCGGCGGGCGGCAGGTGATCGTGACCCGCCCGCCCGGCTACCTCTTCGACGTGGTGCCGGACGCCGTGGACGTGGCCCGCTTCGAGGCGCTCGCCGCCGACGGGCGCGCGGCCGCCGCCGAGGGCCGGTACGGGCCGGCGGCCGAGACGCTCCGGTCCGCGTTGGACATCTGGCGGGGACCGGCGCTCGACGGCCTCAACAGCGCGATCCTGCGGCAGGCCGCGAACGGACTGGACGAGCTGCGCCTCACCGTCATCGAGGAGCGGGTGGCGGCCGAGCTGCGGCTGGGCCGGCTGGCCGCGCTGGCCGCCGAGCTCGCCGCCCTCGTCGCCACGTACCCGCTGCGGGAGACGCTGCGCGCGCAGCAGATGCTCGTGCTGTACCGGCTGGGGCGCCCCGCCGACGCCTTGGAGGCGTACCGGCGGGCCCGGCAGGTGCTCCGTGACGAGCTCGGTGTCGAGCCCGGCGCGGAGCTGCGCCGCCTGCACCAGGCGATCCTGCGGGAAGACTCGGCCCTGACCGGCGAACCGGCCGCCAGGAAGGCGCCGCCGCCGGCCGAGCCGGTCACGCCCGATCAGGTACCCCGCCAGCTGCCGACCCAGGCGGGCGAGCTGGTCGGCCGCGACGCGGAGGCGGCGGCGCTCGCCGAGGCGCTGCGCACGGCGGCCACCGGCGACCGTCCAGTGTGCTGCGTCATCACCGGCAAGGCGGGCAGCGGCAAGACCGCGCTGGCCACGGCGGTCGCGCACGGGGTGAGCGACGCGTTCCCGGACGGGCAGCTGTACGCGATGTTCGGCGGCGCCGGCCCCGCGGAGACCCGTGAGGTCCTCGGCGCGTTCCTGCGCGCGCTCGGCGAGCCGGCGGCGCAGCTGCCCGAGTCCGTGGAGGAACGGGGTGCGCTGTTCCGCAGCCGGATCGCCGGCCGGCGGGTGCTCGTCGTGCTCGACAACGCCGGTTCGGAGGCGCAGATCCGGCCGCTGCTGCCGGCGCACGGCGGCGGCGGGGTCGTGCTCACCAGCCGCACCGCGCTGCTGGGCCTGGAGGCGCGGTGCCACCTGACCCTGGACGTCCTGGCGCCGGACGACGCGCTCCGGCTGCTGGCCCGGCTCGTCGGCGCCGACCGGACCTCGGCGGAGCCGGACGCGGCCGAGGAGATCGTCCAGCTGTGCGGCGGGCTGCCGCTGGCCATCCGCACGGTCGGCGCCCGGCTCGCCCTGCGGCGGCGGTGGCCGCTGAGCGTGCTCGCCGGCCGGCTCCGCCACGAGCACCGGCGCCTCGACGAGCTCGTCGCCGGTGACCTGGAGGTCCGGGCCAGCCTCCAGCTCAGCTACGCCGGCATGGCCGACCCGGTGCGGCTGGCGTTTCGCCGGCTCGGCGTCGTGGGCCCGGCGCAGTTCTCGCCGTGGCTGCTCGCCCCGCTGCTCGACGTCACCGCGGCCAAGGCGGAGTACGTCGCCGACCTGCTGACCGACGCCCTGCTCATCGACGCCACCGGGGTCGCCGTCGACGGCCACCCGCGATACGTCATCCACGAGCTGACCCGACTCTTCGCCCGGGAACGGGCCGAGGCCGAGGAGCCCACCGAGGAACAGCGCCGGGCCGTCGAACGCCTCGGCGGGCTGCTGCTCGGCCTGATCGACGAGCTGCGGATCCGCACGCCGGGCGGGGGTGGCCGCGGCGCGTTGGGCGCGCGACCGGCGCGCACCCTGGCGGTCCCGCTGCCCGACGACGTACCGGCCTGGTTGGAGCAGGAGCGCTCCGTGCTGGTGCGGACCGTGGTGCGGGCCAGCGAGCTCGGCCTGCACCGGCTCGCCTGCGAGCTGAGCGCGGCGCTGCTGTCCTCGTTCCGCCTGCGCAACAGCTTCGACGCCTGGTGGCGCACGCACGAGGCGGCACTCGGCGCCGCGCGTACGGCCGGCGACCGGCTCAGCGAGGCGATCCTCCTCCGTGGACTCGGGCAGCTGCGGTACCAGCAGGACCGCCTGGCCGACGCCGCCGACCTGTACGGGCAGGCGCTCGCCACGTTCCGCGCCGAAGGCGACGTGGGCGGGGAGGCGGACTGCCTGATCGGTGTCGCCGCCGCGTACCGCGAGCTGGGCCGCTTCGGGCCGGCCCGGCAGCTGCTCGACGAGGCCGGCGTGCTGTACGCGCGGCTCGGCGACCGCGCCGGCCTGGCCGAGTGCGCCTACGGCATCGGCTACGTCGACCGGGAGGTCGGCGACATCGCCGGCTCGCTGGCGGTGCTGGAGCGCGCGCTGGCCGCGTACCGGGCGACCGGCGACCCGCGCGGCGAGGGCCTGACCCTGCGCTCGATGGCGCTCACCCACCGGGCGGCCGGGGCGCTCGCCGAGGCCGAGCGGCTGTCGGTGGAGGCGATCGCGATGCTCGCCGGCATCGGGGACGACCTGCTCGTCGCGTACGGCCGGCAGTGCCTGGCGAAAGTCCACATCAGACAGGGGCGGATCGGGGCGGCGGCGGAGCCCCTGCGCGAGGCGCTGGCCGTCTGCACCACCCTCGGCGACCGCTTCGGCGAGGCGCTCGTGCGCCGGACGATCGGCGAGCTGCACCTGGCCGGCGGCGACCTCGACCGCGCGGCCGAGCACCTGAGCGCCGCGCGGGAGCACTGGGCCGCGATGGGCCTGGACCTGTTCCGGGCCCGCGCCGAGCGCGACCTGGCCGAGGTGTACCGGCGCCGCGGCGACCACGCCGCCGCCGGCGAAACGCGTGCGCTGGCACTCGCGACGTTCGAGCGGTGCGGCAGCCGCGAACGGCTCGAGCTGGCTGTACAGGCGGGCTGAAGCCGGCCTGCTGCGCCGCTGAAGGGCCGCTCCAGCGACGGCCTCCACCGTGGTGCGCGACGACGAGCGTCGTCGCGTGAAACAGGAGGAGTCTCGTGACCGTTCGAGAAAGAACCCGGCGGTTGGTCGGCGCGCTGGCCGTCGCCACCGCGCTCTCCGGCGCGGCGGTGACCGCGGGCCTGGCGCACGACGTCGCCGACGGCGCCCGGTACGCGTACGCCGCGCCCAGCCGCCAAGCGATCGCCAACACGGCCAACGCGGAGGTCGGCAACAGCGAGGGCAACGGCGGCTGCCTGAAGTACGGCCCCTGCCGGACCTACGAGTGGTGCGCCATGTTCGCCGAGTGGGTCTGGAAGACCGCGGGGGTCTCGCCCGCGCCCACCTCCTGGGTGGCCACGGCGGTCGGCACGTGGGGGGTCGATCGCGGGCTGTTCAAGCGGCGGCCGGCGGGCCAGCGGGGCAACCCGCTCCCCGGCGACATCGTCGTCTACGGCGAGCCCGGCTCCGGCGAGGGCGGCCACGTGTCCATTGTGTACTCGGTGAACGCGGACGGCTCGATCACCACGATCGACGGCAACTACAGCGCCCGGGTCGCGCGCCGCACCATCGACCCGAGGACCGCCCGCGCGGGCGGCCGCAACGTGCTGATCTCCGGATACGTCTCGCCGCCCGGCGTCGTGGACACCCAGCCGCCGGCGGGGCCGCCGTCCGGTCCGATGTTCCACCAGGTGCGCGACACGGAGGGAAACTGGTCGGGCTTCCAGCCGCTGGCCGGATACCTGACCACGCTCCCCGGTGACGCGCGGGACATGTCCGTGGCCGCCATGCCGGACGGCTCGGCGCAGGTGCTGATCGTCGGCGCCGACGGCGGCGTGTACCACGAGGTGCGCAAGGCGGACGGCAACTGGACCGGCTTCCAGCCACTGCCCGGCCTGGGCACCCCGGACACGGCCCAGGCCAGCCGGGTCGCCATCGCCGGCCTGCCGGACGGCTCCTCGCAGGTGCTGATCATCGGCGCGGACGGCGGCGTGTACCACCAGGTGCGCGACAAGGACGGCAACTGGACCGGGTTCGCGCCGGTCGCCGGCATGAACACCACCGACATGGCCAAGGGTGGCGACGTCGCCATCGCCGGCCTGCCGGACGGCTCCGCGCAGATCCTCATCATCGGGGCCGACCGCGGGGTGTACCACCAGACCCGCGAGCCGGACGGCCACTGGACCGGCTTCCGCCCGCTGGCCGGGCAGGGCACCACGGACACCGCGCAGGGCAGCCGGGTCGCGATCGCCGGCCTCGAAGACGGCACGTCACAGGTGCTGCTCATCGGCGCGAACGGCGGCGTGTACCACCAGGTGCGGTACCCCACCGGCAGCGTGATCCCGGACTCCGACTCCGACACCGTCCGGGTCTGCCGGGACCTCGACGGCTGCTGGACCGGCTTCCGGTCCGTCGCCGGCATGGGTACGACCGACCCGGCTCGTGGCGGTGACGTGGCGATCACGGGCATGCCGGACGAGTCGGCGCAGGTGCTGATCGTCGGTGCGGACGGCGGGATCTACCACCAGATCCGGGACGTGGAAGGCGAGTGGACCGGCTTCCGGCCGCTGGCCGGGCAGGGCACCACGGACACCGCGCACGGCAGCGGCGTCGCCATCGCGGGCATGCCGGACGGCACCGCCCAGGTCACCATCGTCGGCAAGCGCTAGGAGCCGGACATCATGAGAATCACCGCCTCGTTGGGCGCGGCGGCGTTCGCGTTCGCCGCCATCCTGACCGCCCACGCCGCACCGGCCAGCGCGAGCCCGCAGAGCGACTACATCGCCGTCGCCGGGCCGGCCGCGCAGACCGTCCGGCAGCAGTACGACATCCCGGCGTCCGTCACGGTCGCACAGTCCATACTGGAGTCCGCCTGGGGGCAGAGCCGGCTGTCCGTCAACGACCGCAACTACTTCGGCTTCAAGTGCACGGCGGCCGGCCAGCCCGGCCCGATCGCGACCGGCTGCCACGACTACCCGACCCAGGAGTGCACGCCCGGGTGCCACACCGTCCACGCGTACTTCCGGGTGTACGCCTCGATGACCGACTCGTTCCGCGACTACGGCCGGCTGCTCACGACCAGCGCGACGTACGCCGACTCGCTGCCGTACCGGCACGACCCGGACCGGTTCATCCAGGCCGTGGCGCGGCACTACGCCACCGACCCCAACTACGCCAGCAAGGTCATCAACCTGATGCGCACCTACGACCTGTACCGGTTCGACACCGGCGCGCCACCGGCACCGGCCGGCGGGCCGATGTTCCACCAGGTGCGCGACACGGCCGGAAACTGGTCGGGCTTCCAGCCGCTGGCCGGGTACGGCACGACGCAGCCGGGTGACGCCCGGGACATGTCGGTCGCCGGGTTGCCGGACGGCTCGGCGCAGGTGCTGATCGTCGGCGCGGACGGCGGCGTGTACCACCAGGTGCGCAACGCCGACGGCAACTGGACCGGCTTCCAGCCGCTGCCCGGGATCGGCACCACCGCGACCGCGAAAGCCAGCCGGGTCGCGATCGCCGGGCTGCCGGACGGCTCGGCCCAGGTGCTCATCGTCGGCGCGGACGGCGGCATCTACCACCAGGTGCGCGAGCCCGACGGCGACTGGACCGGGTTCGCGCCGGTCGCCGGCATGAACACCACCGACATGGCCAAGGGTGGCGACGTCGCCATCGCCGGCCTGGCGGACGGCTCCGCGCAGATCCTCATCATCGGCGCGGACGGCGGTGTGTACCACGAGATCCGCGAGCCGGACGGCGACTGGACCGGCTTCCGCCCGCTGGCCGGGATCGGCACCACCGACACCGCGAAGGGCAGCCGGGTCGCCATCGCCGGGATGCCGGACGGCTCCTCCCAGGTGCTCATCATCGGCGCCGACGGCGGGGTGTACCACCAGGCCCGCTACCCGGAGCGCTACGTCATCCCGGCCTCCGACCCGAACCTCGTCCGGGTGTGCACCGACACCGACGGTTGCTGGAGCGGGTTCCGGCCCCTGGCCGGCATGGGTACGACCGACCCGGCCCGCGGCGGTGACGTGGCGATCGCCGCGACGCCGGATGAGTCGGCGCAGGTGCTGATCGTCGGTGCGGACGGCGGGATCTACCACCAGATCCGGGACGCGGAAGGCGACTGGACCGGCTTCCGTCCGCTGGCCGGGCAGGGCACCACGGACACCGCGCACGGCAGCGGCGTCGCCATCGCGGGCATGCCGGACGGCACCGCGCAGGTCACCATCGTCGGCCGGCGCTGACCCACCACCGAGGCGGGCGGCTCCGGCCGCCCGCCTCACCATCCGTGACGGTCCACAGTGTACGTCGCAGCCGGGTAGGCGAATCCGGCGCGAAGTCGAAATGAAGCAGCTCTCTGATGCCATGTACGCGCCGCCGGCGTTCGGCGGCGTCGTGGCGTCCTGTTCGCGAGGGGAAATCAGCCGTGCGCACAACTGATGGAAAGACGATCGCCGCCGCGCTCCTGGCCGGGGCGCTGCTGGCGACGGGCGGCTGGGTAGCCGCCCCGGCACTGGGCATCGCGGACGGAGCACCGGACACCGGTGCGGCGTACGGGTTCGTGGCCCGCCTCGACGTGGGTCTGGAGAAGCGCGGGTGCTCCGGTACCCTCGTCGATCCTGAGTGGATACTCACGGTGAAGTCCTGCCTGACCGGCGCGGTGCCGGTGCCGGGCGGGCCACCGCTGGTACCCATGAGAGCGAGCGTCGGCGCCACCGTCGACCGTCCGGTGGTCGAGATACAGGGGCATCCCGACCGCGACCTCCTCCTCGCCCGCCTCGCCAAGCCGGTGACCGACGTGGCGCCGGTGCGGGTCGGCACGGGCGCCCCGCAGGTCGGCGAGGCGCTGCGGGTCGCCGGCTACGGCCGGACCGCCACCGAGTGGGCGCCGGAGAAGGCGCACTCCGGCACGTTCACGGTGCGGGCGGTCGGTGCCGCCAGTATCGACGTGGCGGGCGACGCGGCCGCTCCGGCGACCGTGTGTCCGGGAGACGCCGGCGGTCCGGCGCTGCGCCAGACCGGCACCGGCCTCGAGGTCGTCGCGGTGAGCAGCCTGTCCTGGTCGGGCGGCTGCCTCGGCGTCCCGGCCTCCGAGACCCGCCGCGGCGCCGTGCAGACGCGCGTCGACGACGCGAAGGAGTGGATCCGCCAGACGCTCCGCGAGACGTTCGTGCGCCTCGCGTCGAGCGCGCAGGTGCTCGACACCCGGTCCGGCATCGGCACCACGGCCGGCACCCGTGCGGCGCAGAGCACCACGACGTTCCAGGTCTCGGGTGTCGGCGGGGTGCCGGCGACCGGCGCCCACGCGGTGCTCGTCGACGTCACCGCGGTCCCGGCGGCGGGCACGAGCACGTTCTTCACCGTGTATCCCGCCGGAGTCGCACCGGGCGGGCCACTGTCCATGGTGAACGCCCAACCCGGCGAGATCATCTCGAACACCGCGGTCGTGCCGCTGCGCGCGGACGGCAAGCTCTCCGTCTACAACCACGGCGCCGCGGACGTCGTCGTCGACGTGCAGGGCTACTACACGCGGGGCGCGGGCGGTGGCTTCGTGCCGCTCGACCACACCCGCCTGGCCGACACCCGCACCAGCGGCGGGGCCGTCCCCGCCTGGGGCAGCCGCGTGTTCAACGTCGCCACCACCGGCGGTGCGGTACCGGCCGGCGCCGGCGCCGCCTTCCTCGACGTCATCGTCGTCGGCGCGACCGCCGGCGGCTGGCTGGGCGTGTACCCGACCGGCGGCGCCAACAACCGCAGCGCGATGGACTTCGTACCGGGTGAGACCGCGCACGCCGTGTCGGTGAAGCTCGGCACGGACGGGAAGGCCACCTTCACCAACAACAGCGGTGCCCCGATCCACCTCGTGCTCACCGCCACCGGCTACCACACGGCCACCGCCACCACCGGCTACGGGCTGCGGACGGCGCCCGCCACCCGGATCCTGGACACCCGCCTCGACAACGGGCCCGCGGTCGCGGCGAACGGTGTCGTCGACGTCCCGCTCGGGCTGCCGGCCGGCTGGGGCGCGCTGCTCAACCTCACCGTGGTCGACAACACTCACGGCGGGTTCCTGCGCGCGTGGCCGGTGGGCGGCGCCGAGCCGGGGACATCCCTGAGCAACTACCCGGCGCCGGGCGGTGTCCGGGCCGGACTCACCGCCGTCAAGGTCGGCACGGACGGCAAGGTGCGGATCCGCAACGTCGGGCCCGGCACCACCCACCTCCTCGTCGAGATGCAGGGCTGGTACGCCCCGCCGATCGCCTGACCCGCGCCTCCACAGTGGATTGGAGTACGTCATGCGCAAGACCAAGGTAAGAGCGGTCGCCGCCGCGGTGGTGGCGATCCTCGCCGGGGGCCTGCTCGTCGCGCCGGAGCGCGCGGCCGCGGCCGAAGTCGAATACGACCGGGGGTTCGCCGTCTTCCTGCTGTCCGAGGGCGGCCCCTCGACCCGCCGGGCGGCCGAGACCGCGCTGCTCGGCTCGGACGGCGACCTGCGCGAGTTCCTGGCCTCCGGCCGGGTCGCCGCGCAGCGGGCCGACGACCGGGCCGCGGCGCAGGTCCTGGCCGGGATGGACGGCCCCGCGGTACGCGAGGCCGCGGTGCGCGCCCTCGACGGGCCGCCCGAGCAGCTGCGCCAGTTCGTCGAGGAGGGCTGGAAGCAGCCCTGGGCGGCGGACGAGCGGCTGCGCGTACACCGGGTCTGGGAGGCCGGCGGCCCGCGGACCAAGCAGGCGGCGGCAGCCGCGCTGGCCGGTGACGCCGCGGACTGGTCCGAGTTCCTGCTGACCGGCCGGGCCACCGCCGAGCTGGCGGACGACCGCCTCGCCGCGACGCGGATGCTGGCCGGTGCCCCCAACGCCAGCGGTCCGAACCTCGACGCGGCCGCCCAGCGGGCGCTCGGTGGCAGCGCCGACCAGCTGCGCGAGTTCCTGGTGTACGGGCAGTTCGTGGCCCGCGCGCGGGACACCGAGATGGCCTCGATCAAGAGCCTGACCGAGCAGGCCAAGCAGGCCGGCGAGACCACCGCGCGGGAGTCGCTGGCCGCGGCGGAGGCCTCGGCACGGGCGGTGAACGCCGCGGCCGAGGCGAAGAAGGCCGCGGAGACGGCGGCGGCCGAGGCCGAGGCGGCCGGCGGCGCGGCGGGCAAGGCGTCCGCGGCGGCCGGCCGGGCGGCGGACGCGGCGGCGGGTGCGGCGCAGGCGGGGCGCGAGGCGATCGCCGCCTCGAACGCGGCCATGCGGGCGGCCCAGGTCGCCGCCGACGGGGCCCGGCAGGCCACCGCGGCGGCGTCGCTCACCGCGCAGGCCGCCACCCGCGCCCAGCGGGCGGCGGCGAACGCGCGCACCGACGCCGGCCAGGCCGCGGCGGCGCGGCAGGCGGCGCAGGCGGCCCGGGACGCGGCCGCCAAGGCACGCGAGCTCCAGCAGATCAAGGCCGAGCGGGACCGGGCGATCGCCCAGGCCCAGGCGGCGGCCCAGTCGGCACACAGCGCCGCCGCCAACGCGGACGCCGCCGCCGTCGCCGCGAACGAAGCCAGCCACCACGCGGGGGTTTCGGCGGCCCAGGCGGAGCGGGCCCGCGCGGCGGCCGCGGCCGCACAGCGCGAGGCGCACGCCGCCGCGCGCGCGGCCGACCGGGCGCTGTCGTTCGCCCGCGCCGCGGCCGCCGCGTCCGACGAGGCGTTCGCGTTCGCCGCGCAGGCGGCCGACCACGCCGAGCGCGCCGCCGCGGCGGCGGACACCGCGGCCGAACAGGCCGGTATCGCGGAGAAGGCGGCGGAGGAGTCGGCCAAGCACGCGGCCGCCGCGGTCGAGGCGGCCAACGTCGCCGTCGCCGCCGCCAACCAGGCCGTGACCCTGGAACAGCTGGCCCGGCAGGAGGACGCCGCCCGGCTCGCCGAATGGACCGAGCAGGGGGTCAAGGACGCGCAGGACGCCGTCGCGCAGGAGC
Source organism: Phytohabitans sp. LJ34 (assembly GCF_052068095.1). Taxonomy (NCBI): domain Bacteria; kingdom Bacillati; phylum Actinomycetota; class Actinomycetes; order Micromonosporales; family Micromonosporaceae; genus Phytohabitans; species Phytohabitans sp. LJ34. The sequence goes on along the minus strand of NZ_JBQHDG010000008.1, from coordinate 260,818 downwards.
AGGCGCGCGGCACCGACGCGGGTGAGTACACCGCCTGGAACCGCAAGCTGCTGTGGGACACCGCGGAGCAGGACCGGGTGCCCCCGGCCACGCGGACGCTGCTCACCGAGGCGGCCGCTCCCGGCGCGCCGACCGCGGTGGTACTCGACAAGGGCCGCCGGGCCGCACTGACGCTGGTCTCCACCGGCGGCGAGTGGACCCGGGCCGCCGCCGAGGACGCCCTCGCCGGCGACGAGTTCGAGATGCGGATCTGGCTCGCGACCGGGCGTATGGCCGCGGCCGGTGAGGACGACCGGGAGCGGGTCTGGCGGCTCGTCGACACGCTGCCGGACGGCCCGGAGAAGACCGCCGCCCGCGCCGCGCTCGACGGCGACAACGCGGCCGTGGCCACTTTCCTGCGTACTCGCGCGTACACGGGCAAGGCCGCCGAGGACCGCCGCAAGATCTTCGCGATCCTCAACGCCAACCCCGGGCCCAACGTGCGGGCCGCCGCGGAGCGGGCGCTGGCCGGCACGCCCGCCGACGCGCACCAGTTCCTGCGCGCCGGACAGCACCCGGCACGGACCGCCGACGACCGCCTGGAGATCAACCGGATCATGGCGGCGGGTGGCCCCGAGGTGAAGGCCGCCGCGCAGGTGGCACTCGCCGGACCCGGCTCCTACGCCTCGTACTTCCTGGCCGCCGGCCGGTACCTGGCCGCGCAGCGGGACTACGAGCAGGCCACCCACGTCGACGCGGTACACGCGCTGATCAAGCAGGCGCAGCAGTACGCGGAGACCGCCCGGGCGGACGCCGCCGAGGCCAACCGGGTCGCCGCGGTGGCCCGTAACGCGGCGGAGGAGGCTCGGCGGTGGGCCGACCAGGCGGCCGCGTCGGCGGACCTCGCCGGCCAGCACGCCGCCGCCGCGCAGGCGTCGGCGATCGCGGCCAAGCGTTCGGCGGACGAGGCCGCGCAGTCGGCGGAGACCGCCCGCAACGCGGCCAACTCGGCGCAGGCCAGCGCCAACGCCGCCGCCCAGTCGGCCGCCACCGCGACCGCGGCGTCCCGGCGGGCGCAGGCGGACGCGCAGACCGCGCAACAGGCGAAGCTGGACGCGCGGCAGGCCGCCATGGATGCCAGCAACGACGCCCAACTGGCGGCGCAGGCCGCCAAGGAGGCGATGGACATCTACACCAACCGCCTGCGGACGATGCAGCAGGAGGACCGCAGCACGGACCCGGGCAGCGGCCCCGGTGGCAGCGGTACGGCGGCGGACCAGCACCGAAACTGGTCGTGCCTGTCGATCGAGGCCGTGACGATGCCGAAGGACTGCCTCAACGTCTACCTCAGCTTCACCGAGGCCCTCGTCAACCCGATGAAGTGCGCGTCGCCGGCGGGCAAGGCCACGGCGGGCTGCCAGATGCTCCACGACATCCAGCAGTTCATCGAGGAGAACCCGGAGATCATCCTCGACTTCCTCCAGCTGGCGCTGATGGCGTGCGGGCTGGTGCCGGTCGTCGGCGAGCCGTGCGACGCCATCGACGCGGCCATATCGTTCGCACGCGGGGACATCGTCGGCGGCTTCCTGTCGCTCGGCTCCCTGGTGCCGGTCCTGGGCTGGGGTACGGCGGCGGCCAAGATGTCGGACAAGCTGCGCGACGTCATGCGCATCGTCGACAAGTTCAAGGACAGCTGCAAGACCACGAGCAGCTTTGTGCCGGGTACCCGGGTGCTGCTCGCCGGCGGGCGCACCGTGCCGATCGAGGATGTGCGTGTCGGTGACACGGTGGTCGCCGCGGAGCCCTCCGCGGGCCGGACGGCGCCGAGACCGGTAACCGCCCTCGTCGGCAGCTCCGGCGACAAGGTGATCGTCGACATCGCCGTCGACGACGACGGCGACCGCCACACCCCGGCGCGGACCGTCTCCGCGACGGCGGGCCACCCGTTCTGGGTGTCGCAGCTGGGCCGTTGGGTGCCGGCGAAGTCGCTCGTCTCCGGGGTGTCGCTGCGCACCGCGGACGGCACGACGGCCGACGTGGTGGCGGTGTCCCGGCGGACCGTACGGACGGCGGTGCACAACCTCACCGTCGACGGCCTCGCCACTTACTTCGTGGTCGCGGGAGACGCGCGGCTGCTCGCGCACAACTGCACGAACCTCAAGAAGGACGAGGAGAACACCCCCGCCCACACGATCGAGGAGCACGTCGACCCGAGCGACGCGGACATCCTCGCCCGGGCCGCGGACACCGGCAAACCCGTCGGCCGTTGGACGGACGTCGACACGGCGCAGAAGGTCGTCACCGACGTGGTGGCCGGCAAGCGGCCCGAGATCGACGGCTGGGTCAACCGCGCCTCCCAGGGCGGCAACAGGGAGAAGGTCATCAACGGCTACGTGAAGGACGGCGGGTCGCTCGGCGTCGTCGCCCTGCCGAACGGGCAGATCGTCCCCGCAGGCAACAAGTACCGGATCGTGCTCCAGTACCGGCCGGGTCACAAGAACGGGTTCATCGTGCTGACCTCGTTCCCGCTGAAGTAGTCAGGAGATCGACCAACCATGAAGACACCGCACTTTCTCGTGGCTACGACACTGGTGGCCGGATCGGTGCTGGCACTGACGAGCGGCGGCTCGGCCGCCCGCGAAGCGGCGGACGCACCGGCACCGGCCGTGGAGAACTACGCGTATCCCAACGCCGACCAGGTGCTGGCCCAGCACAACCTGAAGGTGTTCCGCGGCGACGGGCGCATCGTGCTCGACAGCTCCCGCACCTACGACGACGGGCAGTGCGCCCCCGGCCAGATCCAGGTCGAGAAGGCGCTGCCCGACGCACCGTACGGCGTGTACTACTGCTTCCGCACGTGGGGCACGCGGGGCTTCCTCACGCTGGAGGTGCCGGCCACGTTCGGCGTCCGGGGCGGCGACCGGCCGTTGCAGGCCACGGCGGATCTGCCCGAGGGCGAGGACCGGACGTACGCGGTGCCGGCCAACGGGTACGTCGCCATCGAACCCGGCGAGGGATCCGAGCTGCCCAAGGCGATCCTCGTCGAGCTGCGGCTCACGCCGTAGCCACTGGCCGGCGTGTGCCACCCTGGCGCGGTGACTCTGGGAAGGGTGGTCGCGCGCCAGGTCGGGTGGATGCTGCTGGCGGTCGGTGCCGTCCTGCTGGTGGCCGGCCTGTTCCTGCCGTGGGACTGGGCAGGGACACGCCGGCCGCCCACCGCCGCCGTGCTCGCGCTCGTCGGCCTCGGCCCGGTCACCAGCGCCGCCGTCATCCTGCGGTACTGGTGGCCGGGCTCCCGTCCACATCGGGGGCCCGGCCCGCCGCTGGCAGCGGCCGGCGCGGCCGCCCTGGCCACGGTGATCGCGGCCGGGCTGCTGCTACGGATCGACCCCGAGCGGGGCATCCGGATCGGCGGGCCGGAGGCGACACTCGGATGCCTCGGCCTCCTCGCCGGCTGGCTGCTGGTGGCCGCCGGGCGCGACGGCCGTCTCAAGTGGACCCTGACCGCTCTGCTGGCCGCCCTGGTCGTGCTCCTGCTCGGCCCTGCCGCGGCGCCGGCGCTCAGCTGGTACGCCGACGGCCGCTTCGTCCGGCACGACACCAGCACCGCACTGCCCGACGTGGTGCCGGCCGCGCCGGCCGCCCCCACACGCACCAGCTGGCAGGCACGCGTGCCGCTGGTCGAGACCTACCAGGATCCGGCCGCACCGCTGGTGGCCGGCCGCTACCTGGTCCTCACGCACGCATACGGCGCGAGCGCGGTCGACGCGGTGACCGGAGAGACCCGGTGGTCGTACACCCGCTCGGACGGGCTGACCGTGGTCGCCGCGGTGGTCGCCGGCGGCGGCCGGACGGCGGCCGTGCTGTTCGACGGCTACATCGGCGGACTCGTGGTGGGGCTGGACACCGCGACCGGCCGCCAGCTCTGGCAGCGCCGCGACCGCGGCTGGGGCCGGGCGACGACGATGTTCGGCACCGACGCCGCCGTGCTCGTCAACGACCGCACGGCACGCGGCGGCGAGGCGGTGACCCAGGCGCTGGACCCGCGCGGCGGCGTCCTCCGGTGGACCTGGCGGTCGGGCACCGGGGAGCGGCACGGCTGCTGGGCACAGACCGGCACCCCGGCCAGCGACGTGGTGGCGATCGTCGTGCTCTGCGACGCCCGCGAACAAGACTTCGTCGCCGCCTTGTCCACGCAGGACGGCCACGAGCTCTGGCGGTGGCAGCCGGGCGGCGGCGGCGACCGGACCCCCTTCCCACGGTCGATCCGGGCCACCGGCGCCGGCTTCTGGGTCGCGACCACCACACCCGCCACCCGCGACGGCGCCCCGGCCGTCGACACCGCCCGGGTGCTGGACCCGCGGACGGGCACGCCAAGCGCCGAACACCCGCTGCCGCCGGGCCTCCCGGTGTTCGCCGGTGCCACCGCCGTATACGTCGGCGACTCCACCACCGCCGTCGACCTCACCACCGGCCGCGAACGCTGGCGCCGCGACGTACCCGACCTCGCCGGCCGGGCACCGGCCGCGGTCACCGAGCGGGACGGCGCCGCCTACGTGCTGGCGGCAGCCGACGGCGACGCGGCCGCCCCGGGCACCCGGCTGCTCGTGCTCGACACCACGACCGGCACGGTCCGCGCCCAACACCCCTTCGACCCGCCCGGCTGCCCGGCCACCCCACGCTCGACTCTGTCGCTGGCCGCCGCGGCGCTGGTGGTCGCCTCAACCGACCGCTCCGGCGACACCACCTGCCTCACCGCACTCGGCTAGCCCTTCCCCCAAGAGGGGTGAGCGCGACCAGCCGCGAAGGGTGAGGCCCTGACAGGAACTCAGAGCGAAGCCACCTCGGCTCCGGAAGGTCATGGAGTCTTTGCTGTCGAGGTTGGTGGCTCCGTCGGCGCCGGCCCGGTCAGTGTGGCGATGAGGTCGCTGGCGGGTGCGTGGAGCCGCGCGTGGACGTCGTGCCCGTGGATCGACTCGTGGCTCTCGGCCTCGACCTCGACGACGAGGCCGTCCTCCGCGACGATCAGGCCGTCCTGGTCGGCGGCGAGGCCGCCCTGGTCCGTGCGGAGTGAGCGGACGAAGCCGCTGGCGACCGAGCGGACCACGTCTTCGACGAACTGCGGCGCGAGGTGGGCGCGGCGGACCAGGTCGTACTCGTCGGGGCGTTTCAGCAGCTCCTGCGTCAGCGTCGTGTGCGCGGCGAGCGTGCGGTAGAGGTGCTGGTATCCGGGCAGGGCCCCGGCGCTCGCGGCCTCGACGCCGAGCCGCACCGTGCCGCGCTGGCTGTGCGTGGCGATCGGCAGCCGGCGCAGGAGGTCGCTGCCCTCCTCGGTGGTGAGGCCGACCTCGTTGATGAGCTCGGTCAGGGCGTACCCCTGCATGCACGGGCACGCGGTCATGTTGGTGGCCGTGACCCCCTGGCCGACCCTCGGCTCGGGCCCGGCGGTCGCGACGGCCGAGATCTCGACGGTGTCCGGGGAGGGGAGGCCGCTGACCCGCGTGCGCGTGGCGAGCGGGACCCTGGCGCGGAGCCGCACCTCGGCCGCCTCCTGCCGCTGGGTGTCCTGGACGCGCGCGGCGATGGCGGCGGCGAGGTGGCTCAGCGGCAGCGACTCCGGCGCCTGGAGCGCGGTCTGGATCCGCGACATGTGGATGCCGCGCTGGTCGGCGCGGAGCGAGACCCGGACGTCCACGTCGCAGAGCAGGGGCAGGGTGCCGCCGACGAGGTCGTCGGCGACGTGCAGCAGGACCTGCTGGTTGCGCACCGACACGACTTGCAGGGCGACGGGCACGGCCGGGCGCTGGTTGGGCACGTCGTAGAACGCCTCGTCGTATCGGACCGGCGAGGTGACGGACGACATCGGCGTTGGCATGGTTGCCAGTGTGCCGCCCGCCTACTTCAAATCGCTTGCACAGACCTTTCAGGTGGCCGTGGGGACGTGGTAGCTCATCCCTTGCTGCCGAGCTGCCCCATTTGTGCGAGCAGGTCGACAGCCTCCCTGGGATGCACAACCCTCCGGTGTTGTCCCGTCGGCCATCGAGACCACGACGGACGTCGCGGCAGCCCAGGTCTCGCCGGTGGCCGGGTCAGGCTTGGCCGACGAGGTGGCGGGCGTAGGCCTCGATGGTGAAGAACGGCGGCAGCTCCTCGCCGAGCGCGCCGGCGGCGAAGATGGCGGCCGCCTCGGCGAGCCGGCCCTGGTCGCTCGGGCCGCGGTCGAGCCGGAGCGCGGCCAGCTCTTCGTCCATCATGGACCGCACCAGGTCGGCGGTGACGTGGCCACCGCCGGCCAGCGGCGTGCCGTGGTGGATCCATTGCCAGATCTGGCAGCGGGCGATCTCGGCGGTGGCCGCGTCCTCCATCAGGTCGAAGATGGCGACCGCGCCCGTGCCGCTCAGCCAGGCGTCGATGTACCGGAGGGCCACGGCGACGTTGTTGCGGACGCCGTGATAGGTGACCTGGCCCGGCGTCCGGTCGACGGCGAGGAGCGCGTCGGCGGTCACGGTGACGTCCTCACGCAGGCGGTCGATCTGGTGGGGGCTGTCGCCGAGCGCGGTGTCGAACGCCTCCCGGCACACCGGCACCAGGCCCGGGTGCGCGACCCACGAGCCGTCGAAGCCGTCGCCGGCCTCGCGGTCCTTGTCGGCGCGGACCTTGTCCATGGCCACCCGGTTGACCGCCGGCTCCTTGCTGGGGATGAAGGCCGCCATGCCGCCGATGGCGTGCGCGCCGCGGCGGTGGCAAGTGCGGACGAGCAGCTCGGTGTACGCGCGCATGAACGGCACCGTCATGGTGACCGCCGAGCGGTCGGGCAGCACGAAGTCGTCGCGGTTGCCGAAGTTCTTGATGATGCTGAAGATGTAGTCCCACCGGCCGGCGTTGAGACCGGCTGAGTGCTCCCGCAGCTCGTAGAGGATCTCCTCCATCTCGAACGCCGCGGTGATGGTCTCGATGAGCGTCGTGGCGCGGATCGTCCCCTGTGGAATGCCCACATAGGTCTGCGCGAAGCGGAAGACGTCGTTCCACAGCCGCGCTTCCAGGTGGCTCTCCAGCTTCGGCAGGTAGAAGTACGGGCCGCGGCCGGCGTCGATCTGTCGCTGCGCGCAGTGGTAGAAGTAGAGCCCGAAGTCGACGAGGCTGGCCGAGATCGGGCGGCCGTCGACGACGATGTGCTTCTCCGTGAGGTGCCAGCCGCGCGGCCGCACGACGATGGTGGCCGGGTCGTCGCCGAGCTCGTAACGCTTGCCGTTCGGCGCGGTGAAGTCGATGCGGCGGTCGATGGCGTCGATCAGGTTGAGCTGGCCGCTGATGACGTTGTGCCACGTGGGCGACGTCGCGTCTTCGAAGTCGGCCAGCCAGACCTTGGCGCCGGAGTTGAGCGCGTTGACGGTCATCTTGCGGTCCGTCGGGCCGGTGATCTCGACGCGCCGGTCGACCAGGCCCGGTGCCGGCGGCGCCACCCGCCACGACAGGTCTTCGCGGATCGCCCGCGTCTCGGGCAGGAACCCGGGCAGCTGGCCCTCCGCGTAGCGGGCCCGCCGGGCGCGGCGGGTGTCGAGCACCTGCACCCGCCGCGTGGCGAACTCCCCGTCGAGCGCCACCAGGAAGTCGAGCGCCTTCTGGTCGAGGACCTCGCCGAAGCGGTCCTCCATGCGTCCGGTGACCTGGATTCTCATGAAAACTGGGCCTCCTCGGTCGAGCCGCGCAGGGCGGTGGTCTCGGCGTCCGGGTTGAGCACGGTGCTGATGAGGTCGAAGTAGCCGGTGCCCACCTCGCGCTGGTGCTTCACCGCGGTGTAGCCGTCCGCCTCGGCGGCGAACTCCCGCTCCTGGAGCGACACGTAGGCCGGCATGCCCTCGGCCGCGTACCCGCGCGCGAGGTCGAACATCGAGTAGTTGAGCGCGTGGAAGCCGGCGAGGGTGATGAACTGGAACTTGTACCCCATGTGGCCCAGCTCGCGCTGGAACTTGGCGATCGTGGCGTCGTCGAGGTGCTTGCGCCAGTTGAACGACGGCGAGCAGTTGTACGCGAGGAGCTGGTCGGGGTGCTCGCGCTTGACCGCCTCGGCGAAGCGGCGGGCCACCTCGAGGTCGGGCGTGCTGGTCTCCATCCACAGTAGATCCGCGTAGGGCGCGTAGGCGATGCCGCGCGCGATGCACGGCTCGATGCCGTCGCGGACCCGGTAGAAGCCCTCGGCCGTGCGTTCGCCGGTGACGAACGGCCGGTCGCGCTCGTCGACGTCGGTGGTGATGAGCGTGGCCGCCTGCGCGTCCGTGCGCGCGACGATCACCGACGGGATGCCGGACACGTCGGCGGCGAGCCGGGCGGCGTTGAGCGTGCGGATGTGCTGGCCGGTCGGGATCAGCACCTTGCCGCCGAGGTGGCCGCACTTCTTCTCCGACGCGAGCTGGTCCTCCCAGTGCACGCCGGCCGCGCCGGCGGCGATCATCGCGGTCATCAGCTCGTACGCGTTGAGCACGCCGCCGAAACCGGCCTCCGCGTCGGCCACGATCGGCGCCAGCCAGTCGAACGGCGGTTCGGCCCCCTCGGCCGTGGTGACCTGGGCGGCGCGCAGCAGCGCGTTGTTGATGCGGCGCACGACCGCGGGCACCGAGTTGGCCGGGTAGAGGCTCTGGTCCGGGTAGGTGTGCCCGGCGAGGTTGGCGTCCGCCGCCACCTGCCAGCCGGACAGGTAGATCGCCTTGAGGCCGGCGCGAACCATCTGCACCGCCTGGTTGCCGGTGAGGGCGCCGAGCGCGTGCACGTACGGCTCGTCGTGTAGCAGCGCCCACAGCCGCTCGGCACCCCGGCGGGCCAGCGTGTGCTCCTCCTGGATCGCGCCGCGCAGGCGCACCACGTCTTCGGCCGTGTATGTCCGCTCGACGCCTCGCCAACGCGGGTCTGTCGTCCACTCGTCCTGCAAGCGTTGCGCGTTCGTGTTCATTCGCAGAACTTCGCATCCGGGCCGTCGACCCGTAAAGGGACGGAAACAGCCAATTATTGAGAAGCCTCTACGCGATTTTGCAAACTTGCGAATTCACTCCTTTTCAAGCCTGCTAATCTGTCGTGATGACCAAGACATTCGCGGGGGCACGGCTGCGACGCCTGCGCGAAGACCGCACGATCAGCCAGGTCGACCTGGCCCGGCAGCTTGGCATCTCGGCCAGCTACCTCAACCAGATCGAGCACGACGCGCGGCCGCTGACCGTGCCGGTGCTCATCCGCATCACCGAGCTGTTCGGCGTCGACACGACATTCTTCGCGCCACACGACACCCCCCGACTCGTACACGACCTGCGCGAGGCGTTGCCGCCGCGGGTCACCGTGCCCGACCTGACCGAGCTCGCCACCAAGCTGCCCGAGGTGGCCGAGGCCGTGATCGAGCTGCACCGCCGCTACCGCCAGGCCGGCGACCAGCTGGCCGAGATCCTCGGCGACCGCGAGCTGGTGGCCGGGCGCAGCCCGCACGACCAGGTGAGCGACTTCTTCTACCGCCGGCAGAACTACATCCCCGACCTCGACGAGGCGGCCGAGGCCCTCGCCGAGCGGATCGGCGTGCGGCGCGGCGAGACCCGCGCGGTGCTGGCCGACCGCCTCGCCGAGCGGCACGGCATCCGCATCACCCGCGACGACGCCGCGGCGCTCGCCGGCGAGCTGCACCGCTACCGCCCGGAGACGCGCACGCTCCACCTCTCCACGTCGCTGCGGCCGGGCCAGGAGGCGAGCCGCATCGGCGCGCAGATCGGCCTGCTGGAGTGCGCCGACATCATCGACGAGATCATCGAGGAGGAGCAGGTCGACGACACGCAGACCCAGATCCTCATGCGGGTCGGCCTGGCCAACTACTTCGCGGCCGCGCTCATCTTCCCCTACCAGCGCTTCCTCACCGCGGCCGAGACCATGCGCTACGACATCGAGCTGCTCACCAACCACTTCGCGATGGGCTGGGAGTCCGTCTGCCACCGGCTCAGCACCCTCCAGCGCCCCAAGGCCCGCGGCGTGCCGTTCTCCTTCGTGCGCGTCGACCGCGCCGGCAACATGTCCAAACGCCAGTCGGCCACCGGCTTCCCGTTCTCCCGCTCGGGCGGCACGTGTCCACTGTGGAACGTCTACGAGGCGTTCAGCGCGCCCGGCCGGGTGACGAGGCAGATCGCCGCGATGCCCGACGGCCAGCGCTACCTGTGGATCGCCCGCACCGTGACCCGCCACCGCGGCGGCTTCCGCCAGCCCGGAAAGAGCTTCGCGATCGGCCTCGGCTGCGAGACCCGCCACGCCGGCCGCCTCGTCTACTCCGACGGCATGGACCTCGACGCGACCGGCGCCGCCACCCCGATCGGGCCCGGCTGCAAGACCTGCGAGCGCCTCACCTGCGCCCAGCGCGCCGCCGCCCCGATCGGCCGCCGCCTGGACCTCGACGAAAACCGCAGCACCTTCATCCCGTACCCCCTCAAGACGGACGGCATGTAGCGCTCTACGACGTTTCGGAGTCGGGGTGGCTTCGATCCCTATTAGACAGAGATGTGAGCTACCGCGATGTGCGTCGTGGTCCAGGCCGCTGCTCCCGCGGCCTCACCCGTCCGCCGCTGGTCGCGCCGTTGGTCGACGTTTGTCCACAATGTCTATTCCCGGATCGGCGATCCGGGAAAGCAACGGGGTTGTCGTCGCCGCGTGTAACCGCCACGAGGGTGTGAGCCGCGCGAGATTCGAGATCTAGGAGAGTAGGGCGCTATTTCAACCCCAAGTCTCCTAGATCTCGAAGTCCCGACCTCTGGGCTGGTGACGGTGCGTCAGGATGGCGGAGGTAGGGTCCGCGACGGACGCCTTCGGGCTTGTCTCGCGGAGCTGGCAGTGGACGGCCGGGGGTTTCGGCGAGATGGGGGCCTTCGCGGGCCGGTTGTGGCTGGTCTGTTGGGAAGGCTGTCGAGCTGAGCGCACCGCTGCGTTCACGCCGTCGTGCGTGCGGCGGTGGGTCGATGGGGGTGGCCCACTGTAGGAAGCAGAGCAAAGGCATCCCGCGCGCACCTACCCCCGGCCGGGGCCCGTGAGGCCCGGCGCAGCCGCTGGGGTGAGCGTGACCAGCGGCGGACGGGTGAGGCCGCGGGAGCAACGGCCTGGACCACGACGGGCGTCGCGGTAGCTCACATCTTCTGTCCAAGTAGGGATCCAGAGGGGGCCGAAGCTACCCCGACTCCAAAAGGTCTCTATATAGGGTGGCCGGGTGTCGGTGGAGGCGTCGGGGCGGTTGCTGGCCGAGCGGGACTTCCGGCGCTGGTTCGTGTCGCGCTCGACGTCGTTCGCCGGCACCGTGGCGAGCGCGGTGGCGCTGCCGCTGCTGACCTACCAGACGAGCGACTCGCCCGCCCTGACCGCCGCGGTCGTCGGGCTGGAAGCGTTGCCGTACCTGCTTTTCGGGCTGTTCGCCGGTGCGGCGGCCGACCGCCTGCGGCGCAAGGCGATGATGGTGAGCGCCGACATCGCGTGCGCGGCGCTGCTCGCCACCGTGCCGCTGGCGCACGCGCTCGGCGTGCTGACGGTCGGGCACGTGCTGGCGGTCGCGTTCGGCGTGGGGTGCGGGTTCTGCTGGTTCGACTCGGCCGCCTGGGGTGCGCTCGCGCGGCTCGTCGGCAAGCCGAGGCTGCCCGCGGCCAACAGCCTGATCTGGTCGACCGAGATCGTGCTCGCCATCGCGGTCCCGGCCGCCGCCGGCCTGCTCGCCAGCCTGGCCGACCCCGCGGTGGTCCTCGCCGGCGACGCCGCCACCTACCTGGTCTCCGCCGCCCTCCTCGTGCGGATCGGGACCGACCTCGACCCGCCGGTCCGCGCGGAGTCGCACGTGCGGGCGGACATCGCCGAGGGGCTGCGCTTCCTGTGGCGGCAGCCGGTCATCCGCACGATGAGCCTGACCGGCTTCGGGCTCAACCTCGCCGGGGGCGGCGCCTCCGGGCTGCTCGTCGTGCACGCCGACAAGGTGCTCGGGCTGAGCTCGCCGGACCGCCGGGTCGGCCTGCTCTACAGCGCCGCCGCGGTCGGTGGCCTGGCCGCCGCCGTGCTGCTGCCGCGCGCGGCCCGCACGCTCGGCGCGGGCAAGGTCTCCATCGTCGCGTACGCGCTGTTCGTGCTGGCGCTGCTCGGGCTCGCGGTCACGCCGGTGTTCGCCGGCGCGCTGCTGCTGTGGGCGGCCTGGGAGCTGGGGCGCGGCGCCGGCAACATGAACGGCATCACCGTCCGCCAGCAGCTCACGCCCGACGAGCTACAGGGGCGGGTCAACACCACCGGCCGGATGATCTCCTGGGGCGGCACCCCCTTCGGCGCGCTGGTGGGCGGCGGGGTGGCCGAGCTCGCGGGTGTCCGCGCGGCCTACGTCGTGCTCGCCGTGCCGGTGGCCGTCGGCCTCGTCGCGCTGGTCGCCTCCCCGGTTCGGCGCCTGCGGGTTCCGGCCGGATAGGCGACTGTGCGCGGCGCGGCGCGGTCCTACGATGCGGGGATCGAGAGCCTGCGCTGGGGGAGGGTTCGATGGAGATCGACGGTCTGCGACCCGATGAGCTGCAAGAGCTGCTGGAGAGCCTCGACGTTCCCGCCGGCCGTGGCGGCGCGCGCCTGTGCCGGGTGACGGCGGCGGCCTGGCCGGGCGGCGTGAGCCCGTGCCGGGTGGTGGTGGCCGGCTGCGCCGACGTGGTCAGCCGGTGCCGGGTGACCGACGCCGGCGCCAACCTCTGCCGCACCATGCCCAACGCCTGCCGCGTGCGGCCCGCTTGACGGTGCGCCTGCGCGACCGGGTGCCCAAGGCGCGTGGCACACAGCGCGAGTGCACGGCCGAGGAGACCTACGAGCGGATCCGGCCGCACCTCGCCCGCGCCGGCATCACCGAGGTCGTCGACGTCACCGGCCACGACCGCCTCGGCATCCCGGTCTTCACCGCCCTGCTGCCGCGGTCCGTCGACGACGTCCCCGTCTACGGCGGAAAGGGCCTGACCCCGGCCGAGGCGCGGGCTTCGGCGGTGATGGAGGCGGTCGAGCGCTTCGCCGCCTGGCTGCCGCTGCGCCCCACCGCGATCGCCTCGTACGCCGAGCTCGCCGCCGCGGGCCGCGCCGCCGTCCGCCCGGCCGACCACAACCTCGCGCCGCACCCGGAGTACACCGACGACGCGCCCGTCTTCTGGGTCACCGGCCACGACCTGCTCCACGACGAGCCGGTGCTGGTGCCGCACGGCGCCGTGGCGTACGGGCCGCAGCCCGCGTCCCCGCACTGCTACACCGTCACCACCACCAACGGCCTGGCCTCGGGCAACAGCGTGGAGGAGGCGGTCTGCCACGCGCTCTGCGAGGTGGTCGAGCGGGACGCCATGACGCTGGCCGAGGTGACCGGCGACCGGATGCGCTCCATCGTGGACGGTGTGCCCGAGACGGAGTGGCTCGACCCCGGCACGCTGCCGGCGCGGGCGCGGGCGCTCGTGGCCGGCTTCGCCGGTGCCGACGTCGAGCCGCGGCTGCGGTCGATCGCGACGGACCTCGGCGTGCCCAGCATCCTGGCCGTGGCGGCCGAGGGTGGGCGCCAGCACTCCGGGTTCGGCACCCACCCCGACCTGGAGGTCGCACTCACCCGCGCGATCACCGAGTGCGCCCAGCTCCGTGCCGCCGGCGGCCCCGGCGTGGAGTCTACTGTGGACGAGGCGGCGATCTTGGATGCGTCCGCGCTGCCGACCTACCCGAGCGACGACATCGCCGCGGACGTCCGGTTTCTGCTCGACCGCCTCCGCGCCGCCGGCCTGGCGCGCGCCGTCGTCGTCGACCTGTCTCCGCCCGGCATCCCGGCACACGTGGTCCGCGTGGTCGTGCCCGGCCTCGAGTCGTGGGCGATCGACCGGTCGCGGCTCGGGACGCGGGCCACCGACGCCTGGAACAACGCGGTGGCGCTCATCACGCATACATGAGGGTGCGACGGGGTAGAGCGATCACGACATTCACGCGCCAATCGAAAGCGATCGCCATGTCGATCTCCCTTGAGGACCAGGTCGTTTCCCTGGCCTACCGCGAGTACGTCCACTACCTGCGCGGCCGGCTGGCCAAGGCCGAGGCCGGGCTCGCCGCGATGAACGACAGGTACGAGCGGGCGAGGACCCACTTCAACCAGACGCAGGCACGCCGGGGCATTACCCCCGAAACGGACGTGGTCAACTACATCGAGCTGAAGTCGATGAACCCCGAGCTCAAGTTCTGGTACTCCAAAGTGGAGCACTACCAGCGCGAGCTCGCCGCCTACGGCACGGCCCTGACCGGCCTGGAGGCCGCGCACCGGCTGCTCGGCCCGGACGACAACTGGATGTCCGCGGCCGACTGACCCGGGGGTCAGCGCAGGTAGGAGGCGCCGTTGAGGTCGAGGACGGCGCCGCTGGCCCACTCCGCCTCGGGCGAGGCCAGGTAGTGCACGGCGGCGGCGATCTCCGCGGGCTTGGCCACCCGGTTGAACGGGCTCTGCGCGCGGATCCCGTCGCCGCGCGGCGCCTTGAGGTGCTCGTTGGTCATGTCGGTCTCCACGAAGCCCGGCGCGACCGCGGTCACCGCGATCCCCTGCGGGCCGAGGGCGAGGGCGAGCGACTGGGTGAGGGCGTTGAGGCCGGCCTTGCTCGCACCGTACGCCGGCTGGTCGGGCTCGCCGCGGAAGGCGCCGCGCGAGGAGACGTTGACGATCCGGCCACCGGGCCGCATGTGCCGCACCGCGCACCAGCACACGTTGGCCGGACCGACGAGGTTGACCGCCAAGGTGTGCCGCCAGGCCTGCTGCCACTCCTCGTACGACGTGGCGATGACCGGGTGCGGCGGAAACACCGCGGCGTTGTTGACCACGACGTCCAGCCCGCCCATCGCCTTCGCCGCCTGGTCGACGAAGCGGCGGACCGCGCCCGCGTCGGCGACGTCGCCGTCGACCACGACATGGCCCTCGCCGGGCAGCTCGGCGCGGAGCGACTCGGCCAGGTCGGCGGACGTCCGGTGGTGGATGGCGACGCGGTCGCCGCCGGCGGCGAAGGCGCGCACGATGGCCGCGCCGATGCCCCGCGAGCCGCCGGTGACCAGAACAGACCTCATCCGATCATGGTAGAGGCGCGGCCGGCGGTGCTCTCCCGCACGATCAGGCGGTGCGGGGCGCGCAGCTCGAGGCCGGGTGGGGGAGTGGCGCTGCCGATGCGCAGCAGCAGCCGCTCGACCGCCGTCGTCGCGATCATCTCCTTGTCCGGGCAGATGGTCGTGACGGTCGGGTTGGAGTAGCGACCGTCCTCGATGTCGTCGTAGCCGATGACCGCCACGTCCTCGGGCACCCGCAGCCCGCGGCTCACCAGCGTGTGGATGGCGCCCAGCGCCACCAGGTCGCTGTAGCAGAAGACCGCGTCCGGCGGGTGGTCGCGGTCGAGCAGGTGGGCCATCGCGCCGGCGCCGTCCACCCGGTTGAACCGCGGCGTGCCGATGATCAGGTCTTCGTGCACGGGTAGGCCGCGCCGCTCGTGCGCCTCGCGGAAGCCGCGGGTGCGCAGCTGTGCCGCCTCGCCCGTCTCGTACGGCTGGTCGCCGATCGCCGCCAGCCGGGTGCGGCCGAGGTCGAGCAGGTGCTCGGTGGCCTGGCGGGAGGCGGTGACGTCGTCGATGCCGACGTGGTCGAACGTGCCGTCGCTGACCCGCTCGCCGAGGATAACCAGCGGCAGGCCGGGGTCGCGGTCGGCGAGCGCCTCCTGCGACAGGCCGAGCGGGCTGAAGATGACGCCGTCGAAGAGCAGCCGGCTGGAGCCGTGGTTGATGAGCATGCGCTCGTGCTCGCGGTCGCCGTCGGTCTGGTCGATCAGCACGTTGTAGCCCTGCACGCGGGCGGCGCGGATGATGCCCTGGAGCAGCTCGGAGAAGTACGGCGTGTCCAGGTACGGCACGACGACGGCGATCTGGCCGGAGCGGCCGCGGGCGAGGTTGCGGGCGAGCACGTTGGGGGTGTAGCCGAGCTGCTCGACGGCCTGCTGCACGCGCAGGCGGGTGCGCTCGGTGACGTTCGCGTAGCCGTTGACCACATTGGACACCGTGCGGCTGGAGACGCCCGCCAGCTCGGCCACGTCGCGGAGGGTTACCTCCCGTCCTCGTCGCATGGGCCTCCGTTCGTCGATGTGCCTCGACCTGAAGTTTCCGGCACGTTACCCCTTGTCCACCATCGTCGATGAGTGCATGCTGTTTGCAGCGCTGCAAAATCGTAGCAGGGCGGGGTGGATGAAAGCCCATTCCCGCAGCACAGCGGCCGTGAGCCACGGCGAGACTCGACGGCCGGCCCTTGGTGTGCCAGCACCGCGGGCCGGCCTACCTAACACGCGTGTGAAGCGTTTCGAATCCCCTCGGAGGGACCGATGAGTGTCAGGCACTTCAGTGTAGAACGGAGCCGGATTCGATTTCTGCTGACCGCTTTCCTGGCCGCGACCGCACTTGTCGTCGCCGGCTGTGGCGGTGGCGACGACAGCGAAGAGCCGAGCGGGCCCGTCAAGATCAAAGTCTGGGCCTGGTACCCGGCGTTCCAGGGTGTGGTCGACCTCTTCAACCGCACCCACACCGACGTGCAGATCGAGTGGGAGAACGCGGGCGCCGGGCAGGACCAGTACACGAAGCTCCAGACCGCGCTCAAGGCCGGCAAGGGCGCGCCCGACGTCGCGATGCTGGAGTTCCAGGAGCTGCCCACGTTCCAGCTCACCAAGCACCTCGTCGACATGGGCAAGTACGGCGCCAACGACATCAAGGGCAACTACGTCGACTGGGCCTGGAAGCAGGTCAGCAACGGCGATTCGGTCTACGCCGTCCCGGTCGACGCCGGCCCGATGGCGATGCTCTACCGCGAGGACATCTTCCAGAAGCACAAGCTCACCGTCCCGAAGACGTGGGCGGAGTACAAGGAGACGGCGCAGAAGCTCAAGGCCGCCGCGCCGGGCAGCTTCATCACCGACTTCGGCGCCAACGACGGCGGCTTCATGACCGGGCTCATGTGGCAGGCGGGCGCGCGGCCCTTCGAGTACACGGCCGCCCAGTCGCCGAACGTCGGCGTCCGGCTCAACAACGACCCGGCGAAGAAGGTGATGGCGTACTGGGAGGACATGGTCGACAGTGGACTCGCCGACACCGTCGCCTACGGCACCACCGACCAGTACGCCGGGCTCGGCAGCGGCAAGTACGCCACGTACATCGCGGCCGGCTGGGGCCCGGGCTACCTGGCGAGCGTGGCCAAGACGACCTCGGGCAAGTGGCGGGCCGCTCCCATTCCACAGTGGAACGCGGGGGAGAACGCGCAGGGCGACTGGGGCGGTTCGTCGTTCGCGGTGACCGACCAGACGAAGTATCCCGAGCAGGCCACGAAGGTGGCGATGGAGATCTTCGGCGCCAACAAGGACGCCTGGAAGATCGGCATCGACGAGGCGTTCCTCTTCCCGACCGCCACACCGATCCTGGAGTGGGACTACTTCGTCACCAAGGAGTACGAGTTCTTCGGCGGCCAGAAGGTCAACGAGGTCTTCGTGCCGGCGTACAACGGGATCGGCGAGTTTCAGTGGAGCCCGTTCAACAGCTACTACTTCAACCAGCTGACCACGAACCTCAACCAGGCCATCGAGAAGAAGACCTCCTGGACGGCCGCGCTCGACACCGCGCAGCAGAACATCACCACCTACGCCTCACAGCAAGGTTTCAAGGTCGCCTCATGAGTGTTGTCGCCCGTCGACCGAAGGTGGGCCGGCAGGCCGTGGCGGGGTGGCTCTTCGTCGCCCCGTTCACGGTCCTGCTCGTGTTCTTCCTGCTGCTGCCCATGCTGTACGCGGCCAAGCTGAGCCTCTACCGCTCCACATTGGTCGAAGGTGAGGTCTTCGCCTGGCTCGACAACTACCGGCAGGCGCTGAACGACCCCGAGTTTCGCCGCGGCGTGGTGCGGGTGCTGGTCTTCGGCGCGGTGCAGACGCCGGTGATGATCGGGATCGCGCTGGCCGCGGCGCTGCTGATCGACGAGGTGACGTCGCGGTTCTCCCGGATCTTCCGGCTCGCCGCGTTCGTGCCGTACGCGGTGCCGGTGGTCATCGGCACGCTCATGTGGGGCTTCCTCTACAGCCCCAACACCGGCCCGTTCCGCGCGGATTTCCTCTCGTCCGGCACGGTGCTGTACTCGCTCGGCAACATCGTCACCTGGCAGTGGGCCGGCTACAACATGATCGTGCTGTACGCGGCGCTCCAGGGTGTGCCGCGCGAGGTCTACGAGTCGGCCCGGATGGACGGCGCCGGCGCGGTGCAGACCGCGCTGCGCATCAAGACCCCGATGATCTCGACCGCGATCGTGCTCGTCACGATCTTCACCATCATCGGGACGCTCCAGTTCTTCACCGAGCCGCTGATCCTCCAGCCGCTCAACCCGGGCGCGATCACCAACAGCTACACCCCCAACGTGTACGCCTACCACCAGGCCTTCTCGTACCAGCAGTACAACTACTCGGCCGCCATCTCGTTCCTGCTCGGCGCGGTGGTGTTCGTCGGGTCGTACATATTCCTGTTCGTCACCCGCCGAAGGAGCGCGTTGCGGTGAGCAGGCCAGCGAGAACCACCGGCGGCCGGATCGCCTCGCACGCCGTCATGGCGGTCATGGCGGTGTACTTCCTGCTGCCCTTCTGGTGGCTGCTCGTCGCCTCCACAAAGGACAACGACGGGCTGTTTGGCTCGGCGCCGTTGTGGTTCAGCGACGACTTCAAGCTCTTCGACAACCTCTCGACGCTTTTCAGCAACGAGGGCGGCGTCTACCTGAAGTGGCTGCGCAACTCGGCGCTGTACTCGGTGGCAAGCGGCGTCGGCGCCACCGCGGTCGCCGCGCTCGCCGGGTACGCCTTCGCCAAACTGCGCTTTCCCGGCCGCAACATCCTCTTCGCCACGCTGCTCGGCCTCATCATGGTGCCAGCGACCGCGCTCGTGCTCCCCACCTACCTGCTGATGAGCGAGGCCGGCCTCACCGATACCGTGTGGGCGGTGATCCTGCCGTCGCTGCTCAACCCGTTCGGCGTGTACCTGCTGCGGGTCTACGCGCACGACTCGGTGCCGGACGAGATGCTGGAGGCGGCCCGCATCGACGGCGCGGGCGAGCTCCGGGTGTTTCGGAGCGTGGCGCTGCCGGCGATGCGGCCCGCGCTGGTCACCGTGCTGCTTTTCACGATGGTGGCCACCTGGAACAACTTCTTCCTGCCCCTGGTGATGCTCAGCGACAACGACCTCTTCCCGCTCACCGTGGGGCTGCGCACCTGGTATCAGCAGGCGACCCTCGGCAACGCCGGCCCGGCGCTCTTCAACGTCATCGTCGTGGGCGCGCTCGTCGCCATCGTTCCCCTCATCGTCGCGTTCCTGATGCTCCAGCGATACTGGCGCGGTGGGCTCACCATCGGCGCCCTCAAGTGACCCCTCGAAGGGATGACATGCGCGCTGCATCTTGCGTCCTCGACCCGGCCGCGGTCGTGGCCCCGGTCCGCCGCCGCACCTTCGGCTCCTTCGTGGAGCACCTCGGGCGGTGTGTCTACACCGGACTCTACGAGCCGGGTCACCCGCTCGCCGACGAGGACGGGTTTCGCACCGACGTGCTCGCGCTGACCCGGGAGCTGGGCGTGACGCTGGTGCGCTACCCGGGCGGCAACTTCGTCTCCGGGTACCGGTGGGAGGACGGCGTCGGCCCGCGCGAGCGGCGACCGCGCCGGCGCGACCTCGCCTGGCACTCCATCGAGACCAACGAGGTTGGCATCGACGAGTTCGTGCGGTGGGCCGGCAAGGCCGAGGTCGAGATCATGTACGCGGTGAACCTCGGCACCCGCGGCGTGCAGGAGGCCCTCGACGTGCACGAGTACGTCAACCACCCGGAGGGCACGGCGCTGTCCGAGCTGCGGCGGGCGAACGGCGCGGCGAAGCCGTACGGCATCACGATGTGGTGCCTCGGCAACGAGCTCGACGGCCCCTGGCAGACCGGGCACAAGACCGCCCACGAGTACGGGCTGCTCGCCGCCGCCACCGCGCGGGCGCTGCGCTCGGCCGAGCCGGGGCTGGAGCTTGTCGCGTGCGGCAGCTCCAGCTCGTCGATGCCGACGTTCGGCAGCTGGGAGACCACGGTGCTGGAGCACGCGTACGACGTGGTCGACTACGTCTCCTGCCACGCTTACTACGAGGAGGTCGACGGCGACCTGGGCTCGTTTCTGGCGAGCGCGGTCGACATGGACCACTTCGTCGACAGCATCGTCGCCACCGCCGACAGCGTGGGTGCCCGGCTGCGGAGCAAGAAGAAGATAAACATCTCCTTCGACGAGTGGAACGTCTGGTACCTGTCCCGCTTCCAGGGGCAGGAGGGCGACGACGGGTGGCCGGTCGCGCCACGGATCATCGAAGACGAGTACAACGTGGCCGACGCGGTCGTGGTCGGCAACCTGCTCATCTCGCTGCTGCGGCACAGCGACCGGGTCACCGCCGCCTGCCAGGCGCAGCTCGTCAACGTCATCGCGCCGATCCGCACCGAGCCGGGCGGGCCGGCGTGGCGGCAGACCATCTTCCACCCGTTCGCGAAGACCGCGGCGCTGGCCCGGGGGAGCGTGCTGCACACCCGGCTCGACGCGCCCACCTACGCGACCGCGAAGCACGGCGAGGTGTCCCTTGTGGACGCCGTCGCGACCTACGATGCCGAGAGCGGCGACGTGGTCGTCTTCGCCGTCAACCGTGACCAGAGCGACCCCGTGGAGCTGACCGTGGACCTGCACCTCTTCGACGGCGAGCGGCGCCTGGCCGAGGCGTGGACGCTGGCCGACGACGACATCCGCGCCACCAACACCGTCGACGAGCCCGACCGCGTCACGCTCCGGGCGGCGGAAGCCGTCTCCGTCGACGGCGCCGCGCTGCGGGTCGTGCTGCCGCCGGTCTCGTGGAGCGCCGTCCGCCTGGAGGTGTCGCGATGAGGCGCGCGCTGGCGGTGCTGGCCGCACTCGCCGTCATGCTGGTGCCCACCAGTGCCTCGGCGGCGACGTCGCCGGATCCCATCGCCCACGACCCCACGCTCCTCAAGCAGGGCCGCTACTACTACGAGATCATCACCGGCGACATCGGCACCCGCACGTACCTGCCGATCCGCCGCTCCAAGGACCTGGTGCACTGGGAGTTCCTCGGCACGGTCTTCGCGACCCCGCCGCAGTGGGTGGTCGACGAGCTCGGCATCACGCCCGGCGACTTCTGGGCGCCCGACCTCAACTACTTCGACGGCGAGTACCACCTGTACTACGCGGCCTCGTCGTTCGGCACCAACAACTCCGTCATCGGCCTTGCCACCAACGCCACCCTCGACCCGGCCAGCCCCGACTACCGGTGGGTCGACCGCGGCATGGTGCTCCGCTCGCGCGGCACCGACAACTTCAACGCCATCGACGCCGACGTCGCCTTCGACGAAGACGGGGTGCCGTGGCTGTCGTTCGGCTCGTTCTGGGACGGCATCAAGATGCGCCGCCTCGACCGGGTGACCGGCCTGCTGTCGAGTGTGGACCCGACGCTCTACTCGCTCGCCTCTCGCGGCGGCGCGGCCATCGAGGGCCCGTCGATCGTCCGCAAGGGACGATACTGGTACCTCTTCGCCAGCTTCGACTTCTGCTGCCGCGGCGTCAACTCCGACTACCAGGTGGTCGTCGGCCGCGCCACGAGCATCCACGGCCCCTACGTCGACCGTGACGGCGTGCCGATGCTCCAGGGCGGCGGCACCGTGCTGCTGCGCGGATACAACGGCTTCCAGGGCACCGGCGGCGGCGACGTGTACGCGGGCGCCCTCTACGTCCACCACTACTACGACGCGGCCGACGGAGCGCTGCCCAAGGGCTCGGTCCGGCCGGTCTCGTGGGAGGGCGGTTGGCCGAGGCTCGGCGACCCGCTCAGCGGCAACCGCGGCTTCGGGCACGGCCCCGCCTACATGACGCTCGTCGACCGGGCCGGCGGCGGCGTGCTGGCCAACCCGACCTGCGGCTACGAGGGCGCCGACATCCGGCTCGCCGCCCCCGCGTCCGCGGATCCGTGCCAGCAGTGGCGCTTCGAGTACCGCGGCGCCGGCTGGTCGAGCCTGCTCAACCGGCACAGCAACAAGGTCGCCGAGGTCGCCGCCTGCGTCGACGCCGACGGCGCCCGGGTCGCCCAGTGGGGCTGGCTCGACAACGACTGCCAGAAGCTGCGCGCCCTGCCCACCGACGCCGGCTGGTCCCGGATCGAAAACAAGATCGCCGGCCGCGTCCTGGACGCATGTGGCGGCGCCGTGGTGACGTCCACTTGGCGGGGTGACGCCTGCCAGCAGTTCCGCCTCCAGCCGGCCGGCGACGTAATCGTCACCGACCCGGCCAACACCACCCGCGTCGGCCGCACGTGGCGCTTCGTCCACGCGGGCGACGGCTTCTACCGGATCGTCGACCGGCACGGCCGCCGCCTCTTCGGGGTGCGCGCGGAGTGGCGGATCGAGGCCACGGACTCGGGCACCTACCGCCTCGTCACCCGCGACGC
This sequence comes from Phytohabitans sp. LJ34, assembly GCF_052068095.1. Lineage (NCBI taxonomy): Bacteria > Bacillati > Actinomycetota > Actinomycetes > Micromonosporales > Micromonosporaceae > Phytohabitans > Phytohabitans sp. LJ34. Next base: position 238,294 of record NZ_JBQHDG010000008.1, on the reverse strand, counting down.
CGCCAAGACCCGGGAGGTGCTCCTGCTAGTCCCCTAGCCAGATCTCGCCGTACGGCACGGATAGCTCGCGCTGCGTCTCCTCGTGCAGGGCGGAGCCGGACCAGGCCCGCCGTGCCGTCGGCGTGATCTCGATGGCGACGTCGTCCAGGCGGCCCCAGGCCCGGTCGACGTCGGCCAGGGCGTCCGGCTTGATGTACTTGGCCCGCAACCGGTGGTTGAGCTCCTGCGCCCCGGGCCCGCGGATGACCCGCGCGGTGCCCTCGAACGACACCATCAGGCTGCGCCCGCTCGACGCGTGCCCCTGGACCAGCACCGAAGCCCGGCCGGTGCGCTCGGCGTTGCGGGCCTTGCGGGTCACTGACGAGGTCTCGAAGTACACGCGGCCCTCGTGGTGCAGGAAGATCACGTAGGTCAGGTGGATCGAGCCGTCGGCGTTGAGCGTGCCGAGGGCGGCGACGGCTCGCTGGGAGAGCACTTCGGCGATCTCCGCGTCGGTGGGGCGGGCGCGGTAGACCTCTGCTGCATCGGCCATACCCGCCGACGCTACGCCCCATCCGTCTACGCCGGCGTCACGGCGACATCGTCACGGCATGGCCCCTGCTGCGCCACGCGACCCAGCACCCCTGACCGGCGTCTGGGAGGGCCAGACCGAGCCGCTGCCGCTGGTCCGTGCCACTCCGCGCTGACGCCCTGGACAAGGCCCCGTCATCCCTTACCCTGGCATAGACCGCTGTACATTCGGTCTGCCCGCGGGGAGATGGTCGCATGGGTGCCGAGGATCCAGCCGCCGGTGCGGGGCGGGTCGACCGCCTCATCGACTTCGAGCGGGCCGACGTCATCACACCGATGATCCATCCACCGCGTCCCCGCCTCGTCGTCAGCGGGGTGACCACCTTCCCGATGGCGGTCTCGCTCGTTCCGCTGACCTACGTCAGCCGGCCGGTGTACTGGGGCATCCAGGTCGTCGGCTCCACCGGCGATGACGGCGGGCCGCGCCCCACGCAGCCGATCAGCTCCGTGCCGTACTCCGTGGAGCTGGATCTCGCCAGCGTCACCGGCACCGAGGGCATCGAGGTGGTCGGTGCGACCAAAACCGAGCGCATCCTGGTGCCGACCGCGTAGGGGGACCGTCCGATGTCGAACCCTGGCCAGCCGACCGTCAAGAAGGGCGACAGCGGCGACGCCGTTCGCCAGGCCCAGCGCGCGCTGCGGCGCACGCCCAACACCACGCTGGTGGTCGACGGCAGCTTCGGACCGGCGACGGAGACCGCGACCAGGGAGTTCCAGAAGCAGGCGGGCCTGCCCGTGACGGGTGTCGTCGACGCGGCCACGTGGGCGGCTCTGCCCACCGGCAACCCGATGCCCGTCCTGTCCGAGGGTTCCTCCGGGCCGGCGGTGAAGAGCCTGCAACAGGTTCTGACCAGCGGCGCCGCGGGGTTGTGGGAGACGACGCCGGGCGGCGTCGACGGCATGTTCGGCCCCGGCACGGGCAAATCGGTGCGCGCGTTCCAGCTGTGGGCCGGGTTGCCCGCGGACGGGGTCGTGGGGCAGAAGACCTGGGATGCCGCCAGCGCGCTGGAGTTCGTGGTGGGCCTCCAGTACGTGGTGCCGTAGACGGCGCATGGCCGCCGCGCCCGGCGACGGCCATGCTTTGTGGGGACCGCGGATCAGGTCAGTTCGATGTAGTCGAGCTCGGCGTAGCCGGTGCCGCCGCTGAAGAACGGCGCGCCCTTCGCCAGCCGGATCGCGTTGTACCCGGCCCGCAGGTTGACGCTGGTGCTGACCGTCGCGCCGAACTGGCCCCAGGCGCCGGTGGGCGGGTAGCTCACCGTGGACCAGCCGCCGCCGTTGTAGGCCAGGCCGTGCGTCGCGGTGGCGCCGGTCCCGTTGGCGTACCCGATGCGCATCGTGTAGGCGCGCGCGGTCGGCACGTTCACGATGAAGTCGACGTAGCTGGCGGTGCGCGGGTCGCCGGTGTTGTCGATCTGTCCGACGTAGGCGCCGGCGGAGGCGCTGGAGCTGCCGAAGCGGTTGGCCCGGAAGATGGCCGCGTTCTCCGCCTCGTACCGCTGCTGGTAGCTGGGCACGCCGCTGGTCGGCTGGATGACGATGTGGTAGGCGCTCGTGGTGCTCATGTTGGGCACGGTGACCGTCAGCTCGCCGTTGGTCACCGACGCGGTCGTGTTGCTGATCGTCGTGGGCGCGGAGACCTGGGTGAACCGGCCGGAGGCCGGCGTCGACTCGACCAGCACCCGTACCTGGCTGCCCAATGAGGACAGTCCGGTGACGCGCACGAAGTTGGTGCCGGACTCGCCGCCGAACGCGACGTTGACGATGCGCCGCGTGGGGTCGTACGAGGCGAAGCCGTCGAGCCCGGTCTGCGCGCGCGGCGCCGTGTTCACCATGTTGCCGGCCATGTCGCCGTACCACTTGTACAGCCACCAGCTGCCGGTCGGCTGGTTGTTGACGGTCAACCCGTTCACCGTGCCGTACTCGTACCAGAAGGCCCGCTCGGCGTCGTACACGCCGGCCCGTTCGAGCTTGGCGATGTAGCTGGCCACCGGTCCCGGCTGGTCGATCTCGGTGGGCGTGGCGTACTCGTTGATGGAGATCCGCCGCGGGCTGATGCCCAGCGACGACTCCAGCGCGCGGTAGTTGGCGACGTGCGCGGCGATGTTGGCGGAGGTTTGCAGCTCGTGCCAGCAGATGATGTCCGGCAGCGTGTTGGTGTTACGCGCGTGCGTCAGGAACGAGCGCATCCACGACTCGTTGTAGGTGGCCGTGCTCGGCCCGACGATCGGCGTGAGCGTGTCCCGGGCCCGCACCCGCTGGAACGTGCGCACCCAGCCGGCGTTGAAGTCGCCCGCGGCCGAGGTGTTCCACGTGTAGTCGGGCTCGTTCCACAGCTCCCAGCCGGCGATGTTGCTGACGCTGGTGGCGGCCAGCCGGTCGTTCACCTGGGTGTCCACCTTGGACAGCCAGTCGTTCCAGCTGACCCACTGGTACGGGAAGTTGGGGTAGATGTCGGGCATGCGGATGTACTCGGCGGCACCGACCCGGGTCGCCTGGGGCGCGACGAGCAGCGCGTCGCCGCCGGGCGGCTGGCCGTTGGGGCGCTGGCCGACGCGGGGCGCGGGCTGGGTGAGCGTGTTGAGCTTGAGCGGGAGGAGCATGTTGTCGGCGGGCCGGTTGTTTTCCGCCAGGGCGTAGAGGCCGCCGGCGGCGACGTGGCTCACCGGGCGGAACGGGCTGCCGGCGTTGACGGTCAGCGTCGAGTTGGCGGCGCTGGCTGTGCCTTCGGTCAGGGCGACGCAGGCGACGGTGGCCGTGACGGCCGCGGCCAGCGCCGCCGCGGATACGCGGGGCGATCGCACGGGGTGCCTCCTCGGGACGGGCTCGGCGCGGCGGGGGAGTGCCGCGCCGAGCGGGCTGTTTCAGCGCGGCACCCGCCCGGAGAGCGCCGTGCTGAACGGGGCGACCGTGATCCTGTCGATCACGGGGGCGTACTGGGAGCGCAGGAGGATGCCGGGGAACGTCTCCGACGCGTACGTCTCGCCGTCGAAGTTGGGCAGCTCGGCGGCGGAGAAGCGGACCGTGTTGGCGCCCTTGGCGAGCCGGACCGGCACGGTGAGCTCCCAGAAGTTGTTGTCGTGGAACGAGTGCGGGAAGAGCACCCGCTGCGCGGCCCCGCCGTTGACGGAGATGTCCGCGTGCCGGGCGAGCGGGTCCGGGTTGTAGTGGGTGGCGTCCGACTGCTCGGGGTTGGCGTAGCGCACGCGCATCGCGTACGTCCCGGCGCGCGGCGCGGTCACCGTGAACGTGAGCGTGTTGCCGTTGCCGGGCGCGCCGCCGACCCCGGTCACGGCCGACTGGCCGCTGGCGAGGGACTTGGCCGTGACGGTGGCCGTGCCGGCGCGCGCGGCGGTCTCGGCCTCGTGGGTGGTCGCCGGCAGGTGCGTGGCGGACGGCGTCACGGAAAGGCGGTCGACCACCGCCAGCCCCGTGACGACAACCTTGTTGATGCCACCGGAGAGGGACACCGCCGCGCGCGGGCTCGGCACCTCGATCCCGTTGACGGTCATCTTCGCCAGGCCGATCGCGGACAGGTCCAGTGTGGACTCGCCGTCCGTCGCCGAGTACACCCAGAACGTGGCGGACTGGCCGGGGCCGAGCGGGACCCCGCTGCCGAGCGCGCTGTAGACCGGACGGGCGCCGCGCAGGTCGGCCAGCTCCGCCTGGTACACGGAGGTGGCCGCGGCGGGGTTGGGCAGCCCGAGGGTGATCCGGTCGACGATCGCGTCGCCCTTGGTGGCCCGGCTCCCGTCGGCGCTGCGCGCCGCGAGCGAGATCGTGTGCCGGCCGGCGGTCAGCTCCACGGTGGTGTCGGTGTGGTCCCAGACCACCCACTTGTAGCCGAGCGGCAGGTAGATCTCCTGCTCGGCGCCGCCGTCCACGCGCAGGAACACGTTGGTCGGACCCTGCTCGCGTACCAGGTCGTACGTGTTCAACGAGTTGGCGAAGACGCGCAGGTCGTACCGCCAGGTGGTGGGCACGTCGACGGTGAAGTCGAGCCGGCCGTCGCTGCCGGTGCGCAGGCCGCCGACGTCGAACCCGCCGGAGGTGTAGAACTTCGACACGTCGGCGGGCGAGCCCTCCGGGCCGTTGCGGCTGTAGCCGCCGCCGGTGTAGGTGGCGTCCTCCGCCTCGAACGAGCCCTCCCAGAGCTGCGGCTTGGGGGACGTCGCACCCCGGGCGCCGGTGGGGGTGAGCACGATCTCGTACGCCGACGACTCGACCAGCCGGGGCAGGTCGCCGCTGCCGAAGTCGAAGACGGCCGCGCCGTCCTTGACCGGCACGTCGCGCTCGGCCACCACCCGCGGCTGCGCCGAGTCGCCGATCTGGCCGGTCCACGGGATCTCCCGGATGTACGCGTGCACGGTGCGGCCGAGCACGTTCTTCGGCACCCGCTCGAAGCGGATGTGTGCCGCGCCGCCGGCGCCGCCGATGATGGCGCGGGCCTGCCGCTTGCCGGGGTCGAGGGTGGCGACGCCCTGAAGCGTGTAGTTCTGCCCCGGGTAGGGCGGCGTCACCTGCACGGTGTGACCGGTCATCCCGCCGTACGCGTTGAACAGCCACCACTGCCCGTTGCCCCGGTTGGCCTGCACGGCCGAGTCGCTGAGGTTGCCGTCGATGTTCCAGTACGCGATGTCGGCGTCCACCTTGGACTCTTCGATCGCCGAGATCCACTGGATCATCTGGCCGGGCACGGAGGTGTGGTAGTTGAAGGCGTACTCGTTGACGTTGATCGGCAGCTGGCGGTCGCCGAGGACCTCCTTTTCCCACTGGCGGTAGCGCCGCACGCTCTGGCGCACCTGCTCGGGGTGGCTCAGCTCGTGCCAGGTCATCACGTCCGGCACCGTGCCCGCCGCCTTCGTGTGCTGGAGGAAGCCCTTCACCTGGGCGTACAGCACGCTGGTGTTCGGGCCGGCGATGCGCGCGCCGGGCATCTTGCCCTTGATGAGCGCGTACACGTCGTCCCAGGCGCGGAAGTAGTCGGTCGGGTCGCTGAGCCAGCTGACGCGGTTGTAGGACCACTCGCCGGTGCCGAACATGTTGCCCTCGGGCTCGTTGAACGGCACGAACACGATGTTGTCCCGGTACTCGGGCGCCATCGTCAACACCTGGTCGACCTGCTTGGCGATTTTTTCCTTGAACAAGTTCAACTTCTCGTCGGGCGTGCTACCGGGCCACTGGTACGGGAAGCCACGGTGGATGTCGGTCATGTAGATGTACACGTCGCCGTCGGTGCTGTCCGCGAGCGGCCGCACCACCTCGAGCGCGTCGGCGCCGGGGTGCTGCGCCCCGTCCTGCGCCTTGGTCGCCACGGTGCGCAGGCGCATGCCCTCGATGAGGTTGTTGGTGGGCACGCCCGGTCCGTACAGGCCGTAGAGGGTGCCCGAGGCGCCGCCGTGGAACGCGCCGGTGTCGGTGCCGAGGTCGATGCTCAGCTCACCCTCGCGGATCACCGTGACGGTCGCGGTGACCGCCCGGCCCGCCGCGGTGCCGTTCGCGGTGAACGTGCCGCGCGCCGCGTAGTCGGCCGGGTCCACGGGGGACCACGCGATCGGCACGTCGCGGTCGTACCCGTCGGAGAACGTCCCGCGCACGGCGGCCGGCAGCTGCGGCGCGACGCCGATGGTGGTGCGGACGTCGAACGCGGTGTTGGCCAGCCCGGTGGGCGTGGGCGGCTCGGTGCCGGCGATCTCGGCCACCTCCTGCGCGGACAGTGCGGCGGCGAAGACCTGGAAGTCGTCGACCGCGCCGTCGAAAAGCGGGTCCTGGTAGAACGAACGGCCGATGAAGCCGGCGCCGGTGGTGGCGGCGTCGATCAGGTCGGCGGCGCTGACGGTGGTGCGCGCGGACGCCACCGCCGCACCGTCGAGGTAGGTGGTCACCCGGTCGGCGGCGGTGTCGAGCGTGACGGTGAGCGTCTTCCAGGCGTTCGCGGGCAGCGGGGCGTAGCCGGTCACCTGCGCCTCACCGCCGGCGAACGAGGACGTCACCGCCGTGCGCAGGCGACCGTCCCCGTTGTACGGCGTGGAGAACATGTAGCGGCTGGTGTCCTTGCCGAGCGCGTAGATCCACTGCCACGGCGCGGTGGTGCCGTCCCATCGCACGCGCGTCTGGACGGTCAGGTCGGTGCGTCCTTCGAGGAGGGCGCGGGGCAGCCGCACGTACGCGCCGGTGGAGGTGGGCGCCCCGCCGGGCAGGTCGATCGCGTGGCCGCCGCCGGGAGTGTCCACAAGGGAGGCGGTGCCGCCGTTGACGAGCGTGCCGTCGAGCCCGTTGCCGGAGGAGTCGGTGACGGTGCCGGTGGCGAGGTCGCCGGCGTCGAACTCGTAGTGGAGCAGGGGAGCGGGCGCGGCCGCGCTGGCCGGGACGGCGAAGGCCGTGGCGCCGACGAGGACGGCGGTGGCCAGGACGGCGGCGGTCTTCGGCATAGCGGCCTCCGTGTGAACGCTAACAAGGGTGGTGCGGAAAAAGTTGCCGGCATATCGACGTGGTTTCGCGTAGGTTACGAGCGCTGAAGGCGCCCGTCAACGGCCCACTTGAGGCAAAGGTTTTCCGTCTGTACGGTTTGGCACATGGCAGGCAGGCGGCCCCGCGTGGGCATCGTCGACGTGGCCCGGCGGGCCGGCGTCTCGGTCGGCACCGTGTCGAAGGCGCTCAATGGCCGCGGGCAGCTGCGCGCCGAGACCCGCGACCGGGTGCGGGCCGCCGCGCAGGAGCTCGGCTTCGTGCCCAGCGCCGTCGCGGCCAGCCTGCACAGCGGCCGCACGTACACGGTGGGCCTCATCATGACCGACCACCATGGACGCTTCAGCCTGCCGATCCTCTCCGGCGCCGAGGACGCGCTGGGCTGGGACGAGACGCTCGCGTTCGTCTGCGACACCCGCGACGACCCGATCCGCGAGCAGCACTACGTGCGCAGCCTGGTCCGCCGGCGGGTCGACGGCATCATCGTGGCCGGCCGCCGCACCGAGCCGCGGCCGCCGCTGTCCGGCACGGTGCCGGTGCCCATCGTGTACGCGTTCGCCCGCTCGGCCGACCCCGCCGACTCCAGCGTGGTGGTCGACGAGGAGGGCGGCGCCGCGCTGGCCGTCCAGCACCTGCTGCGCACCGGCCGCCGCCGCATCGCCCACGTCACCGGCCCGCACGGCCATGCCTCGGTCCGCACGCGCGTCGACGGCACCGGCCGGGCGCTGCGCGAGGCGGGGCTGGAGCTGGTGGGCGAGCCGTGGTACGGCGGGTGGAGCGAGGTGTGGGGCCGCTTCGCCGCCGCCTCCCTCGTCCGCGAACACCCCGAGGTCGACGCCGTCTTCTGCGGCAGCGACGCGATCGGCCGCGGCGTGGCCGAGGGCCTGCGCGACAGCGGCCGGCGGGTGCCGGAGGACATCGCGCTGGTCGGCGTCGACAACTGGCTGCCCACGGCCGAGGGCTGCCGGCCCGCGCTGACCAGCGTCGACCTCAACCTCCAGCAGGTCGGCCGCACCGCGGGCGCGCTGCTGCTCGAGGCGATCCAGCGCGGCACCACCGAGCCCGGCATCCACACGGTGCCCTGCCGGCTGGTCGTCCGCGCCTCCTCCGCCCCAGCGGCCGGCTGAGCTCAGCCCCTACAGGTCGCGGACCTCGATGACGCGGGTCGTGGGCGCGGCCGCGCCGGCGCGCTCGCGGAGGGCGCGGCGCTCCGGGTCAACCATGAACGCGTCGTAGCCGTCGCGGGAGGCGAACCGGATCACGTGCACCTCGGTCGGGCCGTCGGTGGCGCGCATGCGCCTCTCCAGCGACCCGCCGTGCCGGGGCAGGAACGCCAGCACCTCGTCCTCGTATCGCTGTCCGGCCTCGGTGTGGCCGTCGGCCATCTCGACGATGGCGACCAGCAGCAGCTCAGCGGGTGTCGGCATGCGCCGAACGTATGCGAGTCAGCGGTGGCGGTCCAAATCGATGACGCGGGGGCCGGGCGGCGCCGGCGGTGTCTCACCGTGGACGCGGACATCGGTGGCGACCGCCAGGCGCTCGACGGCCTCGGCCATCATCTCCTGGAGCGGCTGTGCCAACGAGGCGTCCTCGGACAGGAGGTCGGCCAGCTTGGCCCGCCAGACGCCGGCCTCGACCTGGGGTGCGTCGAGCCTCGCGCTGGCCCACATGCGCAGCCGGGACTCGACCAGGGCCGCCGCCGGCGCGGGGCCGAGCCGGATGGCCATCTGCTCGTGCAGCCACCGGCCGACCTGGTCGGAGCAGAGCACGCGCACCACGATGCGGGCCGCGTCCCAGGCCAAGCGCTCACGATTTACCGTGCGTGTCGTCATCGGGCACCGCCTGTTCCACGATTGTGGACGGAGCGTACCGCCGGCGCCGCGCCACCCGCCAGGCCACGAAGCCGGCGAGCAGCACGAGGGCGCCGACCGTGACCCGCCACCAGATCGGCCACGGGCCGCGGTCGGCGCCGCCGGTGTCCCGCACCTCGGCGCCGGCGACCAGGTCGGCGGCGAGCTGGATCCGGGTGACCCGGGCGAGGTGCGCCGGGCCGTGCGAGATCCGGCTGACGACCCGCGGCTGTCCACCGTGGATGGACATCTCGGCGATCTCGTAGTGGCCGTCGTCGTCGATCCCGACGAGCATGGTGTCGGCGGTGCGCCAGCCGAGCAAGTCGGGTACCCCGTCGCCGCGCACCGTGATGGGCGGTGGCACCGGCCGGGCGCTGGCGGTGGCGTCGGCGAAGGCGAGCCGGACAGACGTGCCGTCGGCCTCGGACAGCACCAGCAGGCGGCCGTCCGGCGACCAGCTCGGCCCTTGGACCAGCGACTGGTTGGGGCCGAGCGGGAGCCGCCGGCGTACGGGGCCGACGATCGACAGTCCACTCTTGGACGGCATCGCGACCTGGGTGCCGTCCGGCGAGAACGATCCCGTCCACATCGGACCGGTGGTCTCGCCGGCTGGCGTGACGGCACCGGTGGCCAGGTCGAGCAGCTCCAGCTTGCCGATGCTTTCCTCGTCGGGCCGCGCGCCGCTCCGGGCCAGCAGCAGCCGCTCGCCGTCCGGCGACCAGCTCACCGGGACCACCGAGCCGGAGGGCGGGACGGCTCGCGAGGTGGTCCGGCCGGTCGACAGGTCGACCAGCTCGACCCGCGCGGCCGTCGTGCTGTCGTCGCCAAGCGCCACCCGCTCGCCGCCGGGGGAGAGCAACCTCGGCGCCGCGTGCCACTCGCCGTCCGCCCCGTCCGAGCCGGACTTCTCGGCCTCGTCGAGCCGCCGGTACGTGTGGCCGTCCACGCCGGTGACGAGGACCTGGCTCGTGCCGAGGTGCTGGGTGCCGAGCGAGCCCTGCCCGTAGAGCGCGATCACCGGACCGGGTGGCGCGTCGCTGACGGCCGCGGTCAGCGGCGACATCCCGGCGAACGTGGCGGGCAGCGTCGCCGCGGCGGGACCGTCCGCGAATCCCGGTGCGGGATCGCCGGTACCCCTGGATGGAAGAAGGGCGACCACGGCGGCGATGGCGATGACCGCGGCCGCGGCCAGCGCGGGGGCCGCCCGGCGGGACGCGGCGCGCGCGGGGCGGTCGCGGAGCGCGCCCGGCGGCGGTGGCGTGACGGGCGGTGCGTCGGCGATGGCGCGGACCGCCGCCGCGATCCGGGCGTGCGGGTCAGTGCTCATCGAGGTGCTCCCTCAGGACGGCCAGCGACCGGTGCAGCAGCGACTTGACGGTGCCCGGCCGGCAGCCGAGCGCCGCGGCGATCTCCTGCTCCGGCAGGTCGAGGTAGAAGCGGAGGAAGACGGCGGCCCGCTGGCGCGGGTTGAGCCGCAGCAGCGCGGCCCGGACCGCCGGTGTGTCGACGTCCGGCGGGGTGGCGGCGTCGAGGTGGGCGGTGGCGCCGTGGCGGCGTTCGAGGATGCGGCGGCGCACCCACGAGGTGCACCGTGACACGACGGCGCGGCGCAGGTAGGCGGCCGGGTCGCGCACCGTGTCGACCCGGCGGAACCACTCGGCGAACACGTCCTGGACCACGTCTTCGGCGGCGGGCAGGGTGCCGGTCGTCAGGTAGGCGAGGCGGACGAGTGGGACATAGTGGGCCGTGTACACCACGTCGAACGTCTCGCCATCGCGCACCTCCGGGGCCACCGTCACACGTGGGAGGCGCACGAAGGACCGGTTAGGTTCCCAGGGTGGCGGCGACCGCCTCGGCGACCGGGGTGTCGCCGCCCACCAGCTCCAGCGTGAGCCCGGCGGTGGCCGGCGTGTCGAGCAGGGTGACCAGCACCGCGGCGACGTCGTCGCGGCTGATCGCACCGCGGGCGACCTTCGGCGCCAGCGACACCCGGCCGGTGCCCGGCTCGTCGGTCAGCCGGCCCGGGCGCAGAACGGTCCACTCCAGGTCGCGGGCGCGCAGGTCTTCCTCGGCGGCCGCCTTCGCCCGCAGGTAGGCGGCGAAGACCTCGTCGGTGCCGGGCGGCGGCGGCCGGTCGGCGTTGATCGAGGAGATCAGCAGGTACCGCCGCACGCCGGCGAGCCGCGCGGCGTCCGCCAGCAGCGCCGCGGCGGCCCGGTCGACGGTGTCCTTGCGCGCCGCCCCGCTGCCCGGCCCGGCGCCGGCCGCGAAGACGACCGCGCCGGCGCCGCCCAGGTCGGCGGCCACCTGCTCGGGCGTGGCCGCCTCCAGGTCGCGCACGACCGGGGTCGCGCCGGCGGCGCGGACCTCGGCGGCGTGGTCCGGATTGCGGATCAGGCCCACCACCTCGTCGCCCCGCGCGGCCAGCCGCGCCGCCAGCCGCAGCGCGATCTTCCCGTGCCCTCCGGCGATCACCACCCGCATGGTTGCCAGCGTAGTGGTGGCCGCCAGGTGAACATGCGCCGCCGACCCTCTGCACGGCCGCGCCGCAGGCTTTAGCGTGATCGCATGGCCGACACGAACGAGTCGCTGCTGGAGCGCTTCGGTGGTTACCAGGTGGTCGACGACGATGACGACGACCCGGTGCTGGTCAACCACGAGGGCGAGCCGGTCGACACGTGGCGGGAGGGATACCCGTACGAGGAGCGGATGAGCCGCGCCGACTACGACCGCGAGAAGCGGCTGCTCCAGATCGAGCTGCTCAAGCTGCAAAACTGGACGAAGGCCACCGGCACGCGGCTGGTCGTCCTCTTCGAGGGGCGGGACGCGGCCGGCAAGGGCGGCACCATCAAGCGCTTCATGGAGCACCTCAACCCCCGCGGCGCCCGCGTCGTGGCGCTGGAGAAGCCCAGCGAGCGGGAGTCCACCCAGTGGTACTTCCAGCGGTACGTCGCCCACCTCCCGGCCGCGGGCGAGATCGTGCTGTTCGACCGTTCCTGGTACAACCGGGCGGGCGTGGAGCGCGTCATGGGGTACTGCACGCGCACCGAGTACCTGGAGTTCATGCGACAGGCGCCGGAGCTGGAGCAGATGCTCGTGCGGTCCGGCATCCACCTGGTCAAGTTCTGGTTCTCCGTGTCGCGCCGCGAGCAGCAGACCCGCTTCGTCATCCGCCAGGTCGACCCGGTGCGCCAGTGGAAGCTCTCCCCGACCGACCTCGCCTCGCTCGACCGCTGGGACGAGTACACGGAGGCCAAGGAGGCGATGTTCTTCTACACCGACACCGCCGACGCCCCGTGGACGGTGATCAAGAGCAACGACAAGAAGCGGGCCCGGGTCAACGCCATGCGCCACCTGCTCAGCCTGTTCCCGTACGACAACAAGGACGTCGAGCTGGTCAGCGCGCCGGACCCGCGGCTGGTCGGCAGCGCCATCGAGATCTTCGAGACCGACGAGCGCCCGACCCGCCAGTTTCCCCAGCTCTAGAGATCTTTCGGTGTTAGGGTCGCCGCGGTCTCGAATGCTCGATTCGGAGCAGGCTTGAGCTGCCGCGCGACGGCCTCCGCTCGCAGAGGGGCGGGATCCCTCACATGGTTGGTCCGGAATCTCCCCTGTCTAGTGGGCGGGAGGTCGTAGGTAGGGGCTTGCCCCGCGCAGATGGCAGTGGACGGCCGGGGATTTCGGCTCGCCCTGGCGAGCCGCCGGCCGGGAGCGGTGCCCGCGGGAGCATACGGTCTGCCGCTGACACGGACCTGGGAAAAATTCTGCCTCGGATTTGATCGCGCGTTGTGGCCGAGCCCGCGAACCCTGACTCCGAAAGGTCTCTACGGGCGCTCGTCGCTCGACCTGATCTTGCTCAGTGCCAACTCACCCTAAGTTGATCAAGGCGTTGACCTGGGCAATCCGAGACACGCGGGGGACAGGACCGGCAAGGGCCCACGGCACCACATTGATTTCCTGCCCGCGCGGGGTGGGCCGGACTCGCCGGCCACCGTCTGTGACGCAGCGTCAGCCGGATCAGGTGAGAACTTCCAGATCTAGGACAGTTAGGGTTGATATGACGCCGTAACTCTCCAAGATCTCGAAACTTGGGCCGCGCATACGACCGCGGCGGTTACTCAGGGCGACGGAAGTCCTATTTTGATCTCCCGCCGCCTGCTCGGCAACAGGCATTGTGGACAAACACCGCCGCACCGCGCGAGGCTCCTGCGGGCCGAGACCTCTAGGCGGGCCAGGCGATCTTGGTGAGGAAGTCGTCGACGGCGACCACCACGCGGGCCAGCAGCGTGACCGAGTCGGTGAGGGGGCCTGGTACGTACATGCCGTGGTCGGCGTCCGCCACCTCGAAGACGTGCGGGGTGAGCCGGCGGGCGACGGCGCTGTCCCAGAGTTTGTCGGCTGTGCCGCCCACCAGCATGAACGGCGCCGTGGCCCGGCCGAGCGCGTCGACCACCCAGGGCACGGTGAGCACCGGGGTCAGCCACACCGCCGGGAGGGACCGGTCGGCGGCGAGGGTGGCCGCGTGCGTGCCGAGTGACTTGCCGATCAGCAGTGGCCGGCCGCCGAGGCGGTCGAGCACCGGCGTTACCTCGTCGGCGACCCACTGCTCGATCGACGGCTGAAACGGGTCTGGCGACCGCCGCGACCACTCGAACCGGTGGAGGGTGGCGCCGCGCCGCTCGGCCACGTCGCCGGCGTACATCGGCAGGGGCGCGCCCGGCCCGTACAGGCGGCCGGGGATCACGACAGCGTCAGCCATGGGACGAATCTATGCCGTCCGCGTCCTCGGTGGCGGTCGGCGGGGCGCGGGGCATCATGGGCTCGTGGGCCATCTGCACTCCGTGCCGGCGCGGCCTCAGCTCGCGCCGTGCGAGACGTTCGCCGGGCGGGCGCATCCGCGGCTGCGGCCGTACGTGCTCGGCTACGCGGGCTTCCGCTCCGGCGACGGCGCCGCCCTGGCGCACCGGATCCTGCCGGTCAACTCGACCACGATGATCCTCGACTACGAGGCCGGCGGGCGGGTGGTGACCGGGCCGAGACGTGACCCCGCCGTGTTCGAGCGGACCCGGTGGGGGCACGGCGTCTCGGTCGGGCTCACGCCGCTCGGGGTGAGCGCGCTGCTCGGTGTACCCATGCGGGAGCTGGCCGGCGCGGCCGTGCCCCTGGCCGACGTGCTGGGCGGCGGCGGCGAGGCGTTGGCCGAGCGGCTCGACGCGGCTCCCGACTGGCCGTCGCGCTTCGCGGTGCTCGACGAGGTGCTGGCCGCGCGCGTCGGCGCGATGAGCACCGACCGGCTCGCGCTGCACGCGTGGGCGCGCCTCCAGCGGCCCGACGCGCCGAGGGTGGGCGCGCTCGCCGCGGAGCTCGGCGTGAGCCGCCGCAGCCTGGAGACGCGGTTTCGCCGGCAGATCGGGCTCTCGCCGGCGGCGGTCGCGCGGGTGGCCCGGTTTCAGCGGGCGGTGTGGATGCTGGCCCACGGCCGTGGCCTCTCCGCGACGGCGGCGGACAGCGGATACGCGGACCAGCCGCACTTCAGCCGCGAGGTGCGGGCGCTGGCCGGGTTGACCCCCGCGCGGCTCTGCGCATTCCTTCAATACCGGGAGCTCGCACCCCGCTAGCGTCCGGAGCCATGAGCCTCGACGGCAAGACCGCGCTGGTGACCGGTGGTACCCGGGGGATCGGCCGGGCGATCGTGCGGCGCCTGGCCCGGGACGGCGCCCGCGTGGTGTTCACCTATCGCGACAGCAAGGCCGCGGGCGAGGAGCTGGCCGGCGAGGTGCCGGGCGCGGTCGCGGTCCGGGCCGACCAGGCGGAGGTCGGCGCGGTGGAGGTGATGTTCGGGCCGGTGCGCGACGGCCTCGACATCCTCGTCAACAACGCCGCCATCAACCCCCGCCACCCGCTCGCCGAGCTCACCGCCGCCGATTTCGACCACGTGATGACCGTCAACGCCAAGTTTCCGGTCCTGGCGATGCGGGAGGCCGCCGCGGTGATGCGCGACGGCGGCGCCATCGTCAACATCTCCACGCTCAACACCGTGGTGCCGTCACCTGGGCACGCGCTCTACGGGGCGAGCAAGGCGGTGCTGGAGCAGTTCACGATGGTGGCGGCCCGCGAGCTCGGCGGGCGGGGCATCACGGTCAACGCGGTCTCGCCCGGCGCCACCGACACCGACCTGCTGCGCGCCACGAACCCGCCGGAAAACCTCGCGCAGGCGCCGCTGCTGACCGCGCTGGGCCGGCTGGGCACGCCGGACGACATCGCCGCGGTGGTCGCGTTCCTCGCCGGCCCCGACGGGCGGTGGATCACCGGCCAGAACATCCGCGCCACCGGCGGCCTCTTCCTCTGACCCGCCCGGCCCCTTCGCCGGCGGGCTGGCGGCTCAGGCGTCCCGACCGGGCCGGCGCGGCGTGCCGTAGAGCGTGCCGCGCCCGTCCGGGACGGGCTCCGGGGTGTCGCGCCCCCGGCGCCGCCGGGCCAGGCGGGAGATGACGAACCAGCCCACCGCCAGCGCGCAGGCGACGATCACGACCTTCTGGAACACGCCGGCGTACCCCTCGACCGACTGCCAGTTCTCGCCGAGCAGGTAGCCGGCCATCACGAACACCGTGTTCCAGATCAGGCTGCCGGTCGTGGTGTAGAGCAGGAACCGGCCGATCGGCATGCGCTCGACGCCG
Source organism: Phytohabitans sp. LJ34 (assembly GCF_052068095.1). Taxonomy (NCBI): domain Bacteria; kingdom Bacillati; phylum Actinomycetota; class Actinomycetes; order Micromonosporales; family Micromonosporaceae; genus Phytohabitans; species Phytohabitans sp. LJ34. The sequence continues at coordinate 222,729 of NZ_JBQHDG010000008.1, read as the reverse complement.
GCCGGCACCGAGATCAGGCTGCGGAAGATCGGGATCATCCGCCCGAAGAACACCGCCTTGCCGCCGTGCCGCGCGAACCACGCCTCCGTGCGGTCGATGTCGCCGACCTTCACCAGCGGCAGCCGCGCCGCGATCGCCCGGATCCGATCGCGCCCGAGGGCGGCGCCGATGTAGTACAGCGCGAGCGCGCCGACGACCGAGCCGAGCGTGGTCCAGGCGATCGCGCCGAACAGGCTCATCTCGCCCTGGCTCGCGGTGAACCCGGCCAGCGGCAGGATCACCTCGCTCGGGATCGGCGGAAAGAGGTTTCCAGCGCCACTGCGAGGCCGGCGCCGGGCCCGCCCAGCCGCTCCACCAGATCGGTGACGAGTCCGACGAGGCCGCCCTCCGGCGGATCGGACTGCTGGGCGAGGACATCAGCGTGCGTCGACAGGATCATGGAATCGACGCTATGGACGCGCACGCCGCCGAACCATGAGGCCGGCCACCCGCTTGGGTGTGGAAAACCTCAGGTCCCGTGCGAGGTTTTCGCATGCAACAAAACCGGGGGTCGGCACGTCTTGCCAGAAAGATCCGGGCTGCCCTTCCCTCCCAAGGAGTCTCGCGTGCTGTCACGCCTATTTGCCATGCCCGAAAACAGGCCCGCGCCGGAAAACGGGCCCACGAACCGCCGTGCGGTCGCGCTCGGCGCCGCGGCCGTCGCGGGGGCGGCCGTGGTCAGCCTGCTGCGTACGAGCGGCACCGGCCCGTTGCAGAGCGTCTTCGAGGAGGACGCGCGGGACGTGCTCACCGACGCGCTCGACACGTCCACCGCGAAGGCACTCGTCGAGCCGATCGCCGGCTACTACGTGCTCGGCCCGCGCCTGCTCGGCGAGCTCGCCACGCTCTTCCCGATCAGCTGGATGCCCGCCGTGCTCTCGCTGTCGTCGGCCGCGGTCTGCGGCCTTCTCGGCGTGCTCGTGTACGTGGCCAGCGGCGCGCACCTGCCGCACCGCCTCGCCCGCCTGCTGGTCGCCGCGCCGATGCTGCTCGCCCCGGTCGCCGAGAACCGCGCCGCCGAGGTCTACAACCGGCCCGTCTGCCTGCACTTCTTCGCCCTGTACGCGCTCGTCTGGGTGCTCCTCTGGCCGGCCGCCACCCGCGCGTCGCGGCTGGTGGCGCTCGTCACCGCCGGGCTGACCGCGGCCAGCACGATCCTCGCCGCCGGGCTCGTGCCGCTGGCCCTGCTCCGCCTCGCCGCCCGCCGCGACCGGCACGGGCTCGCGCTGGCCGCTCTGGTCACCGCCGGCGCGGCGGTGCAGGTGGCCGGCGCCTTCTCCACGCCGCGAGGCCGGCTGGGCGAGGCGCGCTTCGATCCACTGTGGGCGGTGAGCCAGTACGCCGGGTGGGCGCTGCCCGAGTCGATCCTCGGCTTCCGGGCGACCAGCGGGCTGTACGTACCCGACGCAGAGTTTCCGGAAGCCTTGTCCCGCAACGCGTTTGTCGTCGTAGCGGCCTGGTCGGTGGTGCTCCTCGCCGTCGCCGTGGCGGTGGTCGGCGGCCGTCGTGGCCTGCTGCGGCCGCGCTGGACACTGGCGGCCGCGCTCGCCGCGCACAGCGCCGGCCTGCTCGCGCTGGAGATCATGGCCAACGGCTGGATCTCCCAGCGCTACCTGCTCGCGCCGTCGATGCTGCTCTTCGCGGCGCTTGTCGCCCTCCTGGTGCCCGCGGCGAAGACGGCGACGGGCTTGCGGGCGCTGCCCCTCGCCGGGCTCGCCGCGCTCCTGCTCGTCACCGCCGCGTTCAACTTCCGGTGGACCGACACCAACCGGCACGACGCGCCACGCTGGACCGACCAGGTGCGCGCGGCGGCCGTCCGCTGCAACCAGGACCGCGCGCTCGCCGCCGTCGCGGTCCGCGGCGGCTCGGCCCGCCACCCCTCGTACGTCGTGATCCCGTGCCACGAGCTGCGCGGCGGCGCGGTCCGCTGCGACGGCCGGACCTGCGTCAAGGTGCACGGGGCGGCACATGCCGCGCCGCAGATCACGCCCTACAGGAAGCGCACGCCGGCGGAGGTCGAATTTCCTTGACCTCGATCCGGGGCTTGTACGAGCGTTGGGCGGTGACTGGCGAGGAGCGGCTGCCCGGCGGCAATACCGGGGGCGCGGTGCGGGTGGGTGACACGGTGCGCCGGGCGGCCGGGCCGTGGACGCCGTCGGTGCACGCGCTGCTGCGGCACCTGGAGGCGGTCGGGTTCGAACGGGCGCCGCGCGCGCTCGGCTTCGACGGACAGGGCCGGGAGGTGCTCTCGTACCTGCCGGGCGAGGTGGTCGGCACGGCGCGGCCGTGGCCGGCCTGGGTGTACGGCGAGGCGGCGCTCCGCGAGGTGGGTGGCTGGCTGCGCGAGTTTCACGAGGCGGTGGCGAGCTTCGTCCCGCCGGCGGACGCGGTGTGGCGCGAGGGCGGCACCTGGCGGCCGGGACTGATCGTGGGGCACAACGACTCCGCGCCGTACAACGCGGCGTGGGACGGCGGCCGCCTGGCCGGGTTCTTCGACTGGGACTTCGCCGCGCCGGTGACCCGCGAGTACGATCTCGCGTTCGCCGCGTTCTCGTGGGTGCCGCTGCACGCCCGGCGCGTGGTGTCGGCGGAGGGATTCACCGCCTTCGAGCGGCGGCCGGCGCGGCTGCGGCTGATGCTCGACGCGTACGGGTGGGCGGGGCCGCTCGGGCCGTTCGTCGAGACGGTCCGGCGGCGGGTCGGCGACTCGGCTCGGGGCATCCGGCGGATCGCGGCGGCCGGCGACCCGGCCTACGTGATGATGGTGGATCGGGGCGTGGACGCGGCGCTGGATACCGCGGTCGCGGAGCTGGCCGACTTCCCCGACGAGTAGGTTTCGTCAAAGCCTTTCGCCGCAGGAAACAAAAGTGTGAGCATTCCTAACGGAAGATGTAGACATCTCGATGGCAAGTCCGTTAGGGTCTGACAACGTTAGTCTCATCGAGGTGACCGGCGGCGCGGTGACCTCGACGTCCGAGGGTTGTGTCCTTGCCGGGGGAGTGGCACCTCCTTGTCGATGACATGGCCTGCATACACATAGGCGCGTCGGCGCGCGCCTTGGCCGCAACACGTCAGCCCTAGCCGCTGGCTCTCCATTCGCCGACGAGTTCCAACCCCCTGACCCAAGACACCCCAGCCCACGCACGGGCCGGCGGCGGACACCGCCCGGCTCGGCACCGTGGGTCGGCTGACGCTGCCTGCCGGCGTGCGCGCCAACGCCACCGTCCTTTGTGGCGCGTGCGCGGCAGAAGACTCGCGAAAGGTTGTGTCGGACATGCCACTCCTCCCTGTGCGGCGGAGACCACCCCGGGGGCCCAAACGGCCGCTCACGGTGGTCGCCGCGGTCGCCGTCCTGCTGGTGAGCTCCGTGCTGTCGTCCGGGCCGGTGAGCGCGCGCCCGGTGGACGCCGCGCCCGGCGGCGCCGCGCCATCAGCGCAGCTCCTGGCCCAGACGCTCACCTGGACGGCCGGCGACAGCACCCAGGCCTACGCCTCCGCGCCCACCACCGCCGTCGCGGGACCGACCACGCTCGTCTTCGAGAACAGCCGGGCCACCGGCAACACCACCGACATGCAGCACACGCTGACGTTCGAGACGGGCGACCCCCGGTACAACAACGACGTCAACGTCAACATCCTCGCCGAGCCGACCGACGCCAACCGGGGCCGGCACACCGTGGACGTCGTGCTCACGCCGGGCACGTACCGTTACTTCTGCGCGATCCCCGGGCACGGCAGCATGACCGGCCTGCTCGTCGTCACCGACGGCCCGGACGACACCACCCCGCCGACCGTGACCGCGCAGGTGACCGGCGACCGCGACGAGAACGGCAACTACGTCGGCGCGGCCACCGTGACGCTCGCCGCCACCGACACCGGCTCCGGCGTGTCCAAGGTGGAGTACGCGGTCGACGGCGGCGCCTACGGCACGTACACGAGCCCGGTGACCGTCAACACGCTGGGCAACCACACGGTCAGCTACCGGGCGACCGACGTCGCGGGCAACACGTCGACGCCACAGTCGGTGTCGTTCACGGTCGTGGACGAGCCGGACCCGGACACCACCGCGCCCACGGTGACCGCGTCGGTGACCGGAAACCGCGACGGCAACGGGGCCTACATCGGCACGGCGACGGTGACGCTCTCCGCCACCGACACCGAGTCCGGTGTGGACACCGTGGAGTACTCGCTCGACGGCCAGCCGTACGCGGAGTACACCGCGCCGCTCAGCATCACCGCGGTCGGGCAGCACACCGTCAACTACCGGGCCACGGACGTCGCGGGCAACACCTCCACGCCACAGGCGGTGTCGTTCGCGGTGGTCGAGGAGCCCGACCCGGACACCACACCGCCGACCGCGACCGCCCAGATCAGCGGCGAGCCGGACGGCGAGGGCAACTACATCGGCTCGGCGACCGTCACGGTGACCGCCACCGACGCCGACTCCGGGGTCGACTCTGTCGAGTACTCGCTCGACGGCGCGCCGTACGCGGCGTACACCGCGCCGGTCGTCGTCAGCCAGCCGGGCCAGCACACGCTGAGCTACCGGGCCACCGACAACGCCGGCAACACGTCGGCGCCGCAGACGGTGTCGTTCACGGTGGTCGACGAGAACGAGCCGGACACCACCGCGCCGACGGTGAGCGCCGGGGTCACCGGCCAGCAGGACGGCAACGGCGCGTACGTCGGCGCCGCCACCGTCACGATCACCGCGACCGACACCGAGTCGGGTGTGGACAGTGTGGAGTACTCGCTCGACGGCGGTGCCTACGCGGACTACACCGCACCCGTCACGGTCAACACGGTGGGACAGCACACGGTCAGCTACCGCGCGACCGACGCGGCCGGCAACACCTCCGCGGTGCAGTCGGTGTCGTTCACGGTCGTGGCACCGCAGCAGGACACCACCGCGCCGACGGTCAACGCCACCGTCGCCGGCAACCGCGACGGCAACGGCGCGTACGTCGGTGCCGCCACCGTCACGGTGACCGCCACCGACGCCGGCTCCGGCGTCGACCGGGTGGAGTACTCGCTGGACGGCCAGCCGTACGCCGCGTACACCGCGCCGGTGACGGTGAACCAGCCCGGCCAGCACACGGTCAGCTACCGCGCGACCGACAAGGCCGGCAACACCTCGACCGCGCAGACGGCCTCGTTTACCGTGGTCGCGCCGCCCGGTGACACCACGCCGCCGACGGTGACCGCCGTGGTCGCCGGCCAGCTGGACGGCAGCTGGTCCTATGTCGGTAGCGCCACCGTCACGCTCAGCGCGGCCGACACGGGTGGGTCCGGCCTGCTCCGCGTCGAGTACGCCCAGGACGGGCACGGCTACATCGTCTACACGGGACCGGTCACGGTGAACACTCCGGGCCAGCACACGTTCAGCTACCGGGCCACCGACCGGGCCGGCAACGTCTCCACCACCGGTTCGACCACGTTCAACGTCGTCGAGAGTGGGGCGCAGCCGCGCACCTGCCCGGTCGCGGACACCCGCTCGACCGTCTGGATCGGCACGAAGAACAGCGGCGTACCCAACAAGCTGGTCTCCGGCGGCTGCTGGATCAACAACCTGATCGAGGACGAGAAGCCGTGGGCCACCCCCGCCGACTTCATCGCGCACGTCCAGGAGGTCGCCGAGCACCTGCACCACCGCGGCCTGATCACCAACGCCCAGCGCAACACGCTGGTCCGCACCGCCCGCGAGTCGGGCGTCGGCAAGCCGGACGACAAGCAGGGCTACCTGCCGCTGCTCGACCGCACGCCGGCCTCGTTCAACCTCTGGGAGCACGTCGGCGCCGGCGGCTTCCGGCGCAACGCCGACGGGTCGATCACCAGCACGTCGGTCGACGGGCTCGGCATGCTCTGGTTCCCGGTCCGGGAGTACGGCGACTTCTCGCTCAAGCTCCAGTGGCGGGACGACGCGCCGGGTGACGGCCGGGTCAACAGCGGCGTCTTCGTCCGCTTCCCGCAGGTGCACCAGCACCCGCAGGAGCCCCGCCCCGAGTGGGTCGCCATCAAGTACGGGCACGAGCTCCAGATCTTCGACCGGACCGACGGCGACATGTACAAGAGCGGCTCGGTGTACGGCTTCGACCGGGTCGACATCGCGGGTGCCGGCGTGACGCCGAAGGGCACCTGGAACGACTACGAGATCCGGGTCGTGGGCCAGCACTACTCGCTGTTCCGCAACGGCGTGCTCATCAACGAGTACGTCAACGACCCCGCCGCGGTCTTCGACCCGCCCCGGGCGGACGACCCGGGTGGCGCCGGACGCGAGCACCCGACCGGCTACATCGGACTCCAGAACCACGGTGCCACCGACATCGTGAGCTTCCGCAACATCCGGATCGCTGCGCTGACGCCGTGAGATTGGACGGGATTGTGAAAGCCAGAAGGCTATTGGTGCTCGCGGTGCTGGCCGTGACGCTCGCCGCGGCGGGCGGACTGGCCCGTGGCTCGGGCCGTGGAGCCGGCGAACCGAGTGCCGCGGCCGGCGGCCAGGGGGTGACGGCCGCCAACGTGGCCGCCGCCCCGGGGGCCGAGCGGCCGGGCGGCTGCACCGTCATCGACCGCCGGATCAACCTGTACGCGGTGGAGCTGCCGAAGGACCCGATCACCAACCAGGTCCGGCTCGGATACGGCCTCACCCCGGAGTCGGCCTCCTACCCGGGGCCGCTGATCGAGATGATCGAGGGGCAGTGCTTCGCGATCACCCTCTACAACCAGGTGCCGGCGGCGACGCTGGAGGCGCTGCGCAGCACCGCCAACCCCAACCATCCGCTGGGCGTGTCGCTGCACACGCACGGGGTCAAGTACACCCAGAAGTCCGACGGCACCGTGCACAGCAACTCGTTCGTGCCGCCGGGCGGGTCGTACACCTACATCTGGTACGCCCAGCCGCGCAACACGAACACCGGCGCGCAGGGCACGGCCGGCTACTGGTGGTACCACGACCACGTGGTCGGCGGGCCGCACGGCACGGCGGGCATGCGCACCGGCCTCTTCGGCGGGGTCGTGGTGCGGCGGCAGGGCGACCCCCGGCCGGACCGCACCTACGTGCTCGCGTTCGGCGACCGGCAGACCATCAACCTGCGGCGCAGCAGCGAAGCCGACACCTGTGACGAGGCGAACCCCGTACCGGGCCCGACCTGTGTCGTGGCGAAGGTCGGTGAGAAGGTCGAGTTCCTCGTCATCGGCATGGGCGACGACATGCACACGTTCCACGTGCACGGACACTCCTGGGCGGACACCCGCACGGGCGTCGTCGACGGCACCGGCGCGCTCGCCAACTCGGTGCCGATCATCGACAACAAGACCGTCGGCCCCGGCGACACCTTCGGCGCCCGGGTGATCGCCGGCGAGTCGGTCGGCCCCGGCCACTGGATGCTCCACTGCCACATGCAGTTCCACTCCGACCTCGGCATGTCCACGACGTTCCACGTCCTGGACGAGAACGGCGCGATGACAGCGCACGCCGGCCACGCACCGGGAAACCCGGTACAGGCCGCACCGGCAGGCGGCGGCCAGGCACCGGCCGCCCACGGAAACCACGGTTGATCCCGGAGGAGACGAGATGAGACCCATCTGGAGGCGCGCGGCAGCGCTCGCCTCGGCCGCCACGCTCGCGATCGGCGTGCTGTCCGTACCGTCCGCACCCGCGTCCGCGGCTCCGGCCCCGGTCGACCTGCCGCCCACCTGGGGCAAGGCCGCGGTCAACGTGCTGGTGTTCCACGGAGCCGTGGACCAGCAGGACGACCCGGTCACCCGCGCCGTCGCCGCGATCCGCAAGCTGGGCCGGGACAACGGCTTCTACGTGCACGACTCCTCGGACCCGGCGGTCTTCAACCCCACCAACCTCGCCAGGTACCGCAGCGTCGTCTTCCTCTCCGCCAACGGTGTCACGCTCAACGACACCCAGGAGGCGGCGTTCCAGGCGTACATCAAGGGCGGCGGCGGCTTCCTGGGCGTGCACGACGCGGCCCGCGTGCAGCCGAGCTCGGAGTGGTTCACCGGCCTGATCGGCACCCGGCCGGCGGCCGGCCTGCCCAACGCCGAGAAGATCGTGGAAGCCACGGCCAGTGCCCAGAACACGCCGAACGAAGGCGTGGCACAGCTCATCGACGGCTCGCTGGGCACCAAGTGGCTGACCTTCGCCCGGACCGGGTGGGTCGTCGCCAAGCTCGGCGCGCCGGTCGTCGTGTCCCGCTACGCCCTCAGCTCGGCCAACGACTTCCCCGGCCGGGACCCGCGGGACTGGACGCTCGAAGGCTCCGCCGACGGGCAGAGCTGGACCACGTTGGACACTCGCAGCGGTGAGACCTTCGGGGGCCGGTTCGAGACCAAGCAGTACACGTTCACCAACACCACGGCGTACCAGCACTACCGGCTGAACATCACCGCGAACGGCGGCGAGCCGATCATCCAGCTCGCCGAGCTGTGGCTGATCGGTCCGGACGCCGGCCCGCCGCCGGAGTCCACGGTGCAGCAGGCGACGGTCAGCTACACCGACCGCCAGCACCCGGCGAACAAGGGCTTCCCGCTCACCGCCAAGCGCGCCGACCAGTGGATCAACTGGAACCCGAACCCGATCGGCCGCGTGCACACCGTCGCGCAGGTGCAGGAGCACACGTACAACGCGGGGCTCAGCCGCAACGGCGCGTTCCATCCGATCTCCTGGTGCCGTGACTACGACGGCGGCCGTTCCTTCTACACCGGCATGGGACGCACCGAGGCGAGCTACACCACCGACACGCAGTTCCAGAGTCACCTCCTCGGAGCTCTACAGTGGACGGCAGGTCTGGTGCGCGGCGACTGCCAGGCGACCATCGCGGCCAACTACCGCACCGAGCGGCTTACCACGAACAACGCGTCCGGGCAGCTCGACCAGATCGGTGAGCCGCACGGCCTGACTGTCGCCCCGAGCAACGGGCGGGTCTTCTACATCGGCAAGGCCTCCTGCGCGACCGCGCCGGTCGTCGACTGGGCCGACCCGAACGTCGGCCTCGGCTGTGGCACCATCCACCAGTGGGATCCGCAGACCAAGCAGGTCAAGCTGCTGGCCACCCTGCCCGTCATGGGTCACCGGGGCAGCGGCGGCGAGCTCGTCAAGAACGAGGAGGGCCTGGTCGGCATCACGCTGGATCCGAAGTTCGCGGAGAACGGCTGGGTCTACGTGTACTGGATGCCGCACGCCTCCATCGACCGGGAGAAGCGGGTCGGCAAGCGGACCGTCTCACGGCTCACCTACAACGCGACCACGCAGACTCTCGACCTGGGCACCCGCAAGGACCTGCTGTCGTGGGACACGCAGATCCACAGCTGCTGCCACGCCGGCGGCGGCATGACGTTCGACGACTCCGGCAACCTCTACATCGGAAGCGGTGACAGCAACTCCTCCGGCGGCTCGAGCGGATACTCCGGTAACAACTGGACCCAGGAGTTCGCGGGCATCTCGTTCCAGGACGCCCGCCGCACCGCCGGCAACACGAACGACCTCAACGGCAAGATCATCCGGATCCACCCGGAGGCCGACGGGACGTACACGATCCCCGAGGGCAACCTCTTCACCGGCCAGGAGGAGGGCGGCGGCAAGACCCGGCCGGAGATCTACGTGATGGGCGTGCGCAACATCGCCCGGCTCGCCTGGGACCCGGTCAACGACTGGCTGACCGCCGCGTGGGTCGGCCCGGACGCGGGCGCGCCGAGCCCGGAGCTGGGGCCGGCGAAGTACGAGACCGCCACGATCATCACCTCGGCGGGCAACCACGGCTGGCCGTACTGCATGGGCAACCGGCAGCCGTACCGCGACCGGTCCAACACCGACGCCGAGGTGCTGACCGGCTGGTACGACTGCGACAACCCGAAGAACGAGTCGCCGCGCAACACCGGTCTCGTCAACCTCCCGCCGGTCCGGGACAACATGATCTGGTACTCGCCGCAGGGCGGCGGCCCGGTCTTCCCCAAGCGCCCGGACGGCATCCCGACGTACGTGCAGTCGGAGTCGACGTACACCCGGCCGTACATGACAAGTGCCGGTTGCCAGGCCGTCATGGACGGTCCGACGTACCACCGCTCGCGGGTCGACACCGGCAGCGGCGTCGCGTGGCCGGCCTACTGGGACAACAAGTGGTTCATCGGTGACGAGTGCCAGAACAGCAACCGGGTGGCCATCACCGTCAACCCGGACACGGTGCGACAGGCCGGCGCGCCGGCGTTCGCCGAGGACCTGCGGCAGATCATCCCGCACGGCAGCGGCGGCACGCAGCTCCAGTCCTGGATGGACGCCAAGTTCGGCCCGGACGGCGCGCTCTACATGCTCGACTACGGCAGCGGCTTCTTCAGCCTGCACGCCAACCAGAAGCTGATCCGCGTGGCGTACCAGGGCGGGCCGGCGACCCCGCACCCGAGCCTGGCGACGGCCCGCTCCATCGCGCAGGCCCAGCCGCGGACGATTTCGTTCTCGGCCAACAAGGCCGGCGGCGTGGCGTGGGAGTGGGACTTCGGCGACGGCACCGCCAAGTCGACGGCGCCCCACCCGACCCACACCTACAAGCGGTACGGCAGCTTCGAGGCGACACTGAAGGTGACCTACGCCGACGGCCAGGTCGTCACCTCGAAGATCCCGGTGCTCGCCGGGTGCGCGGCGCCCGACGCCCGGCCGACCGTGCAGCTGCTCGAAATCGAGACCGGCGTCGCCAACCGGGTCGCCGGCGGCGGGTGCACGATCAACGACCTGATCGACGACGAGGGCAACTGGCCGAACCACAACGAGTTCGTCAACCACCTCGACGAGGTGCTGGCCGAGCTCACCGCGGCCCACGTCATCGACAACCGGGAGGCCGGCGTGCTCCGGCGGGCCGGAGCCGGGTCGGCGATCGGCTCGATACCCGGGTACAAGGCCATCTTCGACGGCACCGCGTACTCGCTGTCCGGCTGGCGCCAGGCACCGGGCGGTTCGTTCCAGGTGCGGCCGGACGGCACGATGCGCACCATCGGCGGGCTCGGCATGCTCTGGTACGCCGACCAGCAGTTCGCCGACTACTCGATCAAGCTACAGTTCCGGGACGTGTCACCCGAGGGCACCCGCGCCAACAGCGGCGTCTTCGTCCGCTTCCCGGACCCGCGCACGCCGCTCAGCCAGCGGCCGCCGGGCAGCTGCGGCACGGTCGGTTCGGCCGCGTCCTCGCAGGCGTGGGTGGCGATCTACTGTGGACACGAGATCCAGCTGTACGACGGTGACACGGGCGAGCCGCAGAAGACCGGGTCGGTGTACAACTTCGACCCGAACAACCTCGCCCAGTCCGGCGCCACCGCGAAGAACGTCTGGAACGACTACGAGATCAAGGTGGAGGGCCAGCACTACACGATCATCCGGAACGGCGTGGTGATCAAGGAGTTCGACAACACGCCCGGCAAGCAGTCGTCCCGCGCGGGCGATCCGCCGACGGACCTGCGCCAGTTCGTCAGCGGCTTCATCGGGCTGCAAAACCACGGCAACAACGACCTGATGGAGTTCCGCAACGTACGGGTGCGCGAGCTTTAGTTCTGGGTTCTGGGGTTGGTCGCCCCGTCCCGCCGTTACTGGCGGGGCGGGGCGACCGTCGTCTCCAGGGTGTGCGTGCACGGCACCAGGATCTGCCGCTCGTAGTCACCGTCCGGGTCGGTGAGCAGCGAGGTCAGCAGCCGCACCGCCCGGCGGCCCATCGCGTTGCGCGGGATGCGCAGCGACGCCCACGGACCCGGCCCGACCTCGCTGCCCGGGTCGTCGACGAGCAGCACCACGGAGAGGTCGTCCGGGATCGAGAGGCCACGCAGCTTGACCATCGCGGCCAGGACCCGCAGCAGGTTGACCGACTCCACGAGGATCGCGGTGGTGCCCTCGGCGAGGGTGCTGTCGAGCCACTGCGCGGTCAGGTCTTCCGGCCGGACGCACGCCGGCGCGGGCACCGCCAGGCCGAACCGGTCGAGCGCCGCCGCGAAGCCCTCCCAGCGGTCGACCTCCGGCTCGTGCCGCACCGCCTCGCCCAGATACGCGAAGCTGCGGTGACCGAGCGCGACGAGGTCGTCGACGATCCGTCCGGTCGTCGCCCGGTAGTCGCCGCCGACGTAGCAGATCTCGGTGCCGGGCACGTCGCGGTGGCCGATGTAGACGAACGGGTGCCCGTCTTCGACCAGCCGGGCCAGGTCGTCGAGGTTGGCGTGGTGGCCGAGCAGGAGGCTGCCGGCCGCCTGCCGCAGGCCGTTGACGCCGCCGTGGTAGATGCGGCGGACCCCGTCCTCGTGCTGCGCGGCGGTGAAGAGCACCAGGTTGCAGCCCTCGACGCCGGCCTGCTCCTCGATGCCCTGGAGGAACTCGAAGTAGTAGTCGCGGGCGCTGGTCGGGAAGATCGGCTCGAACGTGTGCACGCCGAGCAACAGCGGCGCCTGCCGGCTGGGCACGGCGGTGGCGGTGCGCTGCTGCCCGACCGGTGTGTAGCGCAGGCGGCGGGCCGCGCTGAACACCCGGCGCTGCGTCTCGGCGGAGATGCGGCCCAGGTCGCCGGCGCCGCTGAGCACCATGGACACAGTGGACTGGGAGACGCCGGCCTCGCGCGCGATGTCCGCCTGGCGCGAGCTGCGACCGCGTGGTTTCGTCACGCCCTCATCCCTCCTTCACTCGGTACCCGCCCAGGCCAGGATCGCACCCGTGTCCACCAGGGACTTGCGCAGCGTCTCGTACTCGACGTCACGGGTCGCCACCCCGGCCGTGACGGCCTGGGTCGCCGCGCAGCCGGCGGCCTCGCCGAGCATCATCAGCACCGGCTCCATCCGCACCGAGGCGAACGCCACGTGCGAGGCGGAGATCGCCGAGACGACCAGGAGGTTGTCGCATTCTCCGGTGCGCGGCACCAGCGACCGGTACGGCACGCCGAACGGCGCCGCGAGCGGCTGCTGCACGTTTCCCTCGTTGCGCGGGTGGCCGTCGACGAGCACCCGCTTGGCGTTGTGCGAGTCCATCACGTACGACGCGAGCGCGACCGGGTCGTCGGCCCGTGCGGCGCCGGTCGCGTCGTGCTGGGTGACCACGCGGTCGGCGACCATCCGCCGGGCCTCCCGCACGTAGATCTGGTGCGGCCAGTGCCCGCTGTCCGCGAACTCGCCGGGGGCCAGCCCGTACTCCCGCGTCGCGGTCCGGACCGCGTCGGGCAGCCGCGGGTCGTTCGCCAGGAAGTGGAGCAGGCCGGCCTGGTAGCGCACGTGGTCCTGGAAGATCTCCTCACGGCGCGCGTGGTCGGCCTCCGGCCAGTCGTAGTTGGCTCCGATGTGGTCGGAGGAGAACGCGCCGTGGTTGTTCATGTCGAAGACGTCGCCACGCACCCGGGTGGTCCGGCCGAAAAGCTCGTAGACACCCGCCTCGACGTACCGGCGGAGCAGCTCGTACCGCGCGGGGTCGTAACCCTCCGGGCGGGGGAACGGGATCCGGCGCGGCGACGTCGTGACGTGCAGCCGGAAGTTGTACGCCTGCACCCGGTGGTCGCCGTCGCCGACCGTGCCGTACGGGTCGGGCGAGATGCCGGGCAGGAGGCCGCTGGCCGGCTGCCCGGGCACCACGTACGGGTCCACCGGGCGCTCGAACTGGTGGTTGACGCTGTGTTGCACGCCGGCGAGCGACTCGCCGTACACAGTGGACGCCTCCCGCCCCACGGTGTAGGAGACGCCCGCGGCCGCCAGCAGGTCGCCCTCGTAGGACGCGTCCACGTAGACCCGCGCCCGGTAGCGGTGCCCGTCGTCGGTGGCGAGCTCGACGATCCGGCCCGCCTCGCGGCGCACGGAGGCGAGGTGGGCCCGGCGCACCACCCGCACGCCCGCCTCGGCCAGCCAGCGCTCGAAGATGTCTTCGGCGACGTGTGCCTCCACGTCCCAGTGCGGGTCGGCGGCTCCGTAGGCCGCCGCGACCTCCGCGTAGAACGCGCGGGCCAGGCCGCCGACGGTGTCCGGGTGTCCCACGTCGGTCGTGCCGAGGCCGGCGGTGGTCATCCCGCCCGCGCGGTCGCCGTACGCGAGCAGCACCACCGAGCGCCCCTCCCGGGCGGCGCGCACCGCGGCGGTCACCCCGCCGGAGGTGGCGCCGTAGACCGCGACGTCCGCGTCGACGGTCGCGGCGCCGGTCGGTGCCGGTGGGGCCGGGCGGTAGTGGCGCACCCCCGCAAGGGCGGGTCCTGAAGTCATGGCCTCGGTTCTAGCATCAGCGGATAGGAGCGGTCCATAGCTAATATTTGCTAATAGATCATTGACTCTTGACACGTCGCTAACCGCGATGTGTAACGTGACCGCAATCATTTGGTCGACCTTGGTTCGACCGACGAGCGCAAATATATCAGCGATCCTCGGGAGTGATTGCGCGTGCAGACCGAACTCCTCGTCATCGGCGGTGGCCTGGGCGGCGTGGCCGCCGCGCTGACCGCCGCCCGGCTCGGCCACCGCGTCGTGCTGACCGAGGAAACCAACTGGCTGGGTGGGCAGCTCACCGCCCAGGCGGTCCCGTCCGACGAGCACCCCTGGATCGAGAGCGCGCACATCTCGGCGGGATACCGCGAGCTGCGCGGCCGGATCCGCGACTACTACCGGCGCAACTACCCGCTGCGGCCGGAGGCCGCCGCCGACCCCGAGCTCAACCCCGGCCTGGGCAACGTGAGCAAGCTCTGCGTGGAGCCGCGCGTCGCGGTCGCCGCGATCGACGAGATGCTCGCCGGGTACGTGTCCGCCGGCCGGATCACGGTGCTGTACGAGCACGTGCCGGTGGCCGCCGAGACCGACGGCGACCGGGTCACCGCGGTCACCGTGGAGGACCGCCGCACGGGCGGCCGCGTCACCCTCACCGCCCCGCTCGTCGTGGACGCCACCGAGCTGGGCGACCTGCTGGAGCTGGCCGGCGTCGAGCACGTCATCGGCGCCGAGTCGCAGGACGAGACCGGCGAGCCGTACGCCGCGCCGGTCGCCGACCCGACCGACCAGCAGGCCATCACCTGGTGCTTCCCCCTGGAGTACCGGCCGGGCGAGGAGCACGTGGTCGACCGCCCCGCGTCGTACGACCACTGGAAGACGCACGTCGACCCGTTCTGGCCGGGGCCGCAGCTGTCCTGGGAGAAGATCGACATCCACACGATGGGCGGCAAGACCAACCGCATCTTCGAGGCCGACCTCGACGCGGTGCGGGTGCCCGACCTCTGGCACTTCCGGCGGATCCGGGCCCGCACCCAGTTCGCCCCCGACCTCGTCGATACGGACATCTCGCTGGTCAACTGGCCCAACATCGACTACTGGGAGGCGCCGCTGCTCGGGCCGGGCGTCGACGAGACGGCGCGCGAGCGGGCGCTGCGGCGGTGCAAGGAGCTGTCACTGTCCTATCTGCACTGGATGCAGACCGAGGCGCCACGCCCGGACGGTGGCCACGGCTACCCGGGACTGCGGCTGCGCCCCGACCTGACCGGCACCGCCGACGGGCTCGCCAAGACCGCGTACATCCGCGAGTCGCGCCGCGTCAAGGCCCGCTTCACCGTGCTGGAGCAGCACGTCGCGGTCGTCGACCGGCCGGAGGGCGCGGGCGCGGAGCAGTTCGCCGACGGCGTCGGCGTCGGGCACTACAACATCGACCTGCACCCCAGCGCGGCCGGCGTCAACTACGTCAACCTCGAGGCGTACCCGTTCCAGATCCCGCTCGGTGCGCTGATCCCGGTGCGGATGCGCAATCTGCTGCCGGCCAACAAGAACATCGGTACCACCCACATCACCAACGGCTGCTACCGGCTGCACCCGGTGGAGTGGAGCATCGGCGAGGCGGTCGGCGCGCTCGCCGCGCAGTGCCTGGCCACCGGCACCGAGCCGCACGCGGTCGCCGACTCGGCTACCCGCACCGAAGACCTCCAGCGGCTGCTGACCGGCACGCTCGGCGCGCCCGTGCGGTGGCCGGACGCGATCCGGGTGCTGCGGCCGTCGCAGGCATCGAGCAGCGCCACGCCGGTGCTCGCCCTGCCCGAGCGGCGCACCGCGCCGGCGGCATAGGGGTGGCGGCGATGGACGAGCCCGACGTCGTCATCTACGGGGCGACGCTGGCCGGCGTCATGGCCGCGCTCCGCCTGCGCCTGCGCGGCCTGCGCTGCCTCGTGCTCGAACCGACCGGCCACGTCGGCGGCATCGTCGCCGGCGGCCTGGTGAAGACCGACACGCCCACAGTGGACAGTGCGCTCGCCGGGCTCACCCGCGACCGCTTCTTCGCCGGCATCGGCGCCGAGTACGGCGTGGACGGTCCACAGTATCTGTTCGAGCCCAAGGTCGCGTCGCGGGTCGCCCAGCGCCTGCTCGACGAGGCGAAGGCGACCGTCTACACCGGACACCGGATCCACGGCCCGGCCGACGTCGAGGTCACCGGGCGGCGCGTCACCGGGGTACGCGTGGCCGGTCGGTGGGTCCGCGCGACGTTCGCCATCGACGCCTCGTACGAGGGCGACCTTCTCGCCGCCGCCGGCGTGCCGTACACGGTGGGACGGGAGCCGGCCTCCCGCTACGGCGAGCCGCTCGCCGGCTTCCAGCCCGCGCGGGCGTACCGGCGGGGGCCGTTCCGGCCGAATACCGGCTACCCGGTCGGCCCGGTGCCGGACACCGCGCCGGGCGAGGGCGACGCCAAGACACAGGCGTACAACTTCCGGGGCGTGCTCGCCACCGGTCCGGACCGCCTGCCGTTCCCGCGGCCCGACGGCTACGACCCGCGCCGGTACGGCCACCTGCGGCAGCTCATCACGGATCGGGGCATCGCCGGCCTGTCGTCGATCGTCACGCACACGGCCGCGCTGCCGGGCGGCAAGTACCAGACCAACCAGGCGCTCTTCTTCGGCTTCGACCTGCCCGGCGCCGCCTGGGACTACCCGGACGGCACCTGGCGCCGCCGCGACGAGGTGATCGCCGAGCAGGTGCGCTGGCACCAGGGCATGCTCTACTGGCTGGCCAACGACCCGGCACTCCCGGCGAGCTTCCGGGCGGACACGCGGCGCTTCGGGCTGCCGCCGGACGAGTTCGTGGACAGCCCGCACGGGCCGGGCTTCCCGCACGCGCTCTACGTGCGCGAGGCGCGGCGTATGGTCGGCGCCCACGTGCTCACCCAGCACGACCTGCTCCGGCCGGACAACACCAAGGCGACGCCGGTGTGCTGCTGGCAGTACCCGATGGACAGCCACGTCGTGCAGATGTACGCCGAGGGCGACGACACGGTCGTGGGGGAGGGCACGCTCAGCGGCACCGAGCAGAACCCGCCCGCCGACCCGTACCAGATCCCCGCCGAGTGCCTTTTCCCGGCGGCCGGCGGCGTGGAGAACATCGCGGTGCCGGTCTGCTTCTCGGCCAGCCACGTCGGGTTCAGCTCGCCCCGTATGGAGCCCACGTTCGGCATGCTGGGCGAGGCGTGCGGGGAGCTGGCCGCCCAGTCCGTCCACACCGGACGGCCCGTGCAGCGGTACGACTACGCCGCGCTGGCGGCGGCGCTCACCGAGCACGGTGCGGCGCTGTCCATCCCGGGTCTGGCGCGATGATCGAGCCGCTGACGTTCCAGCCCGGCCCCCTCGACGCGGCCGGCGGCTGGCGCTCCCACACCGTCGAGGCGGCGTTCACCGTGCCGTCCGCCGGCGCGTGGACGCTGCGGCTGGAGTTCGCCGCCGGCCACGGCCCCTGCCCCGACCTCGCCGTCGAGGTGGACGGCACGCACCGCGGCTTCTTCCACCCGGCGGTGCGGCGCGAGGACCGGGCCACCGTGTACCGGCACGGGCCGATCGCCGGCGACGTCACGCTCGACGTGCCCCTGCCCGCGCTGGCGCCCGGCGACCACGTGGTGACCCTGACGACCACACTCGACTCGGCGGCGGCGACCGGGCTGGCGGTCGAGGTCGAGAAGGGCCGGCACCGGGAGCAGTTCGGCCACCACTTCGGCAGCGGCATCACCTGGTACGCGATCACGCTGGTCGCCGGGTCGGTCGAGACGCCGCCCAACCTTGTCGCCACGCCGCTCTACGTCGAACGCGACGGCACCCTGCACGAGCTACTGGAGCTGACCGTCTCGGTGCCGCCGGACACGCCCTGGCCGTCGCGGGCCACGGTGCGGATCGGCGGCGCCGACCACCTGCTCTACCTGGCCCGGCCGGACCGCGACTTCGGCCACGTCCGGGTGCGCTTCCCGGTGCCGGCCTTCACCGGACCGACGGTCGCGCGGGTCACCGTCGACGATGGACAGCCGGTCGAGGCGGTCCTGGAGCCGGCGCGCAAGTGGACACTCCACCTCGTGCCGCACGTGCACCTCGACGTGGGCTACACCGACGTACAGGGCAAGGTGCTCGAGCTGCACAGCCGCAACCTCGACCGGGCCCTCGCCGCCCTCGACGGCGACTTCTGCTTCTCGGTGGACGGCTCGCTGGTCGTGGGGGAGTACCTGGCGACCAGGTCCGGCAAGCGCGCCGAGGCCCTGATGGAGGCGCTGCGCTCCGGGCGGATCTCGGTGAACGCCTTCCACAGCCTCTTCCTGTCCGGCGTCGCCAGCCTGGAGGAGGTCTACCGGGCCGCGTACCTCTCCGCCCGCCTGCGCGACGAGCACGGCGTCCCGGTCACCTACGCCAACCTCACCGACGTGCCCTCGTACAGCGCGGCGCTGCCGTCCATGCTGTGCGCGCTCGGCGTCGACGCGTTCGTCGGCATCGAGAACCACCACCGCGGCGGCAATGCCGACAGCGACGCCCAGCACCTGGCCAGCCCCGTGCAATGGGAGGGCGTGGACGGCAGCCGGGTGCTCACCCACTTCTCCGACACGTACTCGCAGCTCCGCTTCATGGTCGGCGACCCGCAGACGATCGCCGGCGGCGCGCACGCCTTCTGCCGCCTGCTGGCCCGCTACGAGCGCCCGGACTACCTCCCGCACGACCTCGCGGTCATCGGCACCCACGCGGACAACGAGGACCTCGCCGATGGCGACGCCGGCTTCGCCGCCCGGTGGAACGCGGTCTACGCCTACCCGCGGCTCGCGGTGTCCACGATGGCCGGTTACCTGGACGCGGTTCGTCCGCTCGCCGACCGGCTGCCGGTGTGGCGCGGCGACGGCGGCAGCTACTGGGAGGACGGCGTCGGCACCGGCGCCACCGTGACCGCCGAGCACCGCCGGACGCAGGCCGTGCTGCCCGCCGCCGAAGGGCTCGCCGCGCTCGTGGCGCACGCCGACCCGGGATACCGCCCGCACCGGGCCGCGCTCGACGCCGCGTGGGAAGGCGCGCTCTTCGGCTGCGAGCACACCTGGACCTGGGCGCACGCCAACGCGCACCCGCACGGCGAGCAGGTCGGCGACCAGCTCGACTGGAAGCGGTCCCGGGTGCACGCCGCCTACCGCACCGCCGTCGACGAGACCCGCCGGGCGCTCAGCCAGCTCGGCGAGCTCGTCACCACCGGCGGCCCCACCCTGCTCGTGCACAACCCGCTCGGCTGGGCGCGGGACATCGACGTGGAGGTGGAGGCGCCGGCCGGCACCGCCTACCCGGTGCCGGCCGAGCTGCTCGCCGACTCTGCCGGGCTGCACCGCTTCCGGCTCACCGTGCCGGACGTACCCCCGTTCGGCTACCGGGCGCTGCCGGTCAGCGATGGACGCACGCTCGCACCGGGCGAGGAGGACGGCAGCGGCGCTGTCGTCGCCGCCCCGGACGACGGCTGGCGACCCGTGCCGCCCCGGCTCACCACCGACCGCTGGTGGGTCACCTGTGACCCCGAGACAGGTGCGGTGGTCGGCCTCACCCACCGGGAGACGGGCCGGGAGCTGCTCGACGGCACCGTCGGCGAGGTGCTCTACGTCCTCAACGGACCGGACGCGCTGACCCGCACCAGCATGCTCGGCCGGCTGCCCGGGGCCGAGCCACCCGACCTCACCGTCACCCCGGCCACCATGCGGCCGGTCGGGCTGCGCCGCACCTACGACGGCTGGCGGCTGCGCGCCACCGGGAGCGCCCCCAGCCTGCCCCGGGTCGAGGTCGACGTCCTGCTGCGCGACCACACCGACCGGGTCGACGTGCTCGTCCGCCTGGACAAGGAGCGGGTGCTCGCCAAGGAGTCGGTGTACGTGGCGTTCCCGTTCGCGGCCGACGAACCGGTCTTCCGGTACGACCGGCAGCAGGGCTGGATCGACCCGGCCCGCGACCACGCGCCCGGCGCCTGCCAGGAGTGGTTCACCACCCAGCACGGCGTCGTGGTCGCCAGCGGCCCGGACGGCCCGGCGACCGCGTGGACCTCGGCCGACGCACCACTCTTCACCGCCGGGGACATCGTGCGCGGCACCTGGCCCACCGAGTTCCGCCCGGCGAGCGGCGCGGTCTTCTCCTGGGTCATGAACAACTACTGGCCCACCAACACCCCGCCGGAGCAGGACGGCTCGCTGCTGTTGCGGTACGCGTTCACCCCGCTGCCCGCCTTCGACCCGGTGGCGGCCGGGCGGTTCGGCCGCGAGGTCCGGGCCGCCGAGGCGGTCTCCGAGGTGACCCGGCTGGACAAGTTCGACACCGACCCGAGGCCGCTGCCCGGCACCGCGGCTTCCCTGCTGGACCTGGAGCTGCCGGCCTGGGTACACGCCACGGTGGCCGAGCCGCGCACCGGCGAAGGGCTGCTCGTGCGCATCCAGGACCTGGGCGGCCGGGGCGGCACCGTGCGGCTGCGCCACCCCGCGACCCTCTGCCGCGCCGACGAACACCCCCTGGCCGACCTGCCCGCGGAGGAGGACGGCCGGGTGCCGGTCGACCTCGGCCCCTGGCAGGTCGTGACCCTCATCCTCCACTGACTAGGAGACGCCATGCGTGACATGTCCTTGAGCCGGCGACGCTTCCTCACCCTCAGCGGCGGTGCCGCGCTCGCCACCGCCGGCGGCGGGCTGCTCGCGGCGTGCGGCGGCGACAGCGCCGACTCCGGCGGCCAGCCCGTCGCCAGCACCGTGAAGCTGCCCGCGTACCAGCCGTCCACATTGGTCAAGCCGGACCTGGCCAGCACGGCCGACGGCGTGATGTCGGCGTACTACGACTTTCCACGCGACGCGGTCACCGCCGTCACCGGCAAGCCCGCCGAGGGCCTCGGCGAGGTCAGCATCCTGACCAACATCCTCGCCGCGGTGCCGCCCGCCCTCGGCGGCAACGCCTACTGGCGGGAGCTGAACACCCGGGCCGGCGCCGAGCTGGACATCACCATGACGCCGCAGGGCGACTACCTCCAGAAGCTCTCGACCGTCGTGGCCGGCGGCGACCTGCCCGACGTCATGCTCATCTCCAGCACGCTCGCCAACCGGGCCGACGTGCTCACCCGGCTCTGCGCCGACCTCACCGAGCTGCTGTCCGGCGACGCCGTCAAGAAGTACCCGAACCTGGCGAACTTCCCGACCGACTCCTGGCTCAACACCGTCTACAACGGAGGGATCTTCGCGATCCCGATCCCGCGGGCGATCGTCGGCACCATCATGTTCGCCCGGCAGGACGTGATCCGGCAGCGCGGCCTGCCGGCGGCGCCGGCCAGCTACGCCGAGTTTCACGAGCTGGCCCGCGGACTGACCGACACCAAGGGCAACAAGTGGGCCTTCGGCAACATCAAGCAGGTCATCGTCTACATCGGCAACATGCTGAACGTGCCGAACGTGTGGCGCGAGCAGGGCGGCAAGTTCACCCACGAGATCGAGACCCCGGAGCGCAAGCGGGCCGTCGGGCTGGCCGCCGAGATGTTCAAGGAAGGGCTCTTCCACCCCGACGCGCCGGGTAACAAGCTCCAGTACCGCGACCTCTTCGGCGCCGGCACCCTCTCGCTCGTCCCGGACGGATACGCGGCCTGGGACATCCTCGCCAACACCTACCCGGAGGCGGAGGTGGGCGGCATCCCCGAGCCCGGCTTCGACGGCGGGCAGGGCACGCACCGGGCCGGCACCACGTCGTTCGGGCTGACCGCGTTCAAGAAGGCGGACAAGGGCCGGCTCGAAGGCCTGCTGCGGCTCTGCGACTGGCTCGCCACGCCCCTCGGCACCAGCGAGTACCTGTTCCGCAAGTACGGCGTCGAGGGCGTGGACTTCACCTGGGTGGGCGGCAAGCCGAAGCGCACACCCGTGGGCGAGACGCAGGTGAAGCTGCCGCTGGAGTACATCACCGACGCGCCGCACGTGCTCGGCCCCGGCCCGCGCGAGCGGGTCGACGCCCAGCGCGCGTACCAGGAGAAGGTAGTGCCCAAGGTGGTGCGCAACCCCGCCGAGGGCCTCTACTCGCCGACGGCGGTGAGCAAGGCGAGCGCCCTCGCGAAGATCGTCGACCAGGCGGAGCTGGACATCGTCGCCGGCCGCAAGCCGCTCGACTCCTGGGACGACGCGGTCAAGCAGTGGCGCCAGGCCGGCGGCGACAAGGCCCGCGCCGAGTTCGAGTCCGCGCTGAGCCAGAAACCGAGCTGAGGCGCGATGGTGACCCTGACCTCGCGGCGCCGCGCGGCCTCCACTGTGGACCCGCGGCCACCGGCCGCACGCCGCGGCCCGGCCACCGGGTGGCAGCGCTTCAAGCGGGACCGGTTTCTGCTGCTGCTCGGCCTGCCGGGGCTGCTGCTGGTGCTGCTGTTCCAGTACGTGCCGCTGCTGGGCAACGTGATCGCCTTCAAGGACTACCAGCCGTACCTCAGCATCTGGGAGGCGCCGTGGGTCGGGTTCCAGAACTTCGATGTGATCTTCAACGGCGACCCGGCGTTTCTCGACGCGCTGAAGAACACCCTGATCATCTCGTTTCTCCAGGTCGCGTTCGTCTTCCCGGTGCCGATCGCGCTGGCGCTGCTGCTCAACAGCCTCGTCAGCGAACGGATGAAGCGGCTCGTGCAGTCCGTGCTGTACCTGCCGCACTTCATGTCCTGGGTCATCGTGGTCGCGCTCTTCCAGCACATGCTCGGCAACGCGGGCATCTACAACAACTGGGCGCGCCAGCACGACTTTCCGGGCCTGTCGATCATCGGCAACCCGGACCTCTTCTACGCGCTGGTCACCTCGCAGGTCATCTGGAAGGACGCCGGCTGGGGGACGATCATCTTCCTGGCCGCGATCTCCCGGGTCGACCTCCAGCTGTACGAGGCGGTCGCGGTCGACGGCGGTGGGCGGATGCGCCAGCTGTGGCACGTCACGCTGCCGGCGATCCGGCCGGTCATCGTGCTGCTGCTCATCCTCAAGCTCGGTGACGTGCTCTCGGTCGGCTTCGAGCAGATCATCCTCCAGCAGGGCCAGGTCGGCCTGGACTCCGCCGAGGTGCTCGACACCTACGTCTACAACCACGGCGTCGTCGGCGGCGAGTGGGGCACGGCCGCGGCGGTCGGTCTCGTCAAGGGCGTGATCGGCGCCGGGCTCGTGCTGGCCGCCAACAAGATCGCCCATCTGTTCGGCGAGAGAGGGGTGTATTCGCGATGGTGAGCGGCACCCTCAACCCGGCCAAGCCGCCGGGCCTCGCCGTCCGCGGTCTCAAGGGCGTCGTGCTGGCGCTGTGCTGCGCGGTCGTGGTGGTGCCGTTCGTCGCGGTCATCGCCACCTCGCTCGCCGACCAGAAGCAGATCGCGGCCGCCGGCGGGTACGTGCTGTGGCCGGAGAACCCGTCCCTGGACGCGTACCGCGCCATCTTCCGCGGCGGGGTGGTCACCCGCGCGCTGCTGGTCTCCGTCGGCGTCACCACCGTCGGCACCGCGCTCTCCGTCGCGGTCGTCGCGATGCTGGCGTACGCGCTGTCCCGGCCGGAGAGCTGGGGGCACCGGCCGATGCTGCTGCTGGTGCTGTTCACCATGCTCTTCAGCGCTGGCGTCATCCCCAACTACCTGCTCATCAAGCAGCTCGGGCTCATCGACTCGTACTGGTCGCTGATCCTGCCCACGATGGTCTCCGGTTTCCAAGTGATCATCATGCGGGCGTTCTTCCTGGAGGTGCCCCGCGAGATAACGGACGCGGCGCGCATCGACGGGGCGAGCGAGCTCCAGATCCTCACCCGCGTCATGCTGCCGCTCTCCAAGGCCGTGGTCGCCGTCGTCGGCCTGTTCAACGCGGTCAGCTACTGGAACGCCTTCTTCAACGCCGTCCTGTACATCAACTCCACCGACAAGTGGCCGCTCCAGCTGGTGCTCCGCACGTACGTGATCGACAACGCGGTGCTCGGCGGCGGCGACGTCTCCGGCGAGGTGCTGCCCCCGCAGCAGTCGCTCCAGATGGCCATCCTGGTCGTCTCCCTCGTACCCATCTGTCTCGTGTACCCGTTCCTCCAGCGGCACTTCGCCAAGGGCGTCGTCATCGGCGCCGTGAAGGGCTGACCCCCCACTTAGGAGGCACAATGACCAACCTCAGCCGACGCGGGTTCTCCGTCCTGGGCCTCGCCGGCGCCGCTCTCGCCGTCTCGGCCACCCCCGCACACGCCGGCCCGCGCCGAGCGCTCGGCGTCGACGACATCGCCACCGTCGACGCGCTCCGCACCACCCGCGGCACCAGCCACGGGCAGCAGCTGCACCTGCTCGGCTACCACCTCGACACCCCCGGCCGGGGCGGCGGCCCGGTCTACTGGGACGCCGACGCCACCGAGCCCGACAACGGCGGCACCGTCTTCGCGGTCGCCGGGGTTGCCACCGGCCGGTGGAAGCGGCCGTACGAGAACCGCGTCGACCTGGCCTGGTGGGGCTGGCGCGGCACCGGCGCCGAGGACGACTCCGGCAAGGTGCGGGCCGCGGTCGCCGCACTGCCGGCCGGCGGCGTCGTCGAGGCCGGTCCGGGCAAGGTCCGGATCCAGAGCACGGTCACCGTCGAGCGCGTCCCCATCACGTTCGTCGGCGCCGGCGCCACGGACAGCCTCGACCCGGGTACCCAGTTCGTCGTCGCCACCGTCGACAAGGACGGCTTCCTCCTGCGCGGCGCGCATGGTGGCGGCTTCCGCGACCTCGCGATGCGCGGCGAGGGCTTGACGGGCGGCAACCTCGTCGCGACCGAGCGGATCGGAGCGGCCACAGAGGACGGCAACTATCTGCTGACGTTTCTCAACTGCCGCTTCCGCGACGGGTACAACGGCATCCGGCTGCGCTCGTGCAACACGGTGCGTTTCCACAACTGTGTCTGGAACGGCTTCAGCGGCCAGCAGGTGATCCTCCTCAATGGAGAGAAGACGACCTCCCGCGCCGACCCGGTGGAGTTCGTACAGTGCGCGATCGCCGCCGGCACCGCCAACCCGGGCACCGACAACGTCGTGGTCGACGGGCAGGGCGGCTCCATCAAGTTCATCTCCACCGCTGTCCTCTTCGGACGGCATGGGGTGTGGATGCGCAACACGACCGGCGAGGGGCTGCCCAAGTTCCTCTACTTCGAGGGCGGCGGCTTCGAAAACGGGCACGGCGTGCCGGTGCTGCTGGAGGCGGGCGGCCAGGCCGTCTTCGCCAACACGTACATCTCCGCCGACGGCGAGCACGACAACGTGCGGATCGGCAAGGACTTCACCGGCATGGCGTCGTTCACCGGCTGCCACATCCGGGGCAGCGGGCGCAACGGCATCGACATCGCCTCCACCCGGGTTACGGTCACCGGCTGCGTCATCGGCAACAACGGGCGCACCGCGCACACCGCGTTCACCCGGGCGATCGCCGCAGTGGCGGACAACGGCGCCGGCAAGGTGCGGGTGACCACGGCGGTGCCGCACGGCTGGGAGACCGACGACCGGATCACCCTCCAGGACGTCGGCGGCACCACCGAGGCGAACGGCAAGTGGCGGATCGCCGCCGTCTCGCCGACGCAGTTCGACCTTCCCGACGTGGCGTTCGCGCACGCCTATACGAGCGGCGGCACGGCCTGGCGCAACGGAGCGGGCATCAACATCCGCGCCGACGCGTCCCGGGTCGTGGTGGTGGGCAACGCGATCGGCTCGCTCCCCGACGGCGCCGCCCGGCAGGACTACGGCATCGTAAGCGCCGCGGCGGACGTGCTCGTCGCCGACAACGACCTCAACGGCAACACCGCCGGCCCGTACCTGCTGCTCGGCGACCAGACCGCGCAGACCCGCTGGACCGGCAACAAGGGCGTGGAGCAGGTCGACGGGTGGCTCAGCGCCCGCCTGACCGGCGCGGTCGCCGACGGCCTGCACGACCTGACCAACCTGCTCTATGTGGACGGTCAGCGCCTCAAGGTCACCCGCGTGGTGCGGAAGGTGGGCGCCGGCACCTGCGACGTGCGCCTGGAGACGGCCGGCTCCACCGCGCTGGGCGCGACCACGACCGTGGAGTCGACGCGCCTCTCCCGCCCGTACACAGTGGATGGTCTGAGCGCACCGCTGAGGCTGCGGCTACGCGTGTCGAACGCGGCGGCGGCGTCCGATCTGGAAGTGCAGTTCGGGTACCAGGTGGTCGCCTAACCCGCGCGGAGGGTGAGCAGCGTGATCTCGCTGCGGGCGAAGACCCGCAGCGGTGGGCCCCAGAAGCCGGTGCCGTTGCTGGTGTAGAGCTGGGTGCGCGCGCCGTGGCGGCTCAGCCCGCTCACGGTGGGCTGGTCGAGCCGCACCAGATAGTGGAACGGCCAGATCTGCCCGCCGTGGGTGTGGCCGGAGATCTGTAGGTCGACGCCGTGGGCGACCGCGGCGCCGACCTGCTTCGGCTGGTGCGCGAGCAGCAGCACCGGCAGGTCCGGGTCGGCGCCGGCGAGCGCCGCCGCGTGATCGGCCCGGTGGCCGGCCAGCCCCGACCCGGCCGCCGTGCGGTCGTCGACGCCGGCTACGACAAGGCGGTCACCGCCCCGCTCGACCACCAGGTGACGGTTGTGCAGCGCGTCCCAGCCCAGCTCAGCCATGCGGCCCATCCACGCCTCGGCCTCGCCGAAGTACTCGTGGTTGCCGGTCACGTACGCCCGCGCGAACCGGGCCCGCACGTCACCGAGCGGTGCCGACTGCGCCCGCCGCTGCTCGACGCCGCCGTCGGCGATGTCGCCGGTGTGGCACACGACGTCGGCGTCCAGCTCGTTGACGACCTCGACCACCCGGGCCGACCAGCGGGCCCGGTCGATCGGGCCGTAGTGGGTGTCGGTCAGCAGCACGACCCGCAGGCCGTCGAGGCCGGCGCCGAGCCGGGGGAGCGTGACGTCGATCCGCTTGACCCGGGGCACCCGCATCGCCTCGACGTAGCCCCACACCACCAGGACGGCCGAGACGCCGAGGACCGCCGCGGCGACGACCCGCGACCGGGTGGGGTCGGCCACGCCGGCGGCCGCGAGGACCAGGCGGAGCAGGTTGCCCGCGATGGCCCAGACGAAGAGCACCCAGATCACCCCGAGCGTGGTGTCGCCCGCCACAGCCGCCGCGTCGAGCCGGCGCGGCCCGTGGCCGAGGACCATGAGCGCCGGGAACGCGACGACCGCCACCGCGAACAGCACTGTGCCCGTGGCGACGACGCCGGTGGGCCAGGCCGCGCCCGAGGCGACGAGCGTCCACCAGGGCACGCCGAAGAGCAGGAGCAGGATCGCGGTCAGGACCGCGCCGAACCGCAGGGCCCGCACCCACCGCCTGGTGGGCGCCGCCTCCACTGCCTCACTGACCGCCACGCCCGCACTCCTCGCTCGTCGTCAGTGCAGCATGACACCGGATGCCCGGGAACGACCACCGGCAGGTCAGGGGACCGCTTCGTCTATCTCGGTGCGTAGCTCCGGGTGGTGGTTTTTCACATGGTCGAGGATGGCGGACATCTGGGTGCCGAAGTTGACCACCGCCGTGCTCTTTCCCTGGAACGTCACCCCCTGTGCGGTACGCGATCCGCGGTGCAGCGCGACGACTCGCCAGTCGTCGTCGCAGACCGGAGAACCGGACGAGCCGCGCATCGTGTCGGTGAAGTACCGGATGCTGGTCTGGTCGGCCGCGGTGACGAGGTTGTTGCGAAACGCGACCCGTTTCTCGTTGCCGCCCGGGTGCTGGATGATGTTGACGGGGCGGTAGTCGTTGGCGGCGTGGGTCAGCGGCGCGCGGGCCAGCGCCAGCGGGGCGCGGTCGTCGACCGGCGCGGCAAGTCGCAGGATCGCGAAGTCGAGGTCCTCGCGGGGGTTCCACGCCTCGATCTGGCTCACCGGACGGTCGAGACCCTGCGCGTTCGCGCTGTCGAAGTCGAACCTGGCGATGGTCCCGGCCGCCTGCGCGCGCAGGTCCGCCTCGCCGGCGTTGGGCTCGAGGTCGCCCCTGGCGTTGACGACGTGGTGGTTGGTGACCAGCAGCTGCGGCGTGATGAGCCATCCGGTGCCGAGGTAGACGGCCGGGGCGCCGGCGGCGGTGGTATGCGGGGTCCCGTTGTCGAAGCGGGGCACCAGCAGCTTGGCCACCGACGCTCCCACGCGGGCGCCCCGGGCGAGGAACCCGAAGCTGACCATGTCGTCCTGGTGCACGATCGCCTCGTTGTTGACCACCTCGGGCAGCGACGCCGGGTCGGGCAGCTCGGCCCGGCCGGACGCCTGGCCCACCACCGTCTCCAGGTATCGGTGGAAGACCGCCGCCTCCGTCAGCGGCGCCGCGAGGGTGCCGGCCTCGCGCAGCCAGATCTGGAGCGGCACCGTGCCGTCCGCGAGGCGCTCCACCTGGTTCATCCTCGTGAGGTCGGACCGCAGCTGAAACAGCGGGTTGCCCATCTGGTTGAGGGTCAGCGCGTAGCTCCGGTTGACGTCCGACAGCAGGATCTTGCGCGCCTCCGCGTCGGCGAGGCCGGCGCCGAGCGCGGCCCGCACCACCTCCTCCAGCTGTTCGTGGGTGAGGTATCGAAAGGTCACGGCGACTCCTCGGGGGTCAGGAACAGCCGGGCGAGGACCGCGGAGCCCAGCTCACGCGAACGGCTGTCGGCCGCGAGCAGCGGGATCAGCTGCTCGTAGAACTCGCTGAGCCGGCCGGCGTCCTGGAGCCGTTCGAGAAGCTCCCGCATCGACTCGTGGGACGGCTTGACGCTGAGGCGGATGGTGCGCGCGAAAGCCGTGGTGCGCTCCCACGCCCGCAGGTCTTGCGGGACGACCTCGGCGAGCAGCTCCGCGAGCAGGTCTCGCTGGCCGGCGGTGAGGCGGGCCGCGCCGATTGTCCGCATCAGCCGCAGGAGCAGGTCAGGGTGGTCGAAACCGACTGCGGCCACGCCGCTGCGGACGAGGCCGGTGTGCGCCCGCCACTCCTCGTCCGACAGACCCGCGAGCGCGCGGGCCAGGCTTTCCCGCAGGGCGGGCGTGGGCGTCAGCTCCAGCCGCTCCAGGTGTACCCGCAGATGGCGCACCGGGTCGGCGAGGAGCGTGGCGAGCTGGTGGGCCTGGGCCAGCTGCTCCTCGGCGGCCTCGCGATGGCGCAGCTCCCGGGAGATCTGGGCGGCGAGCAGCAGGGTGTCGACCATGCGGGCCCGGTCGCCGGACCGGCTGGCCGCGCGGATCGCGAGCCGGACGCACGCTTCGGCCTCGGGCCAGTCGCCGAGGAGCGCGAGCGCCCGCGCGCGCAGCAGGTGCAGGGGGCTGGCCGCGGACCACCGGCGGGTGCTGCGCTCGCGGAGCTCGCGCAGCGCGGTGTCGTAGTGACCCTGGTTGATCGACTCTTCGGCCAGCCGCGCGGCGTACTCTTCCCACTCCTGCGTGTCGGCCTGCCGCAGCACCTCCTCGGGCAGGCGGATGCCGAGGCGCGTGGCGAGCACGGCCTGGCCCACCACCGGCAGCTCGTCCAGCGCGCCGCGCAGGTCCTCCTCGACACCGTCGAGCCAGCGCTCCTCGATCACCTCGGCCGGCTGGGTGAGCTGAAGCCGGTGGTAGATCTCCTCAGCGCGGGCCTGGGTGGCCGGCGAGAGCTCGGGGTGCCCGGCGTAGTACCGGACCGCCAGGCGGTCGATCTCCGCGACCTGCTCGGGCTTGTCGCGGCGGATGAGCTTGAGCATGACGCGGCGCACGTCGGGGCGGTGCCGCAACGCGCCGTCCGGCTCGACCGTCACCAGCGCCGCCTCGCGCCGCAACGCCTCGAACAGCTCGCGCGCCCGCTCGTCGGTGGGGACCGCCACGCCGCACGGCTCCTGGAGCACCTCCCGGATGATCTGCGGGGTGATCCGTCGCAGCACCAGGCCGGGATGCGCCAGCCGCCGGACGTCGGGATCCTTGATGTGCCTGAGGATCCGCTGGTACAGCTGGCCCTGTACGACGTTTTCACCGGCGGAGAAGAAGAGCAGCCGGGTGGTGTCGAGCCGTTCGATGCCGGTGCGGTCGCTGCCGGCCTCACGCTCCTTGCGGTAGACCAGCGCGGCGAGCTTGAGGCTGAGCGGGTTGCCG
Source organism: Phytohabitans sp. LJ34 (assembly GCF_052068095.1). Classification (NCBI taxonomy): domain Bacteria; kingdom Bacillati; phylum Actinomycetota; class Actinomycetes; order Micromonosporales; family Micromonosporaceae; genus Phytohabitans; species Phytohabitans sp. LJ34. The sequence continues at coordinate 192,383 of NZ_JBQHDG010000008.1, read as the reverse complement.
CCGACGTCGTGGTGTATCTCCGCCGCGGCGTCCGGTGCGACGCCCATGCGGCGCAGCAGCTCGGTAGCCGACTCTTCGTCGAACTCGTGCAGTGGCTTGGGCCGCAGCGCCTCGCCCGTGGTGGGCACCGCATCCAGTGGCACGCGACCGAAGACCACCAGCCGCAGCCGGGGAAACTCCTCGCGGAGCGTGTCGAGCAGGGACCACAGGCGCAGCTCGTGCTCCACGCCGCGGTTTTGCACCTCCTCGTACGTGTCCACCACGATCAGCAGCGGCAGGTGGTAGGTGCCCTCGTCGTCGGTGCGCCGGGCCAGGCGGCGCACGATCCGCGCGAACTCGCTGTACAGCTTGGACTGCCGGCCCTCCGCCGCCGCGGACCGGCGGGAAGCGTGCAGGCTGGCGGGTGCCTCGCTCTCCGCCTCCGGCTCGCGCTCGACCATCCGCTCGACATCGGCGACGAACTCCTCCAGCGTGGTGCGGCCGGACGGGTACTGCACCGCCAGCTGGCGGGCCGCCTCGCGCAGCAGGGTCACCGGCCGGGCCGCCACCAGGGCCGGGTTGTCGAAGTCGAGGTACGCGTACGGGAACCGCAGCTCCGGCGCGACGGTCGCGTGGTCGAGCAGAAACTTGGCGATGAGCGTGGACTTGCCGACGCCGCCCGGCGCGTAGTACATCAGCGCCGGCCGTTGCGGGCGGTCGAGCAGGTCGCGCACCGAGGCACGGAAGCTCGCGGCGGCGGTCGACGGCGGCCGGACACCCACGTAGTCGCTCAGCCGGCGCAGCTCGTCCGACCGGCTCACGAAATGCTCGGCCAGCTGCTCGAACGTCGATACCAGCCGCTTTTCCTCGATGAGTCGCCGGATCTCCTCGGGCTCGGGAAGCGGAAGCTGGGTGCCTTCCAGCCACCGCACCGCCTGGAGCGTCCGGGACAGGTCGTCGACCGACTGCTCGGCCAGGGGCGGCGCCGCTCCCGTGATCTGGCCTTCGAACGCGCGCTGCATCGGGTCGTCGGCGGGCCGCTCGGGGACCGCCTCCAGCTCCGCGACCAGGGCTTCGCGGGTGCCCAGCTCACCCAACGTCTCCCGGCGCAGCTCCGGCCTGAGCATCCAGCGGTTGTGGCCGGCCGCGGCGGGCGCGGGCACGAGGTCGCTGGCGAGCTCGCCGAGCGTCGCCTGCGGCTCGTCGCGGTGCGCCGCGGGCAGGAGCGCCGCCGGATCGCAGTCGGACAGCACGGCCGCCCGCCGCCGGAACGCCACGCGGGCCGGGCTCGGCGGCGGCTCCGCGGGCGTGACGGCCATGCCCGGCTGGACGAGCGACGTGGCCAGGCGGGTGAGCGCTTCGGCGACGTCGGCGGATATCTGCTCGCCGGCCGGTACGATCTCGGCGAACCGTTCGGCCGCGCGGTCGACGTCGGCCGCCTGCCCCTCGTCCGGGTCGGACGTCTGCGCGAGCAGCCGGCGCAGGACCTCGTCGGCGCTAGGCATGGGACATCAACGCCACACTGTCGCGCAGGCGGGCGTTGAGCTTGGCGAGGCGCTGCCCGTTCGCCGGCAGGTCCTTGAGGGCCAGGAAAACCGCCATCTTGACGGCCGCCGGCGGCATCTCGGTGCCGGTGGCGCCGGACAGCAGGTGGTCGAAGAACGGCTCGAGGTCGACCTCGCCGATCGGGCCGACGTCTTCGTGCACCGAGGACGTATTCGCCAGCAGGGCCGGCGGGAAGCCGATCAGCACGAGCCGGATCGCCGGCTCTTCGTTGCGGCGGGCGACCTGCTCGGCCAGCTTGGCGACGAAGCGCACGGTGTCCTCGTTGAGGTCGGGCTCGTGCAGCCGGTCGATCACCAACCACCACTGCTTGCGGGTCTTGCCGGCCTCTTCGAGCAGCCACTGGCACAGGTACTCGTTCATGCGGTCGGGCGTCGCGATGCCGGCCGGTTTGCTGGCGGTGTCTACGAGCATCGCCTCGGCGAGAATCGTGGTCAGGTCGGTCGGCATGGTGGTGGAGCCGCCGTGCCGCGGCACCCGCGCGAGCGCGACCCACGGAGGCGCCGGCCGGCTCTCCAGCGGGGTGTCGAACGCGGCGACGCGCTGGTGGCGTACGTAGTGCTCCAGCAGGTCGACGGTGTAGGTGCGGCCGCTCTTCTCCGGACCGTTGACGACGAGCACCGCGGGCGGCCGGCTCGTCCCGGCGCCCGCCCCGGCCTCCGGCGCGGTGCACATGGCGCGCAGATGCGCGCGGAGCATCTTGCGGTTGACGAACGGCATGCCCGCCGCGGGCAGCCAGATGCTGTCGAGGGGGTCGGGCATGGCCGGCCCGCACCATTCCGGCGGCTTGGCCTTGATTCGCTGGATCAATCCGTCGAGCTCCGGCAGCGTTATCTGGATATGCGACAACAACCGGTAGAGCCAGGGCGGAAGGTGCCGCCAGGCATCCTCCTCGCATCGCGTCACGGTGATGCGGGCCCATTCCAATGGGCTCTGCCCGGAGGGCAGCCGCGCCGCGAAATCGTGGTCGTCGACCAGCGTGGTGAGGGTCGCGCGGGGTTGGTCGTTTGCGTCCAGGTAGAGGGCGATCGCGTGGATCACCACTTCACGTTCCTCGGCGGTCAACATCGCGACCCCTGTTTCCATGTCCTTTCGCCGACGACAGCCAGCATCCGCCGGTCGGGAGGACCATTCAACCCCTGCCGGAGTGATAGTGAGTCAAGTATCGGACGTATCGTTTCGGCGATCACATCGCTATCCAGTCCACGTCCAGTCACTATTCCCAACTTCTGTGCGTCCCCGCTGCTCAATGGCCCGGGTGCCGCTGGTCCCGCTCAGCCGGTGAATGGCAGACTCTGGGCTCGTGGACGATCAAGGGCCCCACGCCTGACGCTCCTCACGCTGATCGCGCTGGCGGTGGCGGTGGTGGCGGTGCTGGTGCAGTACACGGTGCCCGACGCCGTACCGCTGCTGGAGCGCGACCCGGACGGGCTGCGGGAGGGCGAGCTGTGGCGCGTTGTCACGCCGCTGCTGGTGCAGACGCTGGGTTGGTACCAGGTGGTGGCCAACCTGGCGTCGCTGGCGGTGGTCGGCGTGGTCGCGGAGTGGGTGCTGGGACGCGCGCGCTGGCTCGTGTCGCTGGCCGCCGGCACCGCTGGCGGCCAGATCGCCGCATACGTCTGGCACGAGCCCGGCGGCGGAAGCTCGATCGCGATCTGCGGCCTAGCCGGCGGGCTGGTCGTCACACTGCTGGCCCGCCGCACCCCACCGCACCGGCTCGCGGCGGAGGCGGTGGTGTACTACGTCGCCGCGCTGGCCGGCTGGGGTCTGCTCGGCCCGGCCGGTGCCGTAGCCGCCTGCGTGGCGGCCGGTCTGGGCATCCGCGGCCTGGAGTGGGCGGCGGGCGCGGCGACGGCACACCGCGTAGCGCTGGCCGGTGCGGTCGCGTGCGCGCTGGGCTTGGCCACGCTCGGCGACCTGCACGGCGCATCCCTGACCGCGAGCATGGCGGTGACGGCCGCACTGACCACATGGGACAGACGGAGAGGCGGGCTACTCCGGAGCGGTGGGCAGGGATCCGCAGGTGGCGGCGCTGACCACGAACGTTTATCGGGTTGATCGCCAGGTTGGAGGGTGGCCCACCGCTCGTCACGTCCTGAGGTGGTAGGGGTTGCGGCGGGGCCGTCGGTGCGGGTCCACGTAGGCGGGTGGGATGAACTCGGGCAGTCCTTCGCCGCTGAGCCGGACGGTCCAGTGTCCACGGTGGATGATGCGGTGGTGGTAGCCGCACAGCAGCACGCCGTTGTCCAGGCTGGTGGGCCAGCCGTCGGCCCAGGGGCGGATGTGGTGTCCGTCGCACCAGCGTGGCGGCCGGTCGCAGCCGGGGAAGGCGCAGCCGCGGTCGCGTAGCTCCAACGCGCTTCGTATCCTCCCGGTGAACAGTCGCCGTCTGCGGCCCACGTCGAGCACTTGGCCGTCGCCGCCGGGGACGGCAGGGATCAGCTGGGCGTCGCAGGCCAGCTGGCGGACCTGGGTGGCGCTGAGCCTGCCGCCGGTGTCCAGCGTCCCGACCCCGACCTTCTGGTGCAGGACGTCGTAGGGGACGGTGACCACCACGTGCGGCGGCTGCCCACCGCTATCCGGCAGCTGCCCGGTGCGGGTGGCCAGCCCGCAGACCTCGACCAGGGCGTCCGCGCGGCGCTGGGCCGGGGTGCGGGGCGCGTCGTGGTCATCGCGGGGCGCGCACAGCGGGTCTAGGGCGGCGTTGACGGTGGCGGCGCTGGCTTCGTCGAGCCAGCCGGTCACCCGGACCCGACCGTCTCCCTGGCGGGTGAGGTGGAACGCCCGACCCCGGTGCGCGCGTTCTTCCATCCGCCGCAACGCGGCGGCGTCAGCGGCGTCGGCGATCTGCGGTGCGACGTGGGCGAGGATCCGCTGGCCGGCTTTGCGCAGGATCGTCGGCTCGAACTGCCCGGCCTGACCGATCAGCACCGCTTCGGCCCTGTCGACCAGCTCCGGGCCGAGGTCGGCGGGCAGTTCGTGGATCGCGGCCGCGACGACGGCGGCTTGCTCGGCGTTGACCACACCGGCTGCCAGGGCCGCATCGAGGGCGGGGCGGTGGTCGAGGGCCGCGTCCCGGACAAGGTGTAACTCCGTGGCTGTAATAGTCTGCGCGATCTCGTGAATTGCATCGAGACAATCGACGAGCTGGGCGTCGGAAAGCGACCACGCCGATGCGTTAGCACACTCGGCCCCGAGGGCCTTGAGCTGTGCCAACGCATCCACTATCACCGACTAATCGTCCCGCGCCGTCACCAAGAACACAGGCGCTATACGCCGACAATAGCGATCGATACCACAGTATCGTGGCACAAAGAATAGAAAGTCAGATGCCTTTCAAAGGCGGTGCCGGCGTCACACCTACCTCGGCGTTCAGCGGAGGTGGATGACGTTGCCGGTGATGAGGCGGGCGGCGTCGGAGACCAGGTAGGCGATCACCTCGGCGACCTCGGCCGCGGCGGCTACGTGAACCAGGTGGGAGCTGTCCGCGACCCCCTGGCGGATCGAGTCGGTGACCCAGCCCGTGTCGGTGACCGGGGGGTGGACCATGTTGGCGGTGATGCCCAGCGGGGCTAGCTCGATCGCCGCGGACATCGTGTAGTTGTTCTGGGCCGCCTTCGCCGCGCCGTAGGAGACCTCGGTCGGAAAGCCGAGGTCGCCGCCCGAGGTCAGGCCGACGATGCGGCCCCAGGTGGCGCCGCGGGCGGCGTGGCGGCGGGCCAGTTCGCCGATGAGCAGGGCGGGTGCCATCGCGTCCACGGTGAACTGCTGGGACCAGGTCGCCGCGCTGACCTGGTGGAGCGCGCGGCCGTGGTGGTCGGTGTCGGCGGGGCTGAACGTGTCCTGGATCCAGCCGGTCGCGTTGTTGACCAGGATGTCGACCGGGCCCAGGCGTTCCTCGGCGATGTCGAAGAGGCGGGCGGGCGTGGCCGGGTCGGTGAGGTCGGCCTCGACGGCGACGGCGCGGCCGCCGGCGGCCGCGATCTCGGTGACCACGTGGTGGGCGTCGCGCAGGCGGCTGTCGCGGTAGGCCTGCGGGACCGCGGGGTCTTCGGCGTCGCGGACGCGCCAGTACGCGCACAGCACCGCCGTGCCGGTGGCGGCGAGGGCGGCGGCCGTAGCGGCGCCGATGCCGTGGTTGGCGCCCGTGACAATGGCGACGTGTCCGCTCATGTCGGGCAGTCTCCCGGCGGGTCGCCACCCGCGCAACGCGGTTTCACCTGGCCAGCGCCGGCCGACCCGCGCCGCGCACCGCCCGTGCGTTCCCGCCCGGTGGAGGTTGGTACTGTCGGATGCCAGCCGACCTTCGTTGGCCCGGTCGCTGCACGGGCGGCACGTGATTTTGGGGAGTTTCGGATGCCGCTCACGCCGGCCGATGTGCACAACGTGGCCTTCAAGAAGCCGCCGATCGGCAAGCGCGGTTTCGACGAGGAAGAGGTCGACGCGTTCCTCGACGAGGTCGAGCAGGAGCTGGCCCGCCTGATCGAGGAAAACAACGAGCTGCGTGCCCAGCTGGAGCGGGGTGGTGGCGGCCGGGTCGAGGCCGCGCCCGACCGGTGGCTCGACGCCGAGATCAACGACGTGCGGGCGCAGCTCGACCGGGCCCAGCGGGACCGCGCGGCCGCCGAGCAAAACGCCCGTACCGTGCAAATCGAGCTGGAGCGGGCCCACTCGCAGGGTGCGCCGGCCGGCGGTGGCGACGGCGAAGAGCAGGCCACACGGGTGTTGATGATGGCCCAGCGCACGGCCGACGACCACGTCGGCGACGCCCGGCGCGAGGCCGACAGCCTGCTGTCCGACGCCCGTTCGCGGGCGGCCGAGGTCACCACCGAGGCGCGCGAGTCGGCCGACGCGCTGGAGCGTGACGCGCGCCAGCGGCACCAGGAGGCGATGGGCGGGCTCGACGCCAAGCGGACCGCCGCGCTGCGGCACATCGAGGAGCTGGAGCAGTTCGAGCGGCAGTACCGCCAGCGCCTCACCGCCTACATCGAGAGCCAGCTCCGCGACCACGGCGGCCGGGAGCAGGTCGAGGCGTAAATCTTCCGGCGTGTGTCGGAAACGCGGGTCCGCCGGTCGTCTTTGGGATAAGGACGACTTACGAGGAGGACCAGCGGATGTCAGAGCAGACGAAGCCCAACCCCATCCCGGACAGGTACCGGCGGATCACCCCGTGCCTGATCGTCGAGGGTGCCGGTAAGGCGATCGACTTCTACCGCGAGGTGTTCGGGGCGACCGAGCGGATGCGGTTCGACGGCCCGGGCGGCAGCGTCGCGCACGCCGAGATCGAGATCGGCGACTCGGTCGTCATCGTCGAGGACGCCTCGCCGTACCTGGGCACCAGCGCACCACCCGCCGGCGGGCTGGCCGGGACGCCGGTGTTCCAGTTCGTCTACGTGGCGGACGTCGACGCGACCGTCGCCCTCGCCGTCGAGCGCGGCGCGCGGCTGAAGCGGGCGCCGGCGGACCAGTTCTACGGCGACCGGGACGCGTTCGTGATCGACCCGTTCGGGCACGGCTGGACAATCGCCTCCCACGTCGAAGACGTGAGCATGGAGGAGATGGGCCGCCGGATGTCCGAGATGCAGGGGTGAGCATGAAGTACGTGCTGATGTTCGTCGAGACGGAGCAGTTCGCCGCCGACCTCGCCGCGATGGACGACGCCGAGCGGGAGCGCACCTACGGCCGCGTCTGGGAGTGGTTCGCCGAGCACGCCGACCAGATCACGCGCCACGTCCACCTGATGCCGGCCGAGACGGCCACGACCATGCGCCTCGACGGCGGCGCACCGGTGGTCACCGACGGGCCGTTCGTGGAGGGGAAGGAGGTCGTCAGCGGCTTCGCCGAGATCGAGGTCGACGACCTCGACGCCGCGCTCCGGGTGGCTCGGGCCTGGCCGGGCTGCCCGCTCGTGGAGATCCGGCCGGTCGCCTCCACGTGACGGGGGCGCCGGAGGCCGAGCTGGCCCGGGTGGTGCGCGACCACGCGGGCCGGCTGGCCGCCGCGCTCGTCGGGCTCACCGGTGACTTCGCCGCCGCCGAAGACCTCGTCCAGGACGCCGTCGAAGCCGCACTGACCCACTGGTCAGCCGAGGGCATCCCGGACCGGCCGGACGCCTGGCTGTTCACCGTCGCCCGCCGGCGCGGCCTCGACCAGCTCAAGCGGCGGGCCCGCTACCGCGACAAGCTCGCGCTCGTGCAGTGGCCGGTCCAGCCGGCGCCGGACGACCGGCTGCGGCTGCTGTTCACCTGCTGCCACCCGGCGCTGCCGCGTACCGGCCAGATCGCGCTGACCCTCCGGGCCGTCTGCGGCCTCACCACCGCCCAGATCGCCCGCGCCTTCCTCGTCTCCGAGGCCACCGTCGGGCAGCGGATCACGCGCGCCAAACGCAAGATCAGCGAGGCCGGCATCCCGTACCGGATCCCGGACCCGGACGAGCTGGCCGGCCGGCTCTCCGAGGTGCTCGCCGTGATCTACCTGCTCTTCAACGAGGGGTACCTCACGACCGCCGGCGCCGCCTCGCACGACCGCGACCTGGCCGGCGAGGCCGAGTTCCTCGCCGCGCTGCTGCACGACCTGATGCCCACCGAACCCGAGGTCATGGGGCTGCTCGCGCTGATCCGGCTGCACCAGGCGCGCACCGCGGCCCGCTTCGACCCGGCCGGCCGCATCATCCAGATCCAGGACCAGGACCGCCGCTTGTGGGACCAGGTCGCGATCGAGAACGCCGGCCACCTGATCGCCCGCGCCGCCACGCACCGCCGGCCCGGGGCGTACCAGCTACAGGCCGCGATCGTCGCCTGTCACGCCGAGGCCAAGCGGTGGGAGGACACCGACTGGCCGCAGATCCTCGTCCTGTACACCATGTTGCTGTGCGTGCAGCCCACGCCGGTCACCCGGCTGCACCGCGCCATCGCCCTGCGCTACGCCGAGAGCCCGCACGCCGCGCTGGCCGAGCTCGACGAGCTGGCCGGAGCGCTGGACGGCTACCACCTCTTCCACGCCACCAGCGCGGAGCTGCTGCGCGCCACCGGCCAGCCGGACGCCGCCCGCACCGCCGACGAACGGGCCCTCGCCCTGGCGGCCAACCCCGCCGAGATCGACCTGCTCCGCCACCGCCTGCGGTGGCGATAAAGGGCTGGGCGCCCCGTACGCCCACCGCCATGACGTCTTTTTTCTCTTGTCGGCGGCGACAGCGTCGAGCGGCCTTTGTCGCCGCCAGTAGCCACCGAGACGGCATCCGCGGCGCGAGCTTCGAGATCTAGAACGGTTAGGGCGCTATATCAGCCCTAACCGTTCTAGATCTGAAAGCACCTGTCCAGGCCGGCGACGCTGTGTCACCAAGCGGCGCGGCGACCACCACACCGACCCTGCGGGCTTGCGGCGCGGGCCTGGCAGCGCGGGTCGGGGATCTCGGCGAGCCCTGGCGAGCCGCCGACCCACGCGTACTCCGGCGGGAGCAGCGGCCCGCAGCTGACACGAACCCGGGCAAACTCAAGATCGAGGCACACCACGACCGGCGCCACCCTGACCCCGAAAGGCCTCTAGACGATGCCGCCGTTCGCGCGCAGCACCTGGCCGTTGACCCAGCGGGCGGCCGGGCCGGCGAGAAACGTGACGATGTCGGCGATGTCCTCGGGCGCGCCGAGCCGTTGCAGCGGCGGCCGGGCGGCGAGCAGCGCGATCGTCTCGTCGTCCTTGCCGTCGAAGAACAGGTCGGTGGCGGTCGGGCCGGGCGCGACGGCGTTCACGGTGACGTCCCGGCCGCGCAGCTCGCGGGCGAGGATCAGGGTGATCGCCTCGACCGCCGCCTTGCTGGCCGCGTACGCGCCGTGCCCCTCCGGAGCGAGCCCCACGTCCGAGGAGGAGAAGTTGATGATCGCGCCACCCGCGCGCACCCGGCGGGCGGCCTGCTGGTTGACGACGAACGTGCCCCGGATGTTCACCCGGTGCAGATCGTCCAGTTCGGACAGGTCGAGGTCCGCGATCGGCGACACGGCGGTGCGGGCGGCCGCGTGCACCACCACGTCCACACCGCCGAACGCCCGCTCGGCGCGCTCGAACAGAGCGGCCACGGCGGCCTCGTCGGCGACGTCGGCCCGTACCGCGATGGCCCTGCGGCCGGCCTCGACGATCTCCTTGACGGCCACAGCGGCCTGGTCCGCGTCGTTGGCGTAGCCGACCACGACCGCGAAACCCTCGGCGGCGAGCCAGCGCACGACCTGCCGCCCGATGCCGCGGGAGCCGCCGGTGACGACGGCTACCCGCGGATTGGACATTCTCATGCGGCGCCTCCGATCAGGCGGAGCAGCCGCGCCACCTGCTCGCCGCGCGACTCCTTGATCCGCTTGGCGAGATCCCGGGTCTGCGGGTTGACCCCGTCGCCGGCCAGGTTGGTCAGCTCGACCGCGCTGTTCTGGTGACCGGTGAGCAGGTTGAGGAACATCGCCTCGAAGTCGGCGTTGGACGTGTTCCGCAGGGCTTGGACCTGTTCGGGGCCGGTGGCCGGGAGGCCGCCGTGGCTGGCGTGCGCCGACATGTCCTGGCTCGCCGCCGTGGCCTCCTTCCAGCCGGCCAGCCACGACTCCATGATCTTGACTTCCTCGCGCTGCGTGGTGTCGATCGCGGCGGCCAGGAGCTTGACCTCCTCGCTCACCGTCCGTTCGGCCGCCAGGCCGGTCAGCTCCAGTCCCTGCCCGTCGTGGGCGATCATCATCTGGAGGAACATCACGTCCGCGGAGTTGTGCTCCGCGTTGGCGGTCGGGACGGTGTCGGCCGCCGCTTGGGCGGCGTTCGCCGGCGGGGCGGCTGGCGGCGGCTCCGTCGAGCAGCCCGCGGCGAGGAGGATGGCGGCGGCAGCGGCCGCGAAGAGAGCGCGCCGCATGTCAGACCGGCAGCCAGAGCGCGAGCGTGAAGGTCGAGGGCTCCCAGCCGGCCAGCGACGTGTGCGACTGGCGGCACCGGTACCGCTTGCCCTGGAACGTGACCTCGTCCCCGATCTTGTACGCGGTGCCGGTAGCCCAGGTGCCGTTGGTGTTGTCGCCGGGCGGGGCCGCGGTCGTCGGCGGGGGAGTGGCCGGCTTCGTCGCGGGCGGAGGAGTGGTGGCCGGCGGGTTCCCCGGGGAGCCGCCGCCGCCCACGTTGAGGTCGACGCAGCTGTAGAACGCCATCGGGGTGTCGCCGATGTTCCACACCGCGAGCACCGTGCGCCGCCCCGGGAACTTGGAGAGGTCGATCTGGTGCGACACGACCGCCTCCGGCTGCTGGTTGCCGCCGTCGACGGTGTCCACCCGCGTGTCGCCGACGAAGTACTCCCAGTTGGAGGTGCGGTGGCGGGCGGTGAAGACCCACGTGAACGTCACCGTCGAGCCCACGGCGCGGGCCGGCCAGGCGCGGCTGTTGTCGTTGAGCACGGCGAACTGGGCCAGGCCGCCGTCGCAGCTGCGCAGCCCCTTCGGGCCCTCCACGCTCTGCGGCTCGAACTGGATCGGTCCACAGTCGGCCACGGCGCGTGACGCGCAGAGCGCCTGGCGGCTGGGTGGGGCGGAGACGTAACCGTGTGCGGACGCGGCGGTGCCGGTCGCGACGAGGCCGGCGGCGGCGGTGCCGGCGATCACCAGGGGATAGACGAGTACCTTACGCATGCCGAGGGACGCTACGGAGAGCGACCATAAACAGACCTTAAACGTCTTATAAATCGCGCGTTGGTAGCAGGAGCGCCACCCGGGCCCCGCCCAGGCGGCCGCGGCCGATGGCGAGGCGGCCACCCGCGGACTGGGCGATGCGGTGGGCGATGTCCAGGCCCAGGCCGGTCGAGCCGCTGCCGCTCACCCCGCGCCGCACCGCCGCGGCCGGGTCCGCGATGCCCGGCCCGGCGTCGTCCACCACCAGGCCGTCGGGCGAGACGTCGACGAGGAACGCCGTCCCTTCTGGAGTGTGCGCGAACACGTTGCCCAGCAAGGCGTCGATGGCCAGGATCAGCTCGCCGCGGGGGAGGGGCACCGGCACCGGGCGGTCGCCACCGACCACTGTGGTCGGTCGGCCCTGGTCCTCGGCGAGCACCGACCAGAAGGCGAGCCGGTCGGCCAGTACCTCGACGAGGTCGGTGGAGTGGTTGGCCCGCGTGCCCGAGCTGAGCCGCGCGCCCGTGATGATGGCCTCGAGCTCGTCGTCGAGCAGGTCGAACGCCTGCGCCATCCGGTCCGCCACCGGCCCGCGGGGCAGCGCCTCCGCGTCCAGGCGCAGCGCGGTCAGCGGGGTACGCAGCCGGTGCGACAGGTCCGCGGCGAGCTCCCGCTCGTTGTCGATGAGCTGGCGCATGTTGTCGGCCATCGTGTTGAACGAGCGTGCCGCGTCGCTCAGCTCCGGCGGGCCGGCCGGCTCCACCCGCACGCTCAGGTCACCGCCGCCGAGGCGGCGCGCGCCCGCGGCGAGCTCGCGGGTGGCGCGCACCAGGCGGGCGCCGAGCCGGTCGGCGACCAATGTGGACCCCGCCACCAGCACCACGGCGAGGCCGGCCAGCGCCAGCCACGCCGGCCAGACACCCCGGTAGATCTGGTCGTCCGGCACGAACACCTCGATGACCGCCGTCCGCCCTCCATCCAGGACACTCGGCTGGAGGTAGGCGAGGCCGCCGTCGTACTCCACGATGGAAGGCCGCCGGGAACGCGACGCCGCGGCGACGTCGGAGGCCGCGGCGCGCGGCGATCCGATGGCGTCGAGGTCCGGCAGGTGCACCGCGAGGCGGCCGTCGCTGCCGGCGGCGGTGCTCGCGACGGCCTGGTCGAGCAGCGCCGGGTCGGTGTCGACGGCGAGCGCGACCACGATGGCGGTGGCCTGCTGCCGCGCGTCGCCGACCGCCCGGTCGTGCGCGATCTGGCGGGTCAGGATGGCCAGCGGCACGAGAAACGCGAGCGCCACCATCGACGTGATGGCCAGCGCGAGGCGGGTGAGGGTCAGCCTCATTCCGGCTCCACCAGCTTGACGCCGACGCCCCGCACCGTGTGCAGGAAGCGGGGCCGCGCGGCCGTCTCGCCGAGCTTGCGGCGCAGCCACGAGATGTGCACGTCGATGGTCTGCTCCTCGCCGATCCGGTCCTGCTGCCACACCTGGGTCAGCAGCTCCCGCCGGCTCACCACCCGGCCGACCCGCCCGGCCAGGTACGCGAGCACGTCGAACTCCCGCCGGGTCAGCCGGATCGGCGCGCCGTCGAGCCGCACCTCCCGCCGCTGCGGGTCGATGACGAGTGAACCCACCGTGATGCTCGCCGCCTCCTCCGCCACCGGCCGGCCGCGCCGCTGCACCGCCGCGATCCGGGCCAGCAGGTGGCCGCCGGAGAAGGGCTTGGTCACGTAGTCGTCCGCGCCCGCGTTCAGCAGGTTGATGATGTCGACCTCGGAACGGCGGGCGGTCGCCACGATCACCGGTACGTCCGAGACGCTCCGCATCATCCGCAGCGCGTCCGCGCCGTCGATGTCCGGCAGGCCGAGGTCGAGGATCACCAGGTCGGGCCGCTCGTCGGCGACGATGCGCAGGGCGTCGACCGCCTGCGCCGCGCCGCGCACCACGTGACCGGCGTCGACGAGCGCGCGGGTGAGCGCCGCCGCGACGATGCGGTCGTCCTCGACCAGCAGGATCATGGCCATGCGGCTCACCATAGGCGCTGGACCGCGCCGCGGTCGCTCCGTGCCCCGCCGCCGGTGGTTCAATGGCCCGCATGCGGTTGCGCGGTTGGGTCCCGGTGCTGGGGTGGTGCGCGGCCACGCTCGCCAGCATCGGCCTGGCGACGGTGGCGCTCCAGCCGGTGCTCCGCACGGCAACGCCCGACCTGGCGTCGGCGCCGCTGAGCGAGCCGCCCGTTTCGGTCACGACCCCACAGCCCTCGCCTTCCTCGTCGCCCTCGCCTTCCTCGTCGCCGTCCCCGTCCCCGACTCGGGCCTCACCACGCCCGACGACCGCCCGCCCCAGCCCGCCGACGGTCGTCGACGGGTGGACGGTGACCACTGACGCGGACGGGCAGACGACGTACACGCGCACGTTTCGCGTCGGCGGCGGCACCGCGGTCGTCCGGATGACGCCCGGCCGGGTACAGCTGGTGACCGCGACCCCCAACCCCGGCTACACGGTCGACACCGTGCAGAACGAGCCGGGCAACCTGGCGATCCAGTTCACCGAGCCCAACCACTACTTCGTGATCCACGCGGTGTGGCAGGGCAAGCCGGTCGCCCGGGTCAGCGAGGTCGGCGGCTGACCGGCGCCAGGCATGACACCCGCGCGCCCGCGCGCTAGCGTGCCGGCATGGAGCACGTGGCGGACGGTGAGAGGGTGGCCGCCTCACTCGGCGAATGGCTGGCCGAGGTGACGTTCGCCGACAAGGACGCGGACGAGGTCACCGCCCTGCTCGTCGACGCCGTGGTCGCGTGGGCGGAGCGCCAGGGCTGGCGTGCCTACCGGCGGGCACCCAGCGTGATGCCGCTGCCGCCCCCGTTCGCACACCGGCACTCCTGGATCGACGTCGGATGCGCCCGGCCCGAAGGCGCCCCGGTCGCGATCGAGGTCGACCGCACCGACCGCCGGCGCACCGTCGACAAGCTCCTGGCCGAGGCGGAGGCCGGCCGGGTCGCGATCTGGGTGCGCTGGGGGAGCGGACCGTTCACGCCGCCGCCGCCACCGGTCGCGATGGTGACCTGCGAGGTGAGCGCCCGCAAGGGGCACTACTCCCGGCTGCCCGTCCGCGAGCTGCCCCCGCCCGCGCACACCACGGGCAGCGTGACAGCCGCCGAGCAGGTCGACCTCTTCTAGCGCGCTTTCGGAGCCGGGGTGGCTTCGACCCCCTATTTAGATTGAGCTACCGCGATGCCCGTCGTGGTCCAGACCGTTGCTCCCGCGGCCTCACCCGTCCGCCGCTGGTCACGCTCACCCCGGCGGCTGCGCCGGGCCCTTACGGCCCGGCCGGGGGCGGGATGCGTTTGCTCTGCTTCCCTGGAGTGGCCACCCCGGTCGGCCCGCCGCCACCCGTGGGAGGCCGTCGGGCTTGGACGCGCATTGCTGCCTTCAGCTCGACAGGCTTCCCGACAGATCAGCCGCAGCAGGTCCGCGAAGGCCGTCATTTGAAGATCGTGGACCGCGGGCCTGGCGGTGGAGGCCGGGGGTTTCGGTGAGCGCTGCGAGCCGCCGGCCGTAGCGGTCTCCGGCGGGAGCGGCGGTCCGCGGCTGGCGCGGATCCGGGAAACCTGTTTCTTGCGGGCCTGATTCCTCAAGTCTCTAGAGGCCTTTCGGAGTCGGGGTGGCTTCGCCCACTGAATCCCTTATTTGGAAAGAGATTTGAGCTACCGCGACGTCCGTCGTGGTCCAGAGCGCTGCTCCCGCGGCCTCACCCGTCCGCCGCTGGTCGCGCTCACCCGTGCGCGCGGCCGGCCGGCAGGAAAGGGGGCGGGGTGACGGAGCTCGCGCCAGGCGGTGGTCGACGTTTGTCCACAATGTCTGTTCCCGGCTCGGCGATCCGGGAAAGCAACGGGGTTGTCGTCGCCGTGTGTAACCGCCACGAGGGTGTGAGCGGCGCGAGGCTCGAGATCTAGGAGAGTTTGGGCGCTATTTCAACCCTAAGTCTCCTAGATCTTGAAGTCTCGTCCCCTTTGGCTGGTTACGTTGCGTCAGGGTGGCGCGGGTGGGGCCGCGCAGACCCGCTCGGGCTTGTCTCGCGGACCTGGCAGTGGACGGCCGGGGATCTCGGTGAGCGCTGCGAGCCGCCGGCCGGGAGCGGTGCCCGCGGGAGCATACGGTCCGCCGCTGACGCGGACGTGGGCAAATATGCCTCGAAGCAACACACGACGAGCGGCGACCCTGACCCCTAAAGGTCTCTAGAGATACCCGAGCAGGCGCAGCGCGGCGGCGTTGTCCTCGCGGGACAGGAAGAGGGTGTGCAGGTGCTCCGGCATCTCGTCGCGGTGGCTGCCGGTGCGCCCGCGCCGGAAGAAGAGGTCGTCCGTGCGCCGCAGCTCGTCGAACGACGGGATCCGCGCGTCGGCGAGCGGCCGCAGGTCGGGCACGAGGGCGGCCAGCGCGCCTTCGACCACCGCTCGCGGCCGGGCGGCCAGCTCCTCGTAGCGCAGCGTCACCCGGTGGGGGGCTTGCGGGCGTACCCAGCTCAGCACGTTGCGTCCCCAGCTGCCGGTGCCGACGGTGTCGCGCCGGTCGATCAGCGCGCGCATCTCGGTCTCGAACCGGTCGGGATCCGCCTCGCTGAGCAGGCGCGCCCAGGAGACCACGGCGTCGCGGCCGTCGCGGACCAGGCAGATCGCGGGGTCGGCCTCGTCGACGTCGGCGTCGCGCTGCCGGTGCGTCTTGACGAAGTAGACCTCGGCCGACGCGCGCATGGCCTCGATCGAAGCCACGGTATCGGTGTATCCGACCAACTCGCGGCCGACCCGCTCGGCTACGCCGTCGACGTCGTAGACCACCGACGTACGCACGCCGAACAGGTGCTTCAGCACTATGCGCAGGAACGTGTTTCCGGAACGGGGGTAGGAGCAGACCCAAACGATCATCGAGGCACCGTAGCGGCCCGGCCTGGAAGGGCACCAGTATTCTCTTTGGCGGCACTCGTACGGCATGAAACACGGCAATGAAAGGGGTCTCGGTGAGCAGGGAAACGCTGGAGTTTCAGGCGGAGACGCGGCAGCTCCTGCATTTGATGGTCCATTCGATCTACTCGAACAAGGACATCTTCCTCCGCGAGCTGATATCCAACGCGTCCGACGCGCTCGACAAGGTGCGGCTCGAGTCGCTGATCGACAAAGATCTGCGCGTCGACACCTCCGACCTGCACATCGCGATCGAGGTCGACAAGGACAAGCGCACGCTGACCGTCCGCGACAACGGTGTCGGCATGACCCATGACGAGGTCGTCTCGCTCATCGGCACGATCGCCAAGTCGGGCACCGCCGAGCTGCTGCGCAAGCTGCGCGAGGCCCCCGACGCGGGCGCGTCGCAGGAGCTGATCGGGCAGTTCGGCGTCGGTTTCTACTCGACCTTCATGGTGGCCGACCGGGTGACCCTGGTGACCCGCAAGGCCGGCGAGAGCCAGGGCACGTTCTGGGAGTCGACCGGCGAGGGCACCTACGAGATCGAGACGCTCGACGAGGCGCCGCAGGGCACGTCCGTCACCCTCCACCTCAAGCCGGAAGACCGCGACGACCAGCTGTTCGACTACACCGCGGAGTGGAAGATCCGCGAGGTCGTCAAGCGATACTCCGACTTCATCGCCTGGCCGATCCGGATGGATGGCGAGGAGCAGCCGCTCAACTCGATGAAGGCGCTCTGGGCGCGGCCCCGCAGCGAGGTCAGCGACGAGGAGTACCACGAGTTCTACAAGCACGTCAGCCACGACTGGACCGATCCGCTCGAGACGATCCACATGAAGGGCGAGGGCACGTTCGAGTACGAGGCGCTGCTCTTCGTGCCGTCCCGCGCGCCCTTCGACCTCTTCGCCCGCGACGGCAAGCGCGGCGTCCAGCTGTACGTCAAGCGCGTGTTCATCATGGACGACTGCGAGGCGCTGATCCCGCGATACCTGCGCTTCGTCAAGGGCGTCGTCGACGCGCACGACCTGTCGCTCAACATCTCCCGCGAGATCCTCCAGCAGGATCGCCACATCCAGGTGGTGCGCCGCCGGCTGGTCAAGAAGGTGCTGTCCACGCTGAAGGACCTCAAGGCCGCCGACGCGGAAAAGTACGGCACGTTCTGGGGCGAGTTCGGCCGGGTGCTCAAAGAGGGCCTGCTCGAAGACCCCGACAACCGCGAGCAGCTGCTCGACCTGACGCTGGTGCCGTCGACCGCCGCCGAGTCGACCTCGCTGCGCGAGTACGTCGAGCGGATGAAGGACGGCCAGAAGGACATCTACTACATGACCGGCGAGTCGCGCGCGATGGTCGAGCACTCGCCACACCTGGAGGCCTTCCTCGCCAAGGGCTACGAGGTGCTCGTCCTGACCGATCCGGTCGACGAGGTGTGGGTCGAGCAGGTGACCGAGTTCGACGGCAAGCCGCTCCAGTCGGTGGCCAAGGGCAAGGTCGACCTCGACGGCGCGGAGCCGCCGGCCGAGCAGGCGGCCGGCTTCGCGGCGCTGCTTTCGTGGCTGGGCGAAAAGCTCCAGGACGACGTGAAGGAGGTGCGCCTCTCGACCCGGCTCACCACCTCGGCCACCTGCATCGTCGGCGACGAGCACGACATCACGCCGACGCTGGAGAAGATGTACCGCGCGATGGGCCAGGAGCTGCCGCGCACCAAGCGGATCCTGGAGCTCAACCCCGACCACCCGCTCGTCACCGGCCTGCGCACCGCGCACGAGTCCAATGCGGACGATCCGGCGCTGGCCGAGGCCGCCGAGCTGCTCTACGGCATGGCGCTGCTCGCCGAGGGGGGCGAGCTGGCCGACCCGCCGAGGTTTACCCGGATCCTGGCCGACCGGCTCGCCAAGTCCCTCTAGCGAGGCGGCTTTACCGGGTGAGCGGCGGCCGAAGGCCGCCGCTCACCCGGGCCGGCGAGGCCGGCCAACATTTGTGGCCACCCTGCCCTGGTTACCCCCGATCAAGGAAACCTTGTCGCAAGGACGCCAGGAGGCTTGTCCCGCAGAGCCGGCAGCGGACGGCCGCCGACCCCTACCTGCGCCGTCCTGACGTAGCGTCACCAGCCCTGGGTCTCGGCGCCGTGCACACCGCCGCAGCGGTTACTCGCGGCAACGAAATCCCCTTTCCCTCCGGTTGCGCGGGGGTGGGCGTGACCAGCGGCGGACGGGTGAGGCCGCGGGTCGCACGGTGCCGGCGCCCGAAAAGCCGCCGAGCACCGTAACCCACTAGCGACCGGGCATCCGCGCCACGTGCACGTCGAAGGCGCTGGGCGCGGTGGTCAGCGCGTAGGTGAACAGGGTCCCGTCCGGGCTGATGTCGCCGGCGAACACGTCCGACGCGAAGTCGTACGTCGCCGCCGGGGTGCCGGTGGACGTGTCGCTGAACGTCAGCGTGCGCCGGGGCGCGACAACGCGGCCGGTGAGCATCCGCGCGCCGTCGTCGGTCACGTCGGACACGGTGTCGTACGGGGCCAGGGTCACGGTGCGCAGTGCCGTGCCGCCGGGCACCGCGACGAGGTGGGCGGTGGTGGGGGCGGCGACCACGAGGGTGGCCGTCCAGATCGCGGTGCTGTCGGGAGACCAGCGGACGAGCAGGCTGCCGTCGCCGGCCGTCGTCACCGCGGCCCAGTCGGCGGTGCGAAACACGCGCACCACGGAGACAAACCGTCCACCCACGACGCGGCGACCGTTCGCGGCGAGGAAGCGGCCGTCCGGCGAGAAGCGTACAGCGGCGGTCGTGGCGTCGGTGGTGAGCAGCGCCACCCGCCCGCCGTCCGCCACGCGGTGCACGTGCACCCGGCCGCCCTGCTCGTAGGAGCGAGCGTCCATCGCGGCAACGAGCCGCCCGTCGGCGGAGAGGTCGAGGCTGGAGAGGTCGCGGGTCGCGGCGGTGGGGACGGCCCGCAGCAGGGCGCCGTCGCTCACCCGGTAGAGGCGGATCGTGCGCACGGGCAGCCCGGACGAGGTGTCGTTGAGCGTGACCGCGACGGTCTGCTTGTCCGCCGACAGCGCGGCGGCGTTGAACTTGTACGGGCTGCTCAGCGCCCGCACCAGCGCGCCACTGCCGGCGCCGCGGATCTCCAGCCGCCCACCGGCCGAGGTGTTGCCGGTGAGGACGACGAGCGCACCGTCCACTGAGAACGATGCCGATGACAGCCCCGGCGCGGACCACACGGCGGTGGGCGCGGCGGCGGCCGCCGGTGTGGAAACGAGCAGCAGGGCGGCGGCCACCACGGCCGCCGTGAACGACCGACGTCCGAACATGCCGCCCATCGTCGTCCCCACCGTCCCACCCCACCACCAGGCGCGGATGACGGGTAAGCCAACAATTAGGCCAGCGCCGCGCGCCACCCGCCGGCCCACGTCACGTCCGTCGCGTCGCGGACGGCGTCTTCCGTGGTCAGGAAGCCGGCCACCGCCGTGCCGTCGTCCAGGCCGACGCGGCCGAGCCCCAGCGCGGCCGGCACCGTGTCGAGCAGCGCGCCGACGGCCTGGTGCGGCACCCGCCACACCTCGACCGCGATGCCCGCCGCCGGCCCGTCGCCGGTGCGCAGCAGGCCGGGGCGGGGCACGCCCGGCCCGTTCAGGCGGTAGAGGCGGTAGCCCGGCGCGGTGCGGGCTCGAAACGCGAGCCGGCCGCCGGCGTCGAGAAGCTGGTGGTTGAGCGGCAGCCCGGAGAGGTGGGCGCCGGCCACGGCGAGCAGCGTCGAGCCGGGTGGGGCCGCCGCCGCCGGCACGGGCTCGCCGCACCACGCGGCCGCGAGGTCGAGCAGCGGCGCGTCGGCGAAGGCCGGCGCCACGAACTGCACGCCGAACGGCAGCCCGTCCGCCCGCTCGCCCGCCGGCACCGCCACCGCGCAGAGGTCGAGCAGGTTGGCGAAGGTCGTGTACGTGCCGAGCCGCGCGTTCACCCCGACCGGGTCGGCGGCAACGTCGGCGAGGCGGGGGTGGCCGGGCGTGGTGGGCAGCATCAGCGCGTCGACGTCGGCCCACACGGCCTCGGTGCGGCGGCGGAGCGCGGCCAGCCGCTCGAAGCCGGCGAAGACGTCCGCGCCCGCGATGTCGCGGCCGCGCAGCACGATCCGCCGCACGGTGGGGTCGAGGTGCGGGCCGTCCGGCTCAAGGTAGCGGCCGACCGCCGCGTACCGCGCGGCCAGCCACGGACCTTCGTACAACAACCGGCCCGCGTCCAGGAACGCGCCGATGTCCACCCGTACCACGTGCGCGGCCACGCCGCGCAGCCGGTCCAGCGCCGCCCGCCAGGCCTCCTGGTGCGGTGGGTCCAGCTCCGTCTCAGCATCTGGTACCGCCACCACGCGCATCCGTCCGGCGATTCCAGCCGGGGCCCGGGGCGGGGTCGGCCGTGACCGGGGGTCGTCCGGGTCCGCCCAGGTGAGCGCGGCGATCGCGGGGCGGGCCGCCGAGACGGTGCGGGTGAACGTGGTGACGCAGTCGAGGTCGGCCACCGCGGGCATCACGCCGGTGTTGGAGACCAGCCCGCGAGTGGGTTTGACGCCCACGATCCCGTTGAACGCGGCCGGCACCCGCCCGGAGCCGGCCGTGTCCGTGGCCAGCGCGAGCGGCACCACGCCGGTGGCCACCGCGACCGCGCTGCCCGAGCTGCTGCCGCCGGAGACGTGCGCGGGGCTGGCGACGCTGTGGCAGGCGCCGTACGGGCTGCGCGTGCCCACCAGCCCGGTCGCGAACTGGTCCATGTTCGTCTTGCCGACCGGCACCGCGCCGGCTTCGAGGAGCAGCCGCACCGCCGCGGCCGAGGAGCCGGCCGGCCGGGCGGCGAGCGCCGGGCACGCGGCGGTGGTGGGGTGGCCGGCCAGGTCGATGTTGTCCTTGATGGCGAAACGCACGCCGGCCAGCGGCGCCTCCGGGTCGGCCCGCGCGCCCGACGCGTCCACTTCGGACGGGTCGAGCTGAAGCGTCCACAGTGGCTGGTCGCTCATGAGACTGTCCCCTGACATGCGCTCCATACGATGCCGAGATCGTTACAGCCTCGTGTCACGCCTGTAAAGCTCTACTCCGGTCGGGAACAGCACGCCACAGCGCGGCGGCCAGCCAGACGCAGCCCGCCGCGAGCAGGGCGCCGTGTGCTATGCGGATCGGGGCGGGCGTGAAGAACTGGGGGAGGAAGAGCAGCAGGCCGAGCCCGAAGAGCAGCCCGCTCGACCGGGGCAGCACCCCCGAGCGGTGCGCCGCGACGGCCGTGAGTACACCGCCGAGAGCGAGCACGAGCAGGCCAACGCCGAACATCGTGATCGCGACGGGCTGGTTGCGGACCGCGTCGACGGCGGCGAGGAAGTCGAAGCGCTCGCCGTCCGCGTAGCGGCGGGCCAGCGCGTGCAGGCCGAAGTCCTCGGCGCCGTAGTAGGGAAGGACGAGGCCGGCGCCGACCCAGGTGGTGACGGCGGCGGCCGTCGCCGGGCGGCCACCGGCCACGTCGCGGAGGGCGAGCAGGCCGAGGGCGGCGAGCACGAAACCGACCATCGCGAACGCGTGCGAGGCGACCCATGCGCCGGAGCCCATCGAGGCGACCGCGCCGTCCACGGTGGACTCGTCGTGCCACGGGCGGACGGCGGGGTAGAGGAGGAACAGCACGCCGGCGGTGGCGAGCGAGACGGCGCCGAGCTTGTTGCTACGTTTCATAGCCAAAAAGCTAATAGCAATAGCTGGAGGCGTCAAGCGCCTGTGGCCGGTGCCACGTGAGCGCCGTACTAATCGGTCTGAGTAGGCCTTTCGGCGGCCAGGGCCCGCAGCACGTCGGCGACCGGGCCGAACGTCAGCACGCCGCTGCCCGCGCCCGCCAGCTCGCCCGCCGCCGGCAGCAGGTCGTCGTACACCTGGCGCATCGCCGTGCGGTCGCCGAGGGCGGTGGCGGCGCGTGCGGTGAGGCACAGGCGGGCCTCGCGGAGCAGGTCGTGCGGTGACTCCGGCCGGGATCGCAGCGCCTCGGCCGCCGCGTCCGGGCGGCCCTCCGCGAGCAGTTTCAGCGGGCGGGTCCAGGGCTCGTACGGGCCCCAGTCCCATGTGGACCACTCCACTGTGGTCGGCTCGCGCAGCGAGAGGAGGGCGAGGGGGAGCAGGCCGCGCTCCATGCCGGGCATCCCGCCGGCGGCGAGCTTCGCCTGCGCCGCGTGGTAGGCCGCCTCCGCCTCGCCGCGCCGCCCTTCCACGGCCAGGCGCAGCCCGGCGTACCAGGCGGTGAAGACGCCGACCAGCGGCAGCTCGTAGCGGGCGGCGAGGTCGTCGGCGGCGCGCGCGTGCGCGTCCGCGGCGGCGAGGTCGGCCAGCGCGGCGTGCGCCTGCATCGCGACGAGGTGGCCGAGCACCTCGAACGTGACGAGGTCGCGCCCGGCGGCCACCTCGACGAGCTCGGCCCCGATCTCGGCCCGCTCGGCGGCCAGCCCGGTGCGCCCGAACGCGTGCATGAAGCGGGCGTTGAGCGCGAAGGCCAGCAGCGTGGGATCGCCCTCCGCGCGGGCGAGGGCCTCCGCCTCGCGCGCCGCCCGCGAGCCGCGGTCCGTCGTGGTGCCGCGCAGTTCGAGCGCGAGGGTACCGAGCAGGCGTGCCCGCCGCGCACCGTCCTGTGTGGGCAGTGCGCGTTCGGCCGCGGCCACGATCCGGTGGGAGAGCGCCTCGTCGTCGTTGGCGGTCCAGATCGCCGGCACGACGAACCCGGCGAGCACGTCGGCGACGAGCCGCGGGTCGTCCACCGTGGCCAGCGCGTCGACCGCCTCGGCGCGGAGGCGGCGGGCGTCGTCGAGGTGTCCGGTGACCGCGCGCGCCCGGCCCAGTCCCATCAAGGCTTCCAGCCGCCCGGGTAGGTCGGCGCCGCCGGTCCGGTCGTGCGCGTCCACGGCCTGGCGCCACAGCCGGGCGGCGGTGTGCGGGTCGGCACGGCGCTCCGCGTCCTCGGCGGCGGCCCGCGCGTACCCGGCGGCGCGCGGCGCGGTGGCCCGGCTGGCGGCGAGTCCGAAGTGGTGGGCGAGCGCGGCGTTGTCGTACGGACGCACGTGTTCGATCGCCTCGCCGGCGGCGGCGTGCCAGCGGGCGCGGCGGGGCGTGGAGAGGTCGCCGTACAGCGTGTCGCGCACGAGGATGTGGGTGAACCGCGGCTCGGGCCCGTCGCCGCTCAGGAAGCCCGCCTCCACCGCGCGGTCCAGTGCGTCCAGTGTGGAGGCTTCGTCGCCGGTGAGCGCGGCAAGCACCTCCGGGTCGACCGCGCGGCCCAGCACCGCCGCCTGCCGCAGCACCGCCCGCGCCGGCTCGGGCAGCTGGGCGAGCCGGTGGCGGATCACGTCGCGCACGCCGGCGGGCACCGCGTCCGGCTCGGTGTCGCCGGTGCCTTCGCCGGCGAGGAGGCGGGCCAGCTCGCGGACGAAGAACGGGTTTCCGCCGCTGCGGTGGTGGATCAGCCGCACCTGGCGGGGGTCGAGGTCGCGTCCGGCGGCGGCGCGGGCCAGCTCGGCGGTCGCCGGCTCGGGGAGGCCGCCGAGGTACACCCGGATCGGCTCGACCCGCGCCACGCGGGCGAGGGCCGCGGTGAGGGTGGCGGGGATCGCGGTCGCCCGGAACGTGCCGGCGACCAGCAGCTGGCCGGTGGCCGGCTCCGGCCCGGCGAACACGGCGGTCAGCGCGTCGAGCGTGCCCTCGTCGGCCTGGTGCAGGTCGTCGAGGACGACGAGCAGCGGCCCGCGCAGGCTGGCGGTGGAGAGGCGACCGACGATCTCCCGGTGCAGCCGGAACCGCGCGGCGGCGGGATCGGCGACGAGCTCGCCGGGGCCGAGCGAGCCGGTGATCTGGGCCCACGGCCAGGCGGCGGGCGCGCCGTCGTACTCCGGACTGCGACCCCACGCCACCGACCAGCCGGACGCGGCCAGGCGGCGGGCGAGCTCCTCGGCGAGCGCGGTCTTTCCGGCGCCGGCCTCGCCGGAGATGAGCACGAGGCGAGGTTTGACACCCTCGGCCGCCCGCGCCAGGGTCGCCAGCTCCTCGGCACGCCCAAAGAACGGCGCCGGCGCCGGCGGCTCGCCAATCCGCCCGGCGATGCCCACCGAGGCGAGCGCGGCGGCGGTCTCGGCCCGACCAACCGCACCGGCGGGCTCGAGCGCCGCCCGGCCGGCGGCGGACGCGGGCGCGGCGGAGGTGGGCGCAGCCCCGCCGACACCGGGAGCCTCGGTGGGGGCGGGCGAAGGGTTCAGGCGCGGGGACTGGGCCAGGATGTCGGCCTCCAGCTGGCGCAGCGCCGGCCCCGGGTCGAGGCCGAGCTCGCGAGCGAGTGTCTCCCGGGCGCGGCGCAGGGCGGCGAGCGCGTCGCCCTGGCGGCCGGCGCGGTACAGCGCGGTGGCCAGCAGCCGCCAAGCCTCCTCGCGCAGCGGATGGGCGGCGGCATGAGCACCGAGGTCGGACGCGGCTTCCGCCGCCCTTCCCAGCGCGAGCAGCGCCTCGGCCCGCCGCTCCACGGCCAGCATCCGCAGCTCGTCCAGCCGGTCGATCTCGGCGCGGGCCCAGGGCTCGGCGGCGAACTCGGCGTACGCCGGCCCGTGCCACAGGGCGAGGGCCCGCTCCGTCCCGGCCAGCGCGTCGCCGGCGGGAAGCCGCCCCGCCTCGCCCACCGCCGCCTCGAAGCGGGCGGCGTCGACGGCGTCGGGCGTGACCCGCAGCACGTACCCGGGTGGGGCGGTGACCAGCAGGCGGGCCGGCTGCCGGGGCGGGCGATCGGGCTCCAGCGCCCGGCGCAGGTCGGCCACGAACGTGCGGATCGCCGCGACCCCGCCGTCCGGCGGCTCCGTCCACAGGTCGCCGGCGAGCCGGTCGACCGGCACGACCCGGCCGCGGGCGATCAGCAGGCGGGCGAGGATGGCCCGCTGCCGGCCGCCCCGGAGCGGCACCGGCTCGTCACCGCGCGCCGCCGCGAGTGGCCCGAGCACGGTGAACGTCACGTCGGGCCTGGTCACGGCCCCACCGTAGCCGGTACTCATCCGTTGCTCAGCCATTGCTGATCGCCGCCGCGCAGGCTGGACCGCATGACACTCCAGATCACCGGATTCGAGTACCACCGGGTGCCGGTCGCCGACGGCGTCGCGCTGAACGCGGCGGTCGGTGGGTCGGGCAGCCCGGTCGTCCTGTTGCACGGCTTTCCGCAGACCCACCTGATGTGGCGGCACGTCGCCGCCGACCTGGCCGCCGACCACACCGTCATCGCACCCGACCTGCGCGGCTACGGCGCCAGCGACAAGCCCGCCGACCCGGACGGCACCGCGTACGGCAAGCGGGCGATGGCCGCCGACGTGGTGGCGCTGGCCCGCGCGCTCGGGCACGAACGCTTCGCCCTGGCCGGGCACGACCGGGGCGCGCTGGTCGCCGTCCGGGCCGGCCTCGACCACCCCGCGAACGTCACCCACCTGGCCTCGCTCGACGTGCTGCCCACCCTCGACATGTGGGACGTGCTGCGCGGCACCACGGCGGCGATCGGCTTCCACCTGTACCTCATGGCGCAGCCGCCCGGCCTGCCGGAGGAGCTGATCGGCGCCAGCCCGGACGCGTTCTTCGGCCACTTCCTGGACATCTGGACCCGTGACCCGGAGGCGATCCCGGCCGGGGTGCGGGCCGAGTACCTGGCGGCGTCACGCGCGGCGGTGCCGTCGATCGTCGCCGACTACCGCGCCTCGGCCGGCGTCGACGTCGAGCACGACCGCGCCGACCGCGCCGCCGGCAACACCCTGCGCATGCCGGTGACGGTGCTCCAGCAGGACTGGGGCGCGCTCCTCGGCTTCGACGCGGCGGCCCTCTGGCGCGCCTGGGCTCCCGACCTGCACCACGAGACCGTCTCCTGTGGACACTTCATGGCCGAGGAGGCCCCGGCCGAGGTGGTGAAGGCCATCCGCGCGCTGCTGTCCCGCTAGGCCCGCTGTACCACCGTGGGGTGGCGCAGCGGTGCCAGGTCGTCGATGGCGCCCTCGTCGAGCAGGGCGAGGAAGGCGTCGGCGACCGCGGGGTCGAACTGCGTGCCGCGGCCGCGTTCGATCTGGTGGCGGGCTTCGTCCTCGCTCAGCGCGGAGGCGTACGCGCGGTCGGCGCGCATGGCGGCCCACGAGTCGCAGACCGCGATGATGCGGGCCTCGATCGGGATGTCGTCGCCGCGGAGGCGGGCCGGATAGCCGGTGCCGTCGTAGCGCTCGTGGTGCGCGCCGACCAGCGGGGCGAGGTCGGCCCGGTCGCTCAGCTCGGTCAGCAGGCGGGCGCCCTCCTGCGGGTGGCGGCGCAGCACCTCCCACTCGTCGTGGCTGAGGCGGGCGGGCTTGGTGAGGATCGCGTCGTCGACGTTGATTTTGCCGATGTCGTGCAGCCGGGCGGCCGCGGCCGTGCGGCGCAGGGCGGTCTGGTGCAGGCCGAGGCGTTCGCCGGTGAGCAGTGCCCAGCGCGACACCGCCGTGCTGTGCTCGTGGCTGCCCAGCTTGGCGTCGATCTGGTCGGCCAGCCACACCAGCGCCTGCGGCAGGTCGGGGTCGGTGTCCAGCGCCAGGTCGGCGAGGCGGCTGGCGGCGGCGACCTGGTCGCGACCGCGGGCCTTGGCGCGGTAGAGCGCGCCGTCCGCGTCGTGGATCAGGCCCTCCAGGTCGCCGTGCGGCCGGCCGCCGCGGGTGCCGGCGCTGGCGACGCCGAGCGACGCGGTGAGCCGCACCTCGCGGCCGGGCACGGCCAGCGGCGTGCGGGACAGCGCCCGGCGTACCTGCTCGGCGACCTCCAGCGCGGTGTCTTCGCCGGCGCCGGGCAGCAGGCACACGAACTCCTCGCCGCCGTAACGCGCGACGAGGTCGCTGGGGCGTACCGCGCGGCGGATCCGCTCGGCGGCCTCCACCAGCACGCGGTCGCCGGTGGGGTGGCCGCAGGTGTCGTTGACCTTCTTGAACCGGTCGAGGTCGATCATGATGATGCTCATCGGGGTGCCGTTGCGCTCCGCGCGCTCGGCGTCCAGCCGCAGCATCTCCTGGAAGAAGCGCCGGTTGTACAGGCCGGTCAGCCCGTCGGTGATGGCCAGCCGCTCCTGCTCACGCAGGGCGGTGGCGAGGGCCCTGGCGAGGCGGGTGCGGTCGCGGGTGACCAGCACCTGCCGCAGCAGCAGCCCGCTGACCAGCAGCACCGCGATGACCAGCGTGGAGTGGGTCAACCGGCTGTCGGTGACCCGGTCGGTGACGGCGATGCCGATGATCGAGAGGACGGCGACCGCGGCCGGCAGCACGGCGAGGTCGCGGTCGAGCCGCCGCACCTCCGGCTCGGGCTCGGTGTGCCGCGCGGCGACGGCCGCGGCCATGCAGAGCAGAACGGCCTCGGCCTGCCAGCCGAGGTTGATCCAGCTCGTGTCGCCGTACGAGTGGATCATGAAGAGGTAGGTGTAGCCGGCGTCGGTCAGGCCGGCCACCGCGAACCCGGCGCCGGCCAGCAGGAACGACGGCGGCACCGTGCGGTGGCCGCAGAGCCCGACCGCGACGAGTGCCGTGACGATCGAGACCGCGAGCAGCGGCTGCGCGAACGTGACGATCGCGCCCGCCTTCGTCGTGCCGGGCATCAGGGGGCCGATCACCAGCGCCCAGCCGACCGCGCCGAGGCCGAGCGTGACGAGGGCAGCGTCGACCATGCACCGCACCTGCCGCTCGGCCCACGTGCCGCCGAAGCCGATCACGATGGCGGGCAGGGCCACGGCGTACGAGGAGAGGTAGGCCACGTCGGCGACGGAGGGCGACGGGGCGCCGCCCGGCCGGGTGTAGGCGTAGACGGTCCAGATCAGCTCGCCGACCAGCCACAGCAGGTTGGAGAGCGCGAGCAGCCACCAGGCCGACCGGAGCCGGCCGCGGGCGCGCCGCGCGGCGAAGTAACAGAGCGGGACCAGTAGTACCAGGGGTACGAGGTACACCACGTTGGCGACGAAGCGGGCCAGCGTCTCCGAGTCCTGGCTCAGGCCCGTGAGCACGGCGAAGATTGCGAGCCACGCCATGCCCGCGATGGCCATCAGGCGCACGAAACGCGGTTGCTCCACGTCGCCTCCATGTGGGTCCGCCTCCTGCGTCCCGGCCAGGCCGCAGGAAATGTATTCTGGATCACACCCTCACGTTCTGTGTACCCCCAAACACGCACAAATATGGGAGCACAGGTATAAACCCGCGCCACGGTAGGGGACTTTTCTCCCGCGGGCAACATGCGACCCCTGGGCGTGGAGGTGGGGTTGTCCCTACCCCAAGACGGTGGCAGGCACCATCGATTCGCCGGCGCGTCGATTCCAGACTCAGGTCATGGTGGCGAGAAGGGCGGGATTCCGATGCCGGCGATCGCTCGGATGATCCTCGCCGTCCTGGCCGGTGGCGCGCTGCTCTCACTGGCGGTGCTCGGCGGGATGGCGCTGTGGGTGTGGCGGCGCGGTGGGTTCGGGGTCGTGGCGAGCGTGCTGCTGCGCACGCTGGCGGCGGTCGGGGTGGGGCTCGGCGGATGGTTCCTGGCGATCCTGGTGGTGGCGGGCATGCGGCCGGAGCTGATCGCGAGCACCGGTCTCGCCGCGGTGGCGTCGGGGATCGCGGCCGGGCTCTGCGTGTACCTGGCCTGGGTGCGGCGCGACGCCAGCCCGCGCCTCCGGTACGGCGGCCTCGTGGGGGCACTGGCCTGGAGCCCGGCCGGCGCCTGGCTGGGCGGCCACGCGATCGAGGGCGTGGCGGGGGCGCTCACCGCGATCGTCGGCGCCGTGCTCGCCGCCAACCTGGCATTGCTGATCGTGGACCGGGGCCGGGCCCGCTCAGACGAACGGCTCGGCGGTCGTGGCGAGCGCCTGGCGTACCAGGTCGACGAGTGGGACCTCCGGGTGCTCCAGCCATTCCTGGTTGGCCACCCGAACGGCCGCGAGGAAGGTGGCGGCCAGCAGCCTGGCGCGCAGCGGGCCGTCCGGCGCGGCCGGTAGCCGTCCCGCGATCACGCCGGAGAGCTCGCGCTCGGCCACCGCGTCACCCACGACCTGGCCGCCGCCGGCCTGCCCACGTCGGGCGGCGGGGGAGCGAGCACGCTCAACCTCGACGCGCTGCCGGAGACCGTGCGGCACATCGTGCGGGCCGCGTACGGCGATGCGACCGGTCACATCTTCCTCATCTCGGCCGCGATCGGCGTCCTCGGCGTGATCGCCGCCGCGCTGCTCAAGCCGGCACCGCTGCGCACCAGCCTCGACTCCGTCTCCAGCGCCCCGGCGGAGGATCCCGTTGGCGTAGCGGGGCACTAGCGAGGGGAGCGGACGGTGTCGCACCAGCTGTCGAGCAGTACGGGCCACGCTGGGCGCCGCCACCGTTCGAGCGCGGCACCGACGGACCGCGCGTGATCCTCGTCGGCGTCGACGGCTCGGACACCTCGATGCGCGCCGCCGCGTACGCCTGCGGCCTCGCCCGGCGGCAGCGCTGCCGGCTGGTCGTGGCGTACGCGGCGCCCGTGCAGCCCTGGGCCTGGGCGATCCCCGGCGCCACGCCCATGCTGGACGCCACCCACCAGGAGGTGGAGGCCGGCCTCCGCGGGGAGATCCGGCAGATGGCCGAGGAGATGCGGATCCCGGTCAGCTTCGTGTCCCGCCGCGGCGACGCGTACGGTTGCCTGCGCCAGGTCGCCGCCGAGGTCAAGGCCGACATCGTCGTGGTCGGCGCGTCCACCCAGGCGCACCACGCGTTCGCCGGCTCGGTCGCCAGCCGCCTGGTCCGGCTGGGCCGCTGGCCGATCACCGTCGTGCCGTGACAGCCGCGGTACCCGGAGCCCCTGTTTTTCAGCCCAGCCAGGCCGCGACGAGGACGAGTGTGGCGGCCGCGGCGATGGTGCTCAGGACGATGGCGTCGCGGGCGAGGGATACGGCGCGGTCGTAGCGGCTGGCGAAGACGAAGACGTTCTGCGCGGTCGGCAGGGCGGCGGTGACGACGGCGGCGAGCAGCGCCGGCCCGGTCAGGCCCAGGGCGTAGCGGCCGATCAGGTAGGCGATGAGCGGCTGTCCGAGCACCTTGAGCGCCACCGCGGTGTAGCGGTCGCGGCCGTCCTCGCCCGCGGTGAACGGGCGGCTGCCGCGCAGCGACATGCCGAGCGCGAGCAGTGCCAGCGGCACCGCCGACGAGGCCACCAGGTCGAACGGGCGCAGCACCTCCTCCGGCGGCCGCCAACCGGTCGTGGCGATGAGGATGCCGGTGGCGGAGGCGAGCGTGAGCGGGCTGCGCAGCGGCAGCATCGCGAGCGCGCGCGGGGAGGGCCGTCGGCCGCCGGTGGTGACGTCGAGCACGGCCAGCCCGATCGGCGCGGCGAGCAGCGTCTGGAAGAGCAGCACCGGCGCGATGAACGACACGTCGCCGAGTACGTATGCGGCGACCGGTATGCCCAGGTTGCCGGCGTTGACGTAGGAAGCGGCGAGCGTGCCGACGGTGAGCGTGCCGGCGTCCGGTCTGTCCTTTTTGCGGTGCGCCAGCAGCATGATCGCCAAGTAGGCGCCGGCGACCAGCACGGTGCTGAGCACGAACGCCGCGAGTGCCCCGGTGAACACGTCCCCCGGCGACGAGCGGACCAGGGTGGTGAGCAGCAGCGCGGGCGCGGCGACGAAGAACACGAGCCGGGCGAGCACGGTCGGCGCGGACGGGCCGAGCAGTTCGTACCGGCCGACGAGATAGCCGACCAGCGTCACCACCCAGATGGCCGCGAAGCCGGCCAGCACGCCACGCACCGGGTAAGCATGGCGGGCGGTTGCGAAGCGCCCGACGGGGTACGGGTGGCATGAGGGGGTGACCACACATGGCGGTTGTCAATCCGGAGCTGGAACGCGTGTGGCAGGAGTTTCACCGTGCGGTCAACATGACGTCGCCCCAGCTGCGGGACTGGCTGCTGGCCGAGACGGCGCTAAACGACACGTACGACTCGGAACCCGGCGTCGACGTCACCGATCTCGGCAACCGGGTCCTCCAGGTGCTGGGCAAGCGGCGGGTCGACCTGACCACCGCGGACGTCGGCCTGATGCGCGAGGTGACCGAGCTGATCAACCGGCGGCTCTCCCAGCGGCCGGCCGACCAGGTGGACCAGGAGCCGTGGCGGCACAGCCTCATGGCGGTGGGCCACGACCCGTGGCGCGACGCCGGGTAGGGAGCGCTCGGCCGGGGTACTGGAAGGCATGAGATCTGTGACCGACCCACCGGCGCCGCCGCAGCCCGGTCCGCCGCCGCGGCCGCCGTCCCCGGTCGAGCCGCCACCGCCGGGGCCGCCACCCGACCCCGCACCCGTGCCCCCGCCGGCACCCGGCCCGTCACCCACCGACCCGACCGGCCCCGTGCCGCGATAGGGAAGCTTCGGAGTCAGGGTCGCGGTCCGTGGTGGCGTTTTCTTCGAGGCATATTGCCCACGTCGGCGTCAGCTGCGGACCGTATGCTCCCGCGGGCACCGTTCCCGGCCGGCGGCTCGCAGCGCTCGCCGAGATCCCCGGCCGTCCACTGCCAGGTCCGCGAGACAAGCCCTGCCATCCTGACGCACCGTCACCAGCCCAGAGGTCGGGACTTCGAGATCTAGGAGACTTGGGGTTGAAATAGCGCCCCAACTCTCCTAGATCTGGAATTTCGCGCCGCTTACACCGTTGTGGCGGTTACTCGCGGCGACGAAAACCCGCCGCTTTCCCAGATTGCCGATCCGGGAACAGACATTGTGGACAAATGCTGACCGCCGTGTGGCGCGACCTCAATCCGGCCGCCCCCTTCTCCCCCGCCGCTTGCGCGCAGGGTTAGCGCGACCAACGGCGGACGGGTGAGGCCGCGGGAAACGCACCCCAAGAAAACGCTCCGCCGCGCTCCACGTTCCCCCGGGGACCCCGCGCGACGGTCTGGACCACGACGGACGTCGCGGTAGCTCACATCTCTGTCTGAACAGGGATTCAGGGGTCGAAGCCACCTCGACTCCGAAGGGTCTCTAGTGCGGTGACCACACACCTTCGCCGGGGGAGCCGCCCACCACGGCGGCGCGGGTGTCGCGCACCGTGGCGCCGACGGGGTGGAAGCCGCTCGTCCGCAGGGCGTCCGCCACCTGGGCGGCGATGGCCTCGACGGCCGCGTGGGCGGGGCGTTCGGCGAAGACGTGGAGGGTGCCGCCGGGTGCGAGGAGCCGGCCGATCCGGTCGAGGAGGCCGGGCGGCGTGGCCAGCCAGAAGAGGCTCACGTTTACCGCGAAGACCGTGTCGAACGACCCCTCCGGCAGCTCGGTCGCCGCGATGTCGGCCTGCCGGACCTCGACGGTGCCGGCGGCGACGTGTGCGGCGTTTCGCTCGCGGGTCTGGCGCACCGCGCTCGCCGCCCGGTCGACGGCCAGGATGGTCCCGGTGGTGAGCCGCTCGGCGACGAGTGCCGTCGCCGTGCCGCCGCCGCAGCCGATCTCGAGCAGCCGGCCGGCCGGTCGGACGGCCAAGGTGTCCACCACCCAGCGTTGCCGGTCCACCCCGCGACCCGCCATGGTCGCGAGCCTACGTGGCGGCGGCGCTCAGCCCGTGTTGAAGTTGTCGTCCACGTCGCTGCACAGCTGGCGCATGCTCTCGTCGAGCACGTCCCGCACGTCTGCCGGGTCGAGGTCGGCCCCGTCGGCGCTGACGACCACGTGCACCCGGCTGCCGCCCGCCGCGTCGTCCTCGACGCGGGCGGTGCCCCGCACGTGCGGCGGCTCGAGCGACCGCAACGTCAGCAGCATGTCCTCGGCCACCGCGTCGACCTCGCACTCCGTCGAACCGAGCGGCGCCACGAGGCGCACCCGGTCGGGACCGCGCCGCTCCAGGTACACGCCGAGGGGCAGCCACCGGTGTACCCGGTCGGGGTCCGTGAGGTTGTTGAAGACCACCTCGGACGGCGCGTGAAACCCGTATCTGCCACTGATCTCCATAGCTGGGTCATACCCAGTGCGGCCGCGGTTACCGGGGACGGCGGCGGGTATGCCGGACGCATGTCTGAGCGAACCCCTGGTGAGAGCGGCGAAACCCTGGACGAGGAGATCCTGCGCGACGGTGGCCCGACGCGCGGCCACGGCGCGGTGACCACCACCGGCGGCACCGCCGGCCCGGCCAGCGTGCGCCGCCGGACAAACCGGGACACCGGTGACGGAAAGGTGGCGCCGACCACCACCGGCGACGCGACCAGCGGCGGAATGAGCACGCCCGCGGGCGGCACGACGAGCGACGGCACGAGCGGCGGCGCGACGGCGGGAAACTTCACCGACCGATGAGTCGGCGGCTCCCGGAGAGTCTGACCGGTCACGATAAGACGATCATCGACTCCGAGGAGCGGCACCATGAGTGACACCACGACCGGCCGGTACGCCGACGTCAACGGGATCAGCCTCTACTACGAGACGCACGGCACCGGGCGGCCGCTGATCCTGTTGCACGGCGGCCTCGGCACCGGCGAGATGTTCGGCCCGATCCTGCCCACGCTCACCGAGCGCCACCAAGTGATCCTGGTCGACCTACAGGGCCACGGCCGCACCGCCGACATCGACCGGCCGATCGACATCGCGCTGATGGCGGGCGACGTCGCCGCCCTCATCGACCACCTGGGCCTTGACCGCCCCGACGTCGTCGGCTACTCGCTCGGCGGCGGGGTGGCGCTCCAGACCGCCGTGCGGTACCCGGAGAAGGTGGGCCGGCTCGTCTCCGCCTCCGCGCACGTGCGCACCGACGCGATCCCCGCGGAGATGCGCGAGCAGCAGGGCCAGGTCAGCGCGGCGGCGGCGGAGTTCATGAAGGACACGCCGATGTACCAGTCGTACGTGAAGGTCGCGCCGCGCCCGGAGGACTTCCCGCGGCTGCTCGACAAGATCGGCGAGGCGATGGCGCAGGACTTCGACCTCACCGAGGAGGTGCGCGGGCTGCGGGTGCCCACGCTGATCGTGGCGGCGGACGCCGACATGGCCCCGCCGAGCCATTTCGTCGAGGTCTTCAAGCTGCTCGACGGCGGCCTGCGGGACGGCGGCTGGATGGGCGAGGGGCGGCCGAAGGGCGGCCACGCGCTCGCGATCCTTCCCGGCCTCACGCATTACAACCTCTTCATGTCGCCGCTGTTCGCCGCGGTGACGCTCGCCTTCCTCGACCAGGAAGAGGCCGTCTGGGCCGGTTAGCCGCGGAGATCACTGGGTACGGTCAGGGCGTGGAAGAACTCGGCGAACCGGTGGCATACACCGTCCTGCCCGACGGTGTGCCCGTGCACGACAGCAACGGCATCCTCGCCGGCGAGGTCGCACACGTCCTCGCCGACGAGGGGCCGGACATCTTCCACGGCCTGATCGTGCGCACGCCGGACGGGCACCGCTTCGCCGGCCGGGACCAGATCGCCGAGCTGCGCCGTGGCGGTGTCGTGCTGGCCGTGCCCGGCACCGAGCTGCGCGAGCCGAGCGCCGACCCGGTCGCCGCCGAGGCCGACCGCCCGGTCGGCGAGCAGCTCCAGGAGGGCCTGCGCCGGGCGTGGGACTGGGTGAGCCAGCCCCGTTAGCTTGACAGACACTACATTCGCATATTTCGATAGCTGTTCCCGGTGGCTTTTTTTGTGGGGGACGGCATGCGAGTCCTGGCGGCGGCGATCCTGGCTCTCGGCGGCGTGGTGGGTCCAGGGGCGGGCACGCTGCCCGCGCCCACCGACCTCAGCGTGGTGGGCGGTGGCGAGACGGCGGTACTCACCTGGCGGCAGCCGCCGGGCGAGCGCGCCCGCGCCTTCCGCGTCTACGAGGGCGACGTCGAGATCACCCGCAACACGACCACCTCGGCGCAGCTCACCAACCTCGGCTTCGCGCGCACCCGCACGTACACGGTCACGGCCGTGGACGGCGCGGGCCGCGAGTCGCCGCACTCGGCCCCGATCAGCCGGTGGATCGGCATTTCGGGCGTGCCCCCGACGTGTCCGGCGGCGCACCCGAGCGGCCTCGTGGCATCCGGCGTCACCGCGTCGGCGGTCACGCTGACCTGGACCGGCAACGGCGATCCGGGCACGAACATCGTGCGTGGCGCGCCCGCCGGCCCGATCTCCACCGACGGGTCCGGGGTGCGTGTCGGCGGGCTCAGCCCGGCCACCACGTACACGTTCGAGGTCACCCACCTCCCGGGCTGCTTCGGCCCCATGCCGCCGCCGCTGCGGGTCACCGTCACGACCGCGCCGGGGGTGGGCGGCGCGCCCGCCCCGCCGACCGGCGCCGCGGTGACGGCCGCCACCGACACGACGCTCGCGCTCGCGTGGCAGCCGCCGGCGGGTGGCGCCGCGCGCTACGCCGTCTACGACGCGGGCCGCCGTGTCGCCACCACCGCGGGGACGTCCACTGTGGTGCGTGGGCTCTACCACGCCGACCACTACACCTTCCAGGTCGCCGCGCTCGACGCGCGTGGCAACGAGTCACCCGCCGTCGCGGTGGGCGGATCCACCGCCGCGTGCCAGGCCCGCCCGCCGCGCCCGGCCGCGGTCACCGCCACCGCGCTCTCCGCGTCGTCGGTGCGGCTTTCCTGGGTGTACGACGCGGCGGCCTCCGGCTACACGATCTACGACGGTACGGGGGCGGCGGTGGGCGTGAGCGCCGGCACCAGCACCGTCCTGAGTGGACTTGCGTCGGCGACGGCGTACTCCCTCCGGGTGGCCGCGACCCTCGCCGGCGAGTGCGGCCGGAGCGGCGCGAGCGCGGCGGTGGGCGTCACCACGCCGCCCGGCCCCGCCGGACGCGCGACCCGCCCCGCCGACTTGCGCATGGTGTCCGGCGATCCGCTGACCGGTGTGGTGACGCTGGAGTGGACGCAGCCGCCCGGTGGCGAACCCGCGGTCTCGTACCGCGTCTACCGCGGCGCGGAGGTGCTCGCCACCGCGGACACGACGCGGATCGCGCTGGCCCTGCCACAGGCCACGACACAGGTGCTCACGGTGGCGGCGGTCGACGGGCGGGGTCTGGAGTCGGCGCAGAGCGCGCCGCTCACGATCCGCGTGCCGTACCTCCCTCCGCCGTAGTCGTAGCCGCACGCCGCCGGGTGGGTGGGGCCCGCGGGTGAGCACCGCCACGCTTGAACATGTTCAAATCCGGGGCTACGGTGAGCGTGATTTGAACATGTTCAAATCCGGAGGTGTCTTGGGTGTCCGAGCCGTCCGGGGCGTCACCCGCCCACGGTGAGCGCACGCGCGAGCTGATCGTCCAGACCGCGCTGCGCCTCTTCGCCGAGCGTGGCTACGAGCGCACCACCATGCGGGCGATCGCCGACGCGGCGGGCCTCTCGGTGAGCAACGCGTACTACTACTTCCGCTCCAAGGACCATCTCGTCCAGGAGTTCTACGCGGAGATCCAGCGCCGCCACCGGGAGGAGTCCGCCGAGGCGTTGCGCCACCGGGGTTTCACCGACCGCCTGCGCGGCGTGCTGCACGCCGGCATCACCGTGATGGGGCCGTACCACGACTTCGCCGGCTCCTTCGTCGGCGTGGCGATCAACCCGAGGTCGCCGTCGAGCCCGTTCAGCGACGAGTCCGCCGGAGCCCGCGACGCGGCGATCGACCTCTTCCGCGAGGTGGTCGAGGGCGCCAAGCCCGCGGTCGACCGCCAGGTGCGGGCCGAGCTGCCCGAGCTGCTGTGGTTGGGCTACCTGGCGCTGACGCTGCACTGGGTGCACGACATGTCGTACGAGCAGGATCGCACCCGCCGGCTCGTCGACCTGGCGACCCCGTTCGTCGGGCGGCTGATCCGCCTCAGCCGGCTGCCCGGCATGCGCCCGATCACCAACGACCTGCTGTGGCTGGTGCGAAAGGTGCGTTCGTGAGCGCGTGGAGCCGCGCGCTGCTCGACCTGCTGATATGTGCCGGCCTGCTGCTGGTGATGCCGCTGGGCCTGCGGCTGCTGGCGGCGCCGGGCCTGGCCGGTGTGCGCCGGCTGTGGCTCCTCGCGGCGGCGCCGGCCGCGGCGTCGGTGTGGCTGCCGCGCGGCTGGCTGGCGGCGTCGCTGGCCGCCGCCTACGTTCCGGCCACCGCCGCGCTGGCGACCAGCGCCGCCCGCCTGGTTTCCGCGCGCTGGATCCCGGCCGCCCGCCTGGTCTCCGCCGTGCGCCGGGCCCCCGCCGCCGTCGCGGTCCCCGCCGGTCCCGCGGGCCCTGGCGGCGGCGTGGGCCTCGCCCGGGTGATGGCGGGGCCGCGGCTGGTCGCCGCCGCTACCGCGCTCGTCGCGCCGGCGGTCGCGGGGAGTGCGCTGGTGGCGGAGCGGGCCGGCTACCGGCTGTTCGGGTTCGACCTCGACGTGCTGGCGCTGACCGTCGCGCACTTCCACTACGCCGGCTTCGCGGCCGCGCTCGTCGCCGGCCTGGTCTGCGGCCTCGACGGCGACGGACCGGCCGGGCGCCTCGCCGCGATCTCCGTGCCGGCCGGCGTGGCGGTCGTCTTCGTCGGCTTCTTCACGAGCGAGTGGGTCGAGCTGGCCGGCGCCGCGGTGCTCACCGCCGGCATGTGGCTGGTCGCCGCACTCACCTGGCGGCTGGCCCGCGATGGGGCCGTGTCGGTTACGCGCGGCGGGGCCGTGCCGGCCCCGAGCGGCCGGGCCGCGTCGGTCACGGGCGGCGGGGCGGCGCCGGCCCCGAGCGACCGGACCCCCTCGGTCACGTGCGGCGGGGCGGCGGCGCCGGCCCCGAGCGGCGGGGCCGTGCCGGCCCGGAGCGACCAGACGCCCTCGGTTACGCGCGGCCGGGCCGCATCGGTCACGGGTGGGCTGCTCGTCACGTCGGCGTGCACGCTCGGAGTGACGATGCTCCTGGCCCTCGACTGGGCGCTCGGCCGGGCCACCGGCCTGCCACACCTGCCGATCTCCTGGATGGTCGCGACACACGGTCTCGCCAACGCGCTCGGCTTCGCGCTCTGCGCCCTGGTCGCCTGGCAGCGGATGGGAAGGGGCAGCGAGTGGGGCTGACGACCACGTACCCGGAGAAGGGCGCCACCCGGCGCGGACCACTGCCGGCGGGATATCGCCACCTGCGCTACCGGACGCGGGTGGGCGCGGGCGAGACGGCGTTCGCGCGGGCGGTGGAGGCTGTGTTCACCTGGCGGATGCACGCGGCGATGGGCGTGCCCATCCGGGCGTCCGCACCCCGTGCCGCGACCGGCGGCGCCGTGACCGCGCGGCCCGGTATCGGCCCGATCCGGATGACCGCGCCGTGCGTCGTGGTCTGGGCCGAGGAAGGGGAGCGGCGGGCCGGCTGGGGATACGGCACGACCACCGGACACCCGCTGCGCGGCGAGGAGGCGTTCGTCGTCACCCTGGACGGGGACGGCGCGGTGTGGCTGGAGGTGGTCGCGTTCAGCCGCCCGGTGCGCTGGTGGGTGTGGCTCGCCGGCCCGCTGGTGCCGCCCTTCCAGCGCCTCTACGCCCACCGGTGCGGCGCCGCCCTTCGGCGGTTGCTGGCCCAGAAACCGTAGAACGGGGTGCGGGCCCAGAAAACCGTAGAAGGCATGTCCAGAACGCGGGTGGCGGCTCCGACCACGGGGCACGCGCCCGTCCGGGGCGCCGGAGCCAGGGAGACACGATGAAGTACATGATCATGATGTTCGGCGGGTTGGGTGCGTCGCTGGAGGGGCGCTCGCCGGAGTGGGTCAAAGGCCTGCACGAGCTGATGGTCACGATGGACGCCGAGCTGAAGGAGGCCGGCGAGGTCGTCGCCTCGCACAAGCTGATGGACCCCAGCCGGGCCACGACCGTGCGCTTCCACAACGGGGCGCCGGCGCCGACCGACGGGCCGTTCGCCGAGATCAAGGAGTCGCTCGCCGGCTACTGGATCGTCGAGGCGACCGAGGAGCGGGCCCTGGAGATCGCGTCGCGGGTGGTGGCCTACACCGAGTACCCGATGGAGGTCCGTCGGATCATGGAAGGGTGACCGGCCCGGCCGCCTTCGAGGACCTGCTGCGCGACCTCGCGCCGCGGGTCCTCGGCGCGCTCGCGCGGCGGTACGGCCAGTTCGACGCGTGCGAGGACGCGGTGCAGGAGGCGCTGCTCGCGGCCGCCCGGCGGTGGCCCGTCGAGGGCGTGCCCGAGCGGCCGCGCGCGTGGCTGTCGACCGTCGCGACCCGTGCGCTGGTGGACCACTGGCGGGCGGACAGCGCCCGCCGCCAGCGGGAGGTCGCGGTGGCCCTGGATCCCGCGGAACACCGGCCCGACGACCCGGACGACACCCTCGTCCTGCTCTTCCTCTGCTGCCATCCCGCGATCTCGCCGCCGTCGCAGCTCGCGCTGACGTTGCGCGCGGTCGGTGGGCTCACGACCGCGGAGACAGCGGCCGCGTTCCTGGTGCCGGAGGGGACGATGGCCAAGCGGATCACGAGGGCCAAGCGGCAGATCCGCGAGGCCGGCGCCCGCTTCACGCTGCCGCCCGCCCCGGAGCGCGGCGCGCGGCTCGGCGTGGTGCTGCACGTGCTCTACCTGATCTTCAACGAGGGTTACACGGCGCGGCGCGCCGACCTGACCGCCGAGGCGATCCGCCTCGCCCGGCTGCTGCGCCGGCTGCTGCCCGGCGAGGGCGAGGTGGCCGGCCTGCTCGCGCTGATGCTGCTCACCGACGCCCGGCGGGCCGCCCGCACCGACGCCGAGGGCGCGCTCGTGCCGCTCGACGAGCAGGATCGGTCTCGCTGGGACGCGGCCGCGATCCGGGAGGGGGTCGGTCTGCTCACCGCGACCCTGGGCACCGGGCCGGTCGGGCCGTACCAGCTCCAGGCCGCGATCGCCGCCGTGCACGACGAGGCGCCCACCGCCGAACGCACCGACTGGCCGCAGATCCTCGCGCTCTACGAGGTGCTGGCCGAGGTGGCGCCCGGACCGCTGGTCACGCTGAGCCGCGCGGTCGCGGTGGCGATGGTGCACGGCCCGCGTGCGGGTCTGGCCGTCGCCGGCACCCTCGACGTGGACGAGCGGATGGCACACACCCACCGGCTCGAGGCCGTCCGCGGCCATCTGCTGGAACGGGCCGGGGAGCCGGCGGCCGCACGGGCCGCCTATCTGAAGGCCGCGCGGATGACCGCGAACGAGCCGGAGCAGCGCTATCTGGCGCGGCGCGCCGCGCGCCTACACTCCACAGTGGAGTGAAACCGATGGCGGCCGGCGGGCGAGAGAGGAGTCCGCCGGCCGCGGCGGGGCCAGCGCCCGCGAGGGGCGCCGGCCGCAGCTAGCCACAAGCTGTTGCTATGTAACGTAAGCCGTGCGATCCGTTGTGGCAACGGAGTTTCAGCGGCTCTGGAGCGCGTCCAGCCCCACCGCCATCGCGATGACCATCCGCCGGTCGAGGCGCGGGTCGTGGATCGTCACGACGTACTTGTCGCGCAGGCCCCACTTCTTCACCACGGAGAACGCCGGCTGCTCGCCCTCGAAGACGAAGTCGAAGTGGTACGGCAGCCACGACAGCGAGTCCATGAAGCGGCGCAGGATCGCGACGAGCTGGCTGCGCTCCTGGCCGGTCGCGGCCGGCAGGCCCGGCTGCTCGAAGATCCAGGTCGAGCGGAGCAGCGACCGCTTGAAGTCCTTGCGGAACACGCCGATCGCCGCGCCGGACGGGTCGGTCACGTCGTACGCCGAGCCGAGGTCCATCACCTTGCGGGCCTTGAACCCGAGCACCGGCTGCTGCTTGGTGTCGTCGGAGTAGAGGGTGACCTGCTCCTTGAAGGCCATCCGCTTCTGCTGGGCGAAAGCGATAAGCCCGGCCTCGGACCCGTCGGGACCGGCCGCGTGCACCTCGTACTGGTTGACCATCATGCGGATCCGCTGCCGCACGATGAGAGTTTGCAGGCTCTGAAGTTGTTGGGTGCTCATAAGTGCGCGAGTCTGCCACACGGTCACCACGCGCCGCCGCCCCGAGGTGTCAGAACGGGAGGCGGAGCACCGCCCCGCTGACGTCGGTGCGGTTGGTCTGCCAGATGTCCCGGACTTCGGTGACGGTGAGCGCTCGCCGGTACACGCGCAGTTCGTCGAGCGTCCCGTCGAGCCGCTGGGTGCCGTCGAGGCGCTGGCCGGCGTACATCCGGAATGGACGGTCGGGGCTGACCGTGCCGGCCGGCGAAGTGACCGAGCCCACCTGCGTGCCGTCGACGAAGAGGCGGAGCGTGGTGCCCGCGCGCTGGAGGGCGACGTGGTGCCAGGCGCTGTCGTCGTACGCCTGCGCGGACACCACCTGGGCGCTGCCGTTCGCCGTCTGGAGCCAGCCGCGGATCCGGTTGGCGCCCGGCTCGGCGCGCAGCCATACCTGCGACACGCTGGTGCCCTGGTTGTACGCCCACAGCAGCGCCTGGTCGGTCTGCTTCGCGCCGTACCGCACCCACATCGTGGCGGTGAAGTCGCCGCCGCCGATCGCGAGCGACTCGGCGAACGGCGGCTGCACGAAGTCGTCGGTGCCGTCGAGGTCGAGCGCGTTGTCGAAGCGGCCGGCCACCCGGGTGGGGGAGCCGCGCAGGTACGCGTCGTTGCCGCGGCCGGAGACGTCGGGCGTGGTCGGACCGGTGGCGCCGTCGGGCAGGCCGAGCGCCGCCTCGGTGAAGCGGGCGAAGCGCACCTCGTCGCGGGCGTCGACGGTGCCGCCCTCGTACAGCAGGCCGATCTCGCCGCCGCCCAGCAGCGCCAGGTCCGAGTATCCAGAGTAGGCATCCGCGGTGACGTCGGTGCCCTGCGGGGGCGTCTGCCAGCGCGCGCCTTCGTCCCACGAGGTGCGGACGCGGATGTCCTGCCGCAGCGTGGGATGGGTCGGCGCGGTGAAGAGCACGCGGTTGTACCGGTCGCCGTCGGCGGTGGACCGGATGACGAGCGTGGCGCCCTGTACGGCGTCCGCGGTCAGGCCCGGCACGTTCGCGAACGGCGCGGCGAACGTCTCGCCACCGTCGCGGCTGAGCGCGAACGCCCGGTTGACGCCGTCGGCGGACTGGCTGTTGTCGCGCGCGGCCGCGTAGATGGTGCCATCGGCGCGTTCGAAGAGGCTCAGCTCCTGCGGCACGATCGTGTCGTTCGGGCGGATGTCCTGCGCGCCGATGTGCCAGGTGGCGCCGGCGTCGTCGGTGTAGACGAGCTGGGCGCCGTTGCGGCCGGCGCCGTCGGAGAAGTTGGTGCCGACCACGATCCGCCCGGCGTGGGCACCGCGGCGCAGCTGGATGCCGTGGCCGGGACCGGTCGCGTACCAGCCCCAGTCGGGCTTGTCGATGGCGGCGGCGAGGCTGCGCGCCCGGCTCCAGGTGACGCCGTCGTCGGTGCTGACCTGCATGTACGGCGTGCGCACCGCGTCGCTCGTGCTTGTGTTGAACGTGCTCAACAGCAGGATCGCGCCGGTGGCCTGGTCGACGACTGGCGCCGGATTGCCCCGGGTCGCGGGCGCGGCCGGGTCGGCGTCGGTGCCCTCCAGCACGACCGTGGGTGGCTGGGAGAGCGGCGGCTGCCAGGTGCGCCCGTTGTCGGTGGACCGGCGCATGACCAGGTCGATGTGGCCGACGTCGTGGCACCACGCGGCGCCGGAGATCCGCTTTTCCGCGAACGCCAGCAGTGTGCCGGCCTTGGTACGGATCAGCGCCGGGATCCGGTAGCACCCGGCACCGAACGTGTCCCGGTCGAATAGCACCGTGTGCGGCAAGGCCGCGCGAGCCGGCGGCGCCATGGTCACTGCCACCAGAACACCACAAAGCAGACCAATCCCGATTCGCTTCACATAGGACATCCTATGTATCCCATTGCCTGAGTTCAATGGCCGGTGTCGGGTTGGCGACAGGCGAAAGGTGTTGGTGGCCACCGGGCGCGGGTCTCGTTCCGGTGTCAACCCCAACGACACCTGGAGGGATCATGATCTATCTTTCGCAGGCCTGGCGGCGGGCGCGCCGGTTACGCCGCCGCGGCCGCCTCGCCGTCGCCGGCCTCGCGCTGGCCGGTCTCGCCGCCACGCTCGTCGCCGGTGGGCCGGTGGCGAGCGCCCACCCGGGCCAGCCGTCCGCCGTCTTCGACCCGAACGAGGTCGACTGGGTCGAGCGGCGGGAGCGGACGGAAGAGGAGTTCGCGCGGGACATCGACGAGTGGAAGCAGATCGGCGCCCTGCCGGTCGACATCGAGGCCGACGGCTTCGGTGGGGAGCCGTGGTTCGCCAGCGTCGTCCAGGACAACCTCGACGGCCGGGACTGGCGGGTCGAGCCGCGGATGACCAAGGCCGAGTACGAGGCGGCGGCCGCCAAGGCGAAGGCGGACGGCCTACGCCTGGTCGACCGGGAGATCTACAGCGTGGACGGCGCCGGGTACTTCGCCGCGGCGTGGGTGCAGAACGTCGAGGGCCTCACCTCGTTCTCCTGGTTCGGGCTGACGCTCGCCCAGCTCGCGGCGCGCGAGCAGGAGCAGCGGCGGGCCGAGCGGATGCCGATCGAC
This sequence comes from Phytohabitans sp. LJ34, assembly GCF_052068095.1. Taxonomy (NCBI): domain Bacteria; kingdom Bacillati; phylum Actinomycetota; class Actinomycetes; order Micromonosporales; family Micromonosporaceae; genus Phytohabitans; species Phytohabitans sp. LJ34. Next base: position 148,822 of record NZ_JBQHDG010000008.1, on the reverse strand, counting down.
TTCGACATGTACCGCGACCTGGGCGGCATCCGTTACAGCGTCGTGTTCCTGGACAACCCCGAAGGGCTGGACTGGCACCTGCACGGCGACTTCGACAACGCCCAGTACGCCGCCGCGTTCGGCGAATACGACGCCGACGGCTTCCGGATGCTCTCGTTCGACTCCGCCCTGAGCGGGGCCAAGCAGCTCTTCGGCGGCATCTGGGTGGAGAACGCGAACGACCGTCGCTGGCGCGGATGGCGGGAGATGACCGCCCACCAGTTCGGGAACAACTGGCACCTGAACGTGGACCAGGGCTACCGGCAGATCTTCGTCGGCCGCTACCAGACCTCGACCGGCGTGAAGTACGCCTCGATCTGGCGGCAGAACAGCGACAAGCCCGACTGGCGGCTGCGGCCGGACGTGGACGCCCTCATCGCCGGGGAGATGGGCGAGGACGACGTGCCGGGGATCGCCGTGGCGGTCATCGAGAACGGGGTGTTCCGGTACACGCGCGGCTTCGGCAAGGCGGACATCGCAGGCGACATCCTGATGGACGCCGACCACGTGCTGCGGTGGGCCTCCGTGAGCAAGGCGGTCGGCGGCGCGCTCACGCTTCGCCTGGACGAGAAGCCGGACGGCGACGTTGACCGCCACAAGACGGCGAACTCCTACTACGAACCGCTGGATGACAAGCACCAGGCGACTCTGGAGCAGCTGGCCGGCAACAGGGGATGCGTGCGCCATTACGCCGGCCACCCGAAGTCGTCCCTGGAGGCGACCGACCCGGAGCAGTTCGAGGTGGAGAAGGCGGCGGACGACAACATGGCGCAGTCCTGGTACAGCGACGCGCAGGCGGTGGTCGGGGAGTTCGACGCCGACCCGCTGCGGTCGTGGACCGAGGGCGGCGGGGTGTCGACGGCGTGCACGCCCGGCGACTCGTACCTGTACAGCACGCACGGCTACACGATCCTCGGCGCGGCGCTGGAGGAGGCCACCGGCGCCGGCGTGAAGGACCTCGTGCGGCAGGAGATCAGCGAGCCGCTCGGCCTGACCACGCTCCGCCAGGAGGAGCCCTACGGGATCGGCGAGCCGGTGCGCCGCGCCAAGCTCTACGAGGGCGCGGACAACGACGAGGTGGCGCCGGACGACACCACGTGGAAGACGCTTGGCGGGGGCCTGGAGTCCAGCGTGCGGGACATGGCCCGGTTCGGCGCCGCGATGATCGCCGGGCAGGTCGTCGCGGACGACGACTACATCTGGGACGGCGGCGACGAGGGGTGGTCCTACGCGTACGGCTGGGCGCTCGACACCGAGGGCGGCCACAAGGTCGCGGACAAGGACGGCAAGCAGCTCGGGTCCGACGCGCACCTGCGGGTGTACCCCGACGACGGCATCGCGATCGCCGTGATCGTCAACCGCGAGGAGTTCGACGGCGGCGCGGGCGACCACGCCACCTACATCGCCGAGGAAATCGGCGACCTGATGGTCTGAGCGCCGGACAGCCGGGGTGCGCGAGCGAGCTACCGTGCCGGAGATGGACGACCGCGGGCTGGTGGCGGCGATGGTCGCCGGCGACCCGCGGGGTCTCGACGGCGCCTACCGCCGCTACGCACCCCGGCTGTACGCGTACTGCCGGGCGACGCTGCGCGACGCGGACGCGGCCGCCGACGCGGTGCAGGACACGTTCGTCATCGCCGGCCGGCGGGCCGGGCAGCTGCGCGAGCCGGAGCGGCTGCTGCCGTGGCTGTACGCGATCGCCCGGCACGAGTGCCTGCGCCACATCCGGGACCGGCGGCGGGAGGTGCCGGCCGAGCTCGACGATGCGAGCGCGGACACCGCCGACCTCGGCGCGGGCGTGCGGGCGGCGGAGGTGCGCGAGCTGGTACACGCCGCGGCCGCCGGGCTCGGCGACGGCGACCGCGAGGTGATCGAGCTGGCGCTCCGGCATGGACTGTCCGTAGTGGACATCGGCGCGGTCCTCGGCGTCTCCGGCAACCACGCGCACGCCCGCCTGTCCCGGGCCCGGTTCCAGCTGGAGCGCGCGCTCGGCGTGCTGCTCGTGGCGCGGGCGGCGGCCTGCCCGGCGCTGCGCGAGCTGGTGCCCGGGTGGGACGGGCGGCTCACGCCGTTGCTGCGCAAGCGGCTCGGGCGCCACGTCGACGGGTGCGCCCGCTGCTTGGCCAGCCGCGCCACGCTGCTCAGCCCGGCCGCCCTGCTGACCGGGTACGTGGCGGTGCCGTTCGCGGTGCTCCCGGCGGTCTCCTGGCGGCCGGCCGGGCCACCCGACGTCCGGCTCGACCGCGACGGGTTCCCGGCGCGGCGGCGGCGCGGCGCGCTGGCGGCGGCGGGGGCCGCGGCCGCCGTGGCGGTGCTGGTGGTGATCGTGCTGACCCGTCCCGGGGAACCGGCCCCGCCACCCGACCTGGCGAGCGGGTCCGCGCCGCCGGCGACGTCCCCGACCCCGATCCCGACCGCGGGACCGCCTACGCCGCCGGTCGCGCCCATGACGTCACCCAAGCCCACGACCTCACCCACACCCAGGCCGACCCGCGAGGATCCCACGCCGCCGTCCACAGAGGAGCCCGAGAGCCCGGTACCGTCCACGAGAGAACCGCGGCCGGCGTTCGCGGTGACCGCGAGCGGGCAGGCGCGGTGCGGGTCGGATGGGGCGACGTACACGCTCTCGGCCGACGCCACCGCCAACCGCACCATGACCGCGAGCCGGCTCTTCTGGCGGCGCGCCAGCGGTGCCGCCACGGAGAGCGCCGCCATGACCGCGACCACGCGCAGCGCGGCCAGTGGCAGCCGCACCGGCCTGCGCTACGCGCGGGTCGTGTGGTGGGTGCGGGGCACGGCCACCGACGGCAGCACCGACGACAGCCCACACAGGACACTGGCCAACCCGTGCGACCACGACGGGTCCGGTGGCTTCACGGCGCCGTCGGCACCGGCCTCGCCAGGCCCGCGAGGGCGGCGTCCAGGTCGGCGGGGCGCTCCCACAGCGCCCGGGGCAGCCGGGCGTTGCTGCCGGTCCAGACCATCCGCAGCTCCGGCGCGCCGCCGCGCAGGTCGAGGGCGAGCATCGGGCGCCGCTGCTGGTTGAGGCCGGTCAGGCCGAAGAGCGGCACCGGCCCGCCGGCCGGGCGGCCCAGCGCGACCCGCTCGCGCCGCCACGTGTCGTACGCGGCCGCGAAGCGCCACGGCGCCGACCGGGCCAGCCCGGCGTAGAGGGCGGCCACCCACACGTCCGTGTGCCCGGCGCGGAAGTATCGGGTCGGGAAGCCGTCGAGCAGCCCGGCCACCTCCGCGTCGGTGCGGACGCCAGCGGCCTCCAGCGCGGCGGCGACGTCGTGCGCGTCGAGGAGCGCGGCGAGCGGGCGCGCCTCTTCCGGGCTCGCCACCTGCCACCGCTCGTGCGCGGTGGCGTGCCGGCCGGCCTTGCTCCACAGCCACGGCGTCGCGTCCCACCGGTGGTCCTGGTTGACGCCGATTAGCGGCTCGACGCCGAGCACGAGGGCGCCGTCGCGGGCGCGGGCGGTGAGCCAGGGGCCGCGTTTGGTCGGGTCGGCGCCGTGCGGCGCGAGCGCCACCACCGCGCGGCGGGAGTAGCGGCCGCTACGGTCGCGGGGAAAGTGCCAGCACAGCAGCCCGGCGTCCAGCCGGTGCGGGTCGCCGGCGGCACCGTCGGTGCGCAGGTCGGGAGCTGCCGCCGCCGCGTCGCGCCGCTCGACCTCGCGCCGCAGCCGGGCGTGCTCGCGGCGGGGGTCGGCCTTGGGCGGGGTGCCGCGCAGCGTGTGCCGGTATCCGTACCAGAGCCGGGCCGTGTCGACGACGGCCTGCTCGTCGGCGGTCGCCGTGCGCTGCGCGGACGTGTCGCGGCTGTGTCCCAGGCCGTCGTCCGGGTCTTCGAGCATCGTGACCTCGAACGCCGGCTCGCCGTCGCCGTCGAGGTCGTAGACCACGTCGGCGTCGCGCACCCACGAGCGCCGGTCGGGGGAGAGGCCGCCGTGCCCGGGTGGCAGCGTGTGGCGTAGCAGGATGGCGGTGACCTGGAGCCGCGCGGTGGTCGGCGGCTGCTCGCAGACCAGCCCGGTGGTGCCGGCGGGCAGCGTGCCGTAGAAGTCCCGATAGGACTCCAGCGCGCCGAACGCGGGCTCGATGCCCACCTCGCGCAGCCGTCCGGCGATCCCGGCCAGCAGCGCCCGCCGGCGCTCGCGGTGCGGGTCCGGCGGCGGTGGGGAGGCGGTCGGCGGAGGCATGTGCCACGATCTTGCCATGCCGGCGGTGCCGGTACGGGGCACGACGCAAGCCGAAGTTTCGCCGGGACCGGCGCCAGGACGATCCGCCCGACCGTCCTGACGCCGGCGTCACCGGCGCGGTGGCAGGCGGTCGAGCAGGCGGACGGCCTCGTCGGCCCGGCCGGAGTCGACCTCGACCGCGTACTCGCTGGCCCGCAGCCCGCTCACGGACGAGAAGTCGCGCTGCCCGCCGGTCATGGCGTGCGCCACCGCGCCGAAGACGGTGCCCCAGATCAGGCCGAGGACCACGGCGGTGGCGATCACCCACCACCAGTCGCCGCCGGCGAATATGCCCAGCAGCAGGCCGATCAGCAGGCCGACCCACGCGCCGGTGGCGGCGCCGGACAGCGCCGCGCGGGCGACGGTCATGCGGCCGGTGACCTGTTCGACCGTGCGCAGGCCGGTGCCGACGATGGCCACCCGCTCGACCGGGAAGCCGTTGTCGGACAGGTGGTCGACCGCGTGCTGAGCGGGCTGGTACTCGGGGTACGAGGCGACGGTCACGGTCGGGCGACCGTCGACGAGCGTCGTCGTCATCGGGTGGACTCCTCCTTCGGCGTCAGCCGCCGGGTGATGTCGGCAAGGCGCTGCCCCTGGTACCGGGCGGCCCGCAGGGTCTGCTCGTCGGGCGGCTCGGGTGGCTGGCCGGTCGGCCACGACACGCCGTACGGGTTGCCGCCGGCCTCGTAGAGCACCGGGTCGGTGTACCCGGGCGGCACGATGATCGAGCCCCAGTGGGCGAACAGGTTGAACAGCGAGACGAGCGTGGTCTCCTGCCCGCCGTGCCGGTTGATGCTGGACGTGAACGCCGTGGCCGGCTTGTCGGTGAGCACGCCGTTGAGCCACAGCCCGCCGGCCTGGTCGAGAAACTGCTTGAGCTGCGCCGACACCATGCCGAAGCGGGTCGGCGTGCCGAAGGCGTACGCGTCCGCCCAGGCCAGGTCGTCGAGCCTGGCCTCCGGCACCATGTCGTGGGTCTCGTCGACGTGCGCCCGCCACTCGGGGTTCGCGTCGATCGCGGTGTCCGGCGCCAGCTCGGGCACCCGGCGCACCCGCACGTGCGCGCCGGCCTTGACCGCTCCCTCGGCCAGCGCCTCGGCGAGGCCGTGCACGTTGCCGGTCGCCGAGTAGTAGATCACGGCGATCTTGACGTCGTTGTCCATGCCTCCACGCTTTGCCGGCACCGGGTGACGCGACCCCACCCGGGCCGGGTGACCAGGGCGGATAGGGGTATCCGCGGCGAGCTACGTTCGGTGGGTCGGTCCCCAAGCGGCGGAGGCTTTGTGCAGTGGGCATCGGCGGGGGAATCTTCCTGATCGCGCTCGGCGCCGTCCTTGCGTTCGCCATCCAGGTCGATCCCTGGTGGATCGACCTCCAGGCGACCGGCGTGATCGTGATGCTCGCCGGCGGCGCGGTCGTCCTTGTCACGCTCTGGTACTGGCACGACCGCCGGCGCCGGGCGTCGGCCGCCTCCCAGTCGCGCTTCCCCTCCGACGCGCCGCCTCCGGACGTGTGAGCAGCGGGCCCGCGTCGTCCGCGCGCCCGGCGCTGGTCGATCCTGACCGGTGGATCAGGGAGTCGGCGCCCGCTTGGCGTCCCGGTGGATTTCCGCCGTCACGTCCTGCTGGATTTTCTCGTCGCCAGGTGGGGCAACGGCGGTGGTCATTCTTCCGTCCCTTCCCGAGATACGGCCGGTGCGTTTCCGAGCCTGGCCACGGGGGGTTAGGCGTGATCGCCCGGAACGGGTGAGTTGACCGGCTTGATCTCGGCTCCGGCCGGGACGGTCGGCTGAGTCGCCGCTCAGCGGTGGGCATGTCCTGGTAGGACGGCCGCGCGCACGGTGGTGAGTGTCGCGCCGATGAGGATCAACCGCTCGGGGCCGACGCCGCGGGTCAGGGCGGCCGAAAGCACATAGTGCGCCAGCCGGTCGTACTCGTCGCCGCTGAGGCGGTGCGGGCCGATGAAGGCGACGAACCCGGCCACGGCACGCTCCGCGCGCCGGGCGAAAGTCTCGCCGACGAGCAGCGTCAACGCGGCTTTCAGCGGGTCGCGCGCGGTGGCCCGGGCGACACCAATCGCCGGGCCGAGCCGCGGGTCGGCCCGGATGGAACGGCAGGCTTGTTCGACCAGTTCGCGGTAGTCCACCAACCTGGAGAGCACCCGATCAATTCGACACGTTCAGAAGCGCTATGCCAATCCGCAAGATTACCGATCCGATCCGGGTTTGAGACGCGGGCTTTGCGGAAGCCGCGAGCGCTATAGGCTGTCTGCGGGAGGCGATGCTGCATGCGCTCGGGGGCGCTCGAAATCGCCACCACGGTGGCCTCTATCGCGGCCGCTCCGGCGGGCATCGAGGAGCGGGCGGAGGCTTTGCTGGCCCCGATGCGCGGGCTGGTGCACTTCGAGGCGGCCCGTGTTTACCTGCTCGACATGGAGCGTCGTGCCGAGCATTCGCTCTTCTCCGCGGGTCTGGACGAGAAGGTGCGGTCCTACCTGGACAGTCCGGAGCACGTCGACGACATCGAGCAGGTCGGTCTCGATCGGTTCGGCCCGCCGATGCGCCTGCGCGACCTGGCTGTCCCACGCGACGAGATCCGGGCCTGGGCGGAGTACCTGACGCCCGCGGGTTTCCGCGAGGGCATCGGGGTGCGGCTGGCCACATCGGACGGCCGCTACCTCGGCCTCCTGACCCTCTACACCGACAGCACGGCGCATCCGACCGACGCGGCGCGTGACCTCCTGAGCGTCCTCTCCACGACGATCGCCAACGCGCTCGACCCGCTGCGCTCGATCGCGGCGGCGGGCCGGCTCGTCGACGACGCGGTGGCCGGCGTCCTGCTGACCCGCGACGGCCGCACCCTGCCGCTGCCCGGCCTGGCCGGCCACGCCCTGCTCGCGCCCGGGTCGGCCCTGCTCGGCGCGGCCGCCGACCAACTCGAGGAGGCGGTGCACGCGACGTTCCTGTGCCCGTACGATCCGGCCGGCGAAGACACGCACCTGCGGGTCACCGTGCTGGCCTGCCCCGACCTGCCACCGGCGCACGTCGTGGCCGCGGTGGTCGTCGCGCCCGCCGGTGACCTGGGCCGGCTGACCCGTCGCGAGCTCGAAGTGCTGGGCCTGATCGTGGAGGGCTGCTCCAACCGGCGGATCGCGAGCGCGTTCTGGCTCACCGAGCGCACCGTGACCACGCACCTGGAGCACATCCTCGCCAAGCTGCACGCCTCCACGCGCACGCTCGCGGCGGTCTACGCGCTGCGCCGCGGGCTGTACATCCCCCGCCCCCTGCACCGGGCGGCCCAGCGCTAGCGCCGTGGCCGGCTCCGCCGGCCCGGCTGACCGCTCGCCACCGCACCAGCTACGGCGCGATGCGGATGTCGTTTTCTACGTCGCGCACTCCCGGCGCCGACCAGGCGGCCCGCTCCGCGTCCCGCCGCTCCGGCCAGGAGCGCACCGCGCCGCGCAGGATGACCCGGTCGCCGTCCTGTTCGACGACGATCCGTCCGGCGTCGGTTTCGGCGCTGCGCAGCAGGGCCTGCGCGATCCGGCGTTCCAGGTCTTCGGGTTCGGTCCGCTGCCGCGGCCGCAGCGCGATCGCGTTGGTCACCCCGCGCACCCCGGCCAGGCCGCGCACCGCGCGCTCGGCCTCGCGGCGCTCGTACTCCCACTCGACCTCGCCGCGCAGCACCACCCGGCCGGCCGAGACCGTGATCTCGATCTGGTCCGCCGGCACCTGCGCGTTCCACTCCACCACCTGGGCCGCGGCGGCCGCGATGTCCGGGTCGGTGGGTTCGGCCCCGGCGGCGGGCGGGTGGATCTCGACCTCGTTGGCGACCGCGACCACACCGCGTACCCGCTGGGCCGCGCGCTCCGCCGCCCACCGCTTGACGTAGCTGTCCACCCAGCCGGCGAGCGTCACGACGCCGCCCCGCGCCACGACGGCCACCTCGTTGGGCTGCACGCGGGCGTCCCACCGCAGCTCCGCCAGGACGTCCCGCTGGATCTGTTCGTCGGTGCGTAGCTCGGGTGTCGTCGTCATCCCGGGATCGTCCGGCGGCGCCGGGTGGGTGGCCATCACCCGCCCGGGGCGACGCGGTCGAGCCACGCCGTCAGCAGCGCCTCGAGCTGGGCGGCCTCCTCGGCGGTGAGGGCGGCGAGCAGCCGCCGCTCGTTGCGCATGTGCTCGGTGAACGCCCGGTCGATCAGCTCCCGCCCGGCGGCGGTCAGCGCCACCACCCGGCCCCGGCCGTCGGTGCCGCTGCGCCGCCGGGTCACCAGGCCGGCCCGCTGAAGGCGGTCGATCCGCTTGGTCATGCCGCCGGTCGTCACCATCGTGAACGCGGCGAGCTCGCCGGGCGCCCGCTCGAACGGCTTACCCGCCCGGCGCAGGGCGGCGAGTACGTCGAACTCGCCCTCGCTGAGGCCGTGCCGGCGGTAGACCACGCACAGCTCCTCGGTGAGGTGGGCGGCGAGGCGGTGCAGTCGCCCGATCACGCCCTGCGGCGCGGTGTCTACGTCGGGCCGCTCGCGGGCCCACTCCGCCTGGATGCGTGCGACGTGGTCGGTCACACAGCCAAGATACCTTCCGAGGAAGGTATCTTGGGGAAATGACCTGGCGGTGGTCGTTGATCTGCGCGATCGCGCCGGTCGCGTGGGGCAGCAACTACTTCGTGACACACGAGTACCTGCCGCCGGACGCGCCGCTCTGGGGCGCGGCGATCCGGGCGCTCCCCGCCGGCCTGCTCCTGCTCGCGCTCGCCCGGCGGCTGCCCGGCGGGGCCTGGTGGTGGCGGTCGGCGCTGCTCGGCGCGCTCAACGTCGGCGCGTTCTTCGTGCTGATCTACATGTCCGCGCAGCTGCTGGCGACAAGCGTGGCCTCGACGATCATGGCGGCGTCGCCGGTGGTCATGATGCTGATCGCATGGGCGTTGCTGGCCGAGCGGCCGCGGGTGCTGACCGCGGTGGGCGCGGCCGCCGGGATCGCCGGCGTGTGGCTGATGCTCTTCCGCGGCGCCGTGCCGGTCGACTGGCGCGGCGTGGCGGCGTCGGTGTCAGCGATGCTGATGTCGTCGCTCGGCTACGTGCTGACGAAGAAATGGGCCAAGGACGTCGACGTGCTCGCGTCCACCTCGTGGCAGCTCGTCGCCGGGGGAGTGCTGCTGCTGCCGTTCGCCGTCGCGGTGGAGGGTGCGCCGCCGGCGCTCGACGCGCCCGCGCTGTGGGGCTTCGCGTACGTGACCGTGGTCGCGACGGCGGTGGCGTTCGCCGCCTGGTTCGCCGGGCTGCGCCACCTCGGCGCGGCCACGGTGGGCCTCGTGGGGCTGCTCAACCCGGTGACCGGCGTGCTGCTCGGCACGGCCGTGGCGGGCGAGGCGCTGACGGCCGCTCAGCTCGCCGGGATCCTGCTGGTGCTCGCGGGCGTCCTGGCCGGGCAGGTCAGGCGCTCGTCCGGTACCGCACCGGCAACAGGTCGGCCAGCGTCGTCCGGTCCACCACGTCCGCGATCGCCTCGTGCAGCGTCAGCCACAGCTCCGGCAGGCTGCTCGCCACCCCGTGGTAGCTGACCTGGTCCGGAGGCAGGCCCCGGACCGTGCTCAACGAGCCGTTGATGGCGCGCAGTACATCACCCACCGTGATCTCCGTCGGTGGGCGGGCCAGCGTGTACCCGCCGTCGGTGCCGCGCTGGCTGGTCAGCAGCCCGGCGCGGCGCAGGTCGGACATGATGTCGTGCAGGAAGCCCAGGGGGATCGCCTGCGCCTCGGCCAGCTTCGTCGCCGAGACCGGACCGCCGTCGGAGAAGCCGGCGGTGGCGATCAGCGCCCTGAGGGCGTAGTCACTCCGGGCCGAGATCTGCACTACGCCTCCACCAGCGCCTCGGGTGCCACTGCCACATGGACGGTCGAGCCCTCCTGGATGTCGAGCGCGCGGAACCGGGTCCGGGTGAGCGTGACGATCACCGGCTGGTCGCCGACGGTCACCTCCACGCGGATCTCGAAGCCGATCCGGGTGATCCGGGTGACCCTCCCGGCTAGCGCGCCCGGCTCCGGATCATCGGCGTGGATGACCAGGTCGTGCGGGCGCACGAGCCGGTCGCCGAGCTGGGTGACCGGGCCGAGGAAGCGCATCACGAAGTCGTTGGCGGGCGCGTCGTACAGCTCGTCGGGCGTGCCGATCTGCTCGATGCGACCATCGTTGATCACCACGATCTCGTCGGCGACCTCCAGAGCCTCCTCCTGGTCGTGGGTGACGAAGACGGTGGTCACGTGCACCTCGTCGTGCAGGCGGCGCAGCCAGTCGCGCAGCTCCTTGCGCACCTTGGCGTCCAGCGCGCCGAACGGCTCGTCGAGCAGCAGCACGGTCGGCTCGACCGCGAGCGCCCGGGCCAGCGCCATCCGCTGCCGCTGGCCGCCGGAGAGCTGCGCGGGCAACCGGTCGCCGAACTGTTCCAGGTGGACGAGGCGGAGCAGCTCGTCGACCCGTTCCCGGATCTCCGCCTTGGGGCGCCGGCGGATCTCCAGGCCGAAGGCCACGTTGCGGCGTACCGACATGTGCTTGAACGCGGCGTAGTGCTGGAACACGAAGCCCACGTTGCGCTTCTGCGGCGGCAGGCCGGTGGCGTCGACGCCCTCGATCCGCACCCGGCCGCTGTCGGCCTGCTCCAGGCCCGCGATGATCCGCAGCAGCGTGGACTTGCCGCCGCCGGACGGGCCGAGCAGCGCGGTGAGCTGCCCGGACGGGATGCTCACGGAAACGTCGTCGAGTGCGACGAAGCTCCCGAATCTCTTGCTCACGCTGGTGATTTCGATGCTCAACGCTTTTCCTCTGACGAAGGGCGGAGAACGGAGACGACGATGATCGCGGCGACCGCGACGAGGGCGAGCAGGAACGCGGCGGCGTAGGCGCCGCCCTTGTCGAAGTTGAGGTACTTCTCCTCGACGACGAGCGTGGTGGTGCGGGTCTCGCCGAGCACGTTGCCGGAGACCACCTTGACCGCGCCGAACTCGCCGAGCGACCGGGCCAGGCTCAGCACCACGCCGTAGGTGACGCCCCACTTGATCGCCGGGAGGGTGATCCGCCAGAACGTCTGCAAAGCGTTCGCGCCAAGGCTCCGCGCCGCCTGCTCCTGCTCGTCGCCGACCTCCTCGAGGACCGGCACGACCTCGCGGATCACCAGCGGCAGGGCCACGAACGTCGTGGCCATCACGATGCCCGGGGTGGCGAAGATGACCTGGAAGCCGGCACCTTCCAGGGCGGGGCCGAACCAGCCTTCCCGGCCGCCGTACACGAGCACGAGCGAGAGGCCGACGACGATCGGCGACACCGACAGGGGTACGTCGAGCAGCGCGCTGAGCAGCCGCTTGCCGGGAAACTCGTAGCGCACCAGCAGCAGCGAGATGCCGACGCCGAAGACCGTGTTGATCACCACGGCGACGACCGCGACCATGAGGCTCAGCCGCAGCGCGTGCACGACGTCGGGGTCCTCGACGATGCCCCGGAGGTTGTCCAGCCCGCCCTCGAACGTGTTCTGCCCGACCAGGAAGAGCGGCCAGGCCACGAGGAAGAAGAGATAGGCGACCACGATCAGGCGGGACACGTACCGCCCGGGTCCGCGGACCGCACGCGGTCGGCGCGCTGTCGCTTGCTCAGCCACGGCGGATCACCCTCCGCTGGATGACGTCGAGAATCACGATCACCGCGAACGAGATGGCGAGCAGCACCGCGGCGACGGCTGCGGCGCTGTCGATGTTGTCGTTCTCGATGCTGCTCAGGATGCGGACCGAGGTGACCTCGGTGCGCATCGGCAGGTTGCCGGAGAGGAGCACCAGCGAGCCGTACTCGCTGACGCCCCGGGCGAAGGAGAGCGCGGCGCCGGCGGCGATCGCCGGGGTCAGGCTCGGCAGGATGATCCGCCGGAACGTGGTGAACCGGCTCGCGCCCAGCGACGCGGCCGCCTCCTCCACCTCGTGGTCGAGCTCGGCCAGCACCGGCTGCACGGTGCGGACGATGAACGGCAGCGTCACGAACAGGAACGCCAGGAACACCGCGATCCGGGTGTTGTGGATGTCGATGCCGAGCGGGCTCTCCGGCCCGTACAGCGAGAGCAGCACAAGGCCGGCGACGATCGTCGGCAGTGCGAACGGGATGTCGATCAGGACCTCCAGCAGCCGCTTGCCGAAGAACCTGTCGCGCACGAGCACCCACGCGATGAGCGTGCCCATGACGACGTTGACCACCGTCACGCCGAACGCGGTGCCGACCGTGAGCCGGATGGCCGCCGCGGTCTGCTCGTTGGTCACCGCGTCCCAGAAGCCGCTCCAGCCGCCCTCCGAGGCGGTGACCACGACGGCGGTCAGCGGGATCAGGACGAGCAGGCTGAACCAGAGCATCGCGACCCCGAGACCCAAACCGGAGTAGCGGTTGAGGCGGCGGCCACCCCGGGCCGATCGGCGCGCGGCCGACCGGTCCGGGGCGAGGGTCGCAGTCGTCACTGAGTCTCCTGGTTCGCTCGCTCGTGCGGCGCTGAAGGCGACGTCTTCCTCCGCCACCCCGAAACCCCGACTTCGTCGGCGGGGCGGCTCCGTCCAGACGCCGCCGCGCCAACTCGCTCGCTCACTGAGCTTTGCCCGACTCAGCGATGATCTTCGTGATGATGCCCTCCTTCTCGTCGAAGAACTTCTTCGACAGGGCGGACCAGCTCTCGAAGTCGTTCTCGACGGTGAGCAGCTTCTTCGGCGTGGGGAACGGGTTGTTGGGGTCCGGGACGCCCTCGATGCCGGTGGTGTCGACGCCGTCGACGATCGGCCGGAAGCCCTTCAACGCGAACTGCCGCTGCCCCTTGTCGCTCAGCACGAAGTTGAGCCACTCCTGCGCCTTCGGGTTGGCGTTCTTGAGGACCGCGCCCGGGTTTTCGATCTTGATGGTGGTGTCCGGGTAGATCCATTCGAGCTCCTCGCCGCTCTGCGTGGCGAGGATGGTCTCGTTCTCGTACGCCAGCAGCACGTCGCCGCCGCCGTTGAGGAAGCTCGTCGTGGCGTCTCGGCCGCTGTTGGGCAGCGAGCTCACGTTCGCGAAGAGCTTCTTCAGGAACTCGGTGGCCTGCGCCTCGGTGCCGCCGTTGGCGGCGATGTGCCCCCATGCGGCCAGGGCGTTCCATCGGGCGGCGCCGGAGGAGGCCGGGTTGGGCGTGACGATCTTGATGCCCGGCTTGACCAGGTCGTCCCAGCCCTGGATATTCTTCGGGTTGCCCTTCTGCACGGCCAGCACGACGACCGAGGACGAGACCACGCCCTTGGTGGGGCCGTCGTCCCAGGTCGCGTCGACCAGACCCTTGTCGACGAGGCGGGTGACGTCGCTGGCGACCGAGAAGTGCACGTAGTCGGCCTTGAGGCCGGCCACCACCGCGCGGCTCTGGTCGCCGGACGCGCCGTACGACGTCTGGAACTTGACGCCCTTGCCCTCGGGCGTCTTGTTCCACTCCGCGGCGATGGCCTTGTTGGCCTGCTCCGGCACGGCGAAACCAACGATGTTGAGAGTGGTGTCGCCACCACTGCCCGAGGAGGCGTCGTCGCCCCCACCACAAGCGGAAAGAGCCAGGCCGGCCGCGAGTGCGAAGGCGATGGCTGCTCTGGAACGTATCTTCGTCACGCCTCGCAATATTCCACTTAACCCATAGACTTTCAAGGTCAAGTAGAGATTCGTAACCGACCGGTGGATGGCTGGCGGTACGGGACCGGTAACATTCGGTCGAATTCGGCCCGCCCCCGCGGCACAAGGAAACGCCATGCCCCCTGACGACCGCCCCGCTCCCGGTCAGAGCGCGCACGACCTGCTGACCCGGTGGTACGAGGACCACTACTCGACCACCGCCGCGACCGCCGACGGGTCGTTCTTCGAGCGCTACCTGCACCGGTCGATGGAGGCGGCGTACGGGCCGGAGGCGCGCTTCGCCCGGGTGCTGGAGGTGGGCGGAAACCGCGGCGAGCACGTGCCGTACGTGCGGCACCGGTTCGACGAGTACCTGCTGACCGACCTCCGCGAGCCGCGTCCGACCGAGGAGGTGGCGGCGGACCCGCGGGTGAGCGTCGCGGCCTGCGACGTGGCCGCGCTGCCGTACCCCGACGGCCGCTTCGACCGGGTGATCGCGACCTGCCTGCTGCACCACCTGCCCGACCCGTTCGCCGCGCTGGGCGAGATGCGCCGGGTCACCGCGGCCGGCGGCACGGTCACGATCCTGCTGCCGACCGACCCCGGCGTGGCCTACCGCGCCGGCAAGGCGCTCACGTCGGGCCGGGCCGCCCGCCGGCAGGGCATCGCGGAGATGTACCAGGTGGTCACGGCGCTCGACCACCGCAACCACTTCCCGTCGCTCCTGGCTCAGGCGCGGCACGTCTTCCGCACCGACCGGGTGGGGGTGAGCTGGCGGCCGTTCCGGGTGCCCGGCTGGCACCTCAACGCGTTCACGGTGCTACACGTCCAGGTATCGGATGGCGCGGGTGTCTGACCTAACATCGACTGCTATGGAAGCCGCAGCGCCCACGATCGAGCCCGAGGCCGCCTCCGACGAGCCGAAAGGCGGGTCCGGACGCGGGCGCGTCTGGCGGGTGCTCGCGCACGAGTGGACCCTCGCCGTGCTCGGCGGCCTGCTGCTGGCGGTGGTGCTGACCTGGCCCACGCTCAAGCACCCCGCCTCGACGATCCCGGGCGACATCGGCGACCCGACAGTGCAGTCGTGGCAAATCGCGTGGGGCGGCCACGCGCTGCTCACCGACCCGCTGAGCCTGTGGGACTCCAACACGTTCTACCCCGAGCGGTACACCTACGTGTACACGGACACGCTGCTCGGCTACGCGCCCGCCGGGTGGATCGGCTCCGGCCTCGAGGCCACGATCGTTCGCTACAACATCCTGTACGTGCTGCTGTACGCGCTCGCGTTCATCGGGGCGTACGCGCTGGTCCGCCAGCTCGGCGCGGGCAAGCTCGGCGCGGCGGTGGCCGGCATCGCGTGGGCGTTCGCGCCGTGGCGGCTGGCGCACGGCGGCCACATGAACATCCTCTCCACCGGCGGCATCGCCCTCTCGCTCGCGATGCTGGCCCGCGGCCACGGCTGGTCCCTCACCGGCGGGTACCAGCCGGACAAGCGCAGGCCGGGCTGGGTGGTGGCCGGCTGGCTGACCGCGGCCTGGCAGGTCAGCCTCGGCTTCGGCATCGGCCTGCCATTCGTGTACTTCCTGTTCGGCGCCGGCGTGGTCGCGGCCGCCACGTACGCGTGGTCGTGGTGGCGCAAGAAGGCCCGCCCGCCGTTCGGCCGCAAGCTGCTGATCGCCAACCTCGCCGGCGGCGCGATCTTCGGCCTGGTCACCGTCTCGATCGCGATGGCGTACCTGAAGGTCATCGAGCTCAACCCGGGCAGCAAGCGCGGCCTGGAGTGGACCATCATGTTCTCCCCGCCGGTCAAGGCGTTCTTCACCGCGCCGGCCGAGTCGTGGTTCTGGGGCGAGCGCCACACGGCCGCCCGTGAGCAGCTGACCTGGCCGCCGGAGATGGCGCTGCTGCCCGGCATCACGCTGATCGTGCTGGCGTCCGCGGGCCTGTTCTTCTCGATCTTCTCGGTGCGCCACCGGGTCATGCTGGCCGCCGGCGCGGTCGGCACCGCCCTGCTCGCCATGGGTGCGAAGCTCGGCGGCGACGGCGACCCCGGCTACATCACGCTCTCCAAGCACCTGCCGGGCTGGGACGCGCTGCGCACCCCCGGCCGCCTGATGATCTGGATCAGCCTGCTGCTGGCCATCCTCGCCGCCGGCGCGGTCAGCGAGGCGGTCCGCAACGCCGACGTGCTCAAGGGCGCCGGCCGCACCGTGGCGCGGGTGGCGCTCGTCGTCCCGCTGCTGCTGGTGCTCGGCGAGGGCGTCAACAAGACCGGCCACCCGCCGGTGCCGCAGCCGCCGGCCGCCTTCGCGCAGGCCCGCGAACCGTTGCTGGTGCTGCCCGCCACCGGCCTGATCGAGCTGCACTACATGATGTGGACGGTCGACGGCTGGCCGCGGATAGCCAACGGCATGGCCGGTTTCGAGCCGGCCACCCAGGCGCAGACCCGCGCGGCCACCGTCACGTTCCCGGACCCGACCTCCATCGCGTACCTGCGGGGGATCGGCGTCAAGGACGTGCTCGTGCTGCCCGCGGCTCTGGCCGGCACGCCCTGGGACGGTGTGCAGACCCGGCCGATCGACGGCCTCGGTATCACCCGCGAAGACATCGACGGCGCGGTGCTCTATCGCTTGTGAGCGACGGGGCGCCGCGCCGTGGGTACCGCTGGCTCCTGATGGTGGGGGTAAACCGCCGAGCCTGCGTGCTTCGGGTCGGGGTGCCTCTCCGCCGGACCCCGCAGGTTCGCCTGCCGATGTTACGGAAGCCCATCGAAATATCCAAGGCCTTCAATGAAACGCGTCAGCCGGACGGCCCGCGCACGATAGCGTGCGCGGGCCGCCGTGGGGCTGGTTATCAGCGGAACCCGAAGCGGTGCTTCCGCTTGCGTCCGGTCATGCTTTGCAGCGTGTCGGCGCCCTTGTGCAGCAACCGCGAGACGCGATTGGAGCCGCGGCGCGCCTCGACGGCCTGACCGATCCGCCGCGCACCCACCGCCGCCAGGGGAACGGCGACCGCCAGCACGGCCCAACGGCCGATGGCCCTTCTCATCGTGGTCCTCCCGTCTAGGTGGTTTCCCATCTGGTACCCGGACCTGCGATGGATCATGCGTTTTGACTACTCTCCGGTAATGACGGATCGGGCGTACGACATCGTGCTCTTCGGCGCCACGGGCTTCACCGGCCGGCTGACCGCCGAATACCTGGCCGCGCACGCGCCGGCCGGCCTGCGGTGGGCCCTCGCCGGGCGGGACGGCGACCGCCTGCGCGCGGCCCGCGACCGGCTCGGTGTGCCCGTCGACGTGGTCACCGCCGACGCCGGCGACGAGCGCGCACTCAGGGAGCTGGCCGGTTCGGCGCGTCTGGTCGCGACCACGGTCGGCCCCTACATCCGGTACGGCGGGCCGCTGGTCGCCGCCTGCGCCGCCGCCGGCACCGACTACGTGGACCTGACCGGCGAACCCGAGTTCCTCGACCGGGTGTACGTGGAGCACCACGCCACCGCGGCCCGCACCGGCGCCCGCCTGGTGCACGCATGCGGCTTCGACTCGATCCCGCCCGACCTCGGCGCCCTCTTCACCGTCCAGCAGCTGCCGGAGGGCGAGCCGATCCGGATGCGCGGCTACATCAGCGCGGGCGGCCGCCCGTCCGGCGGCACGTTCAACACCGTGCTGCTCAACTTCGGCCGCTTCCGCGCCGCCGCGGCCGCCCACGCCGCGCGCCGCCGGGTCGAGCCGCGGGTCACCGGGCGGCGGGTCCGCGGCGTGTCCGGGCGCCCGCACCGCCAGCCGGCACTCGGGCTGTACGCGCTGCCGATGTCGAGCATCGACCCGCTGATCGTGGTCTCGTCGGCGCGGGCGCTGGACCGGTACGGCCCGGACTTCACGTACGGCCACTTCATCGGCGTCCGCAACCCGATCACCGCGGCGGCGTTCGCGGCCGGCGCGGGTGGCGCGTTCGCCCTGGCCCAGCTCGGCCCCACCCGCCGCGCGCTGGGCCGGCTCCTCCCGCCGGGCGCCGGACCGTCCGAGGAGCAGCGCGCCCGCGGCTGGTTCCGCATGCGCTTCGTCGCCGAGAGCGGCGACCGCCGGGTGCTCACCGAGATGGCGGGCGGCGACCCCGGCTACGGCGAGACGGCGAAGATGCTGGCCGAGTCGGCGCTGTGCCTGACCCACGACGAGCTCCCGGCGCTGGCGGGGCAGCTGACGACGGCGGTCGCGATGGGCGACGCGCTCCGGGCCCGCCTGGAGAAGGCCGGCATGACGTTCCGCGTCATCACGTAAAGATCAGCGCCGGGCCACCTCGGCTTCACGGGTGGAGTCGAGACTCGACAGGCATGAGATCTCACATCATGCGGGCGCTCGTCGCGGCCGGCGCCGTCGCGGGCCTGCTGGCCACCGGCGCGGCCGCGCGGGCCGACGAGGATCCGCGGGTCGAGCAGTACCGGCAGGCGCTGGCCGCGCTGAAGCAGCTGGCCGCACCGCCCGCCTGCGACCAGGTGCCCGAGCCCGGCCGCTGGCTGGACGCCGGCACGCCGGACGCGGGTTCGGACAACGTCGTCATCTCCGCACACCGCGGCGCGCTCACGCTCGCGCCGGAGAACACGCTCAAGTCCTACGAGTACGCGTTCGCCTACGGCGTCGACCTCGTCGAGGTGGACGTGCAGCAGACCCGCGACGGGCGTTTCGTCGCGATGCACGACTCCACTGTGGACCGTACGACCGACGGCACCGGCGCGGTCGCCGACCTCACCTACGCCGAGATCCGCGCGCTCAACGCGGCCGACTACGAGCCGTGGAAGGGCGGCGCGTACGACGGGTCGAAGGTGGCGTCGCTGGAGGAGATCCTCGCGCTGGCCCGGCGGGTCGGCGGCGGCCTGGAGCTCGACATCAAGGGCTCGGTGACCGAGGAGGGCCAGCTGGCCGCGCTCGTCGGGCGGTACGGCCTGATCGAGGAGTCCATCTTCAACTCGGCCGACCCGCGCGTCCTCGTCGCGGCGCCGGCCGCCCGGCTGATCTACAACCGGGACGCCTGGGAACCCACCTTCCTGATCTACGAGATCGGCGAGGTCTTCAAGGTGTTCGGCTCGCGGCTCGACGAGTACACGCCCGAGTCGGTCGTCGCCGCGCACGACGCCTGCGCGATCGTGATGCCGCACGCGTACGACGCCGGCCCGGACCAGGAGGTCGCGCAGTTCCAGCTGGCCCGGTCGATCGGCGCCGACGGCGTGCAGACCAACCAGCCCGCGCTGATCGTCGCTGCGGCCGGCGAGGCGGTCCGCTCCCGCCTCACCGTGCGGCACCACGGCGACATCTGCCTGGTCAACGCCCGCAACGGGCTCGGCTTCCCAGGTAAGACCGTCTCCCTGTCCAAGGGCCGCAAGTCGGCCAGCCTGACCACCGGGTACGCGGGCTGCGTGGCCCTGCCGGCGAAGCACTGGCGCGGCGCGGTGGCGACGTTCGCCGGCGACGGCGCCGTGCACCCGTCCCGCACGCGCGTCTAGCCCAGTGCGGTGGCCACAAACGTTGGCCGGCTTCCCCGGTGAAGGTTTGTGGCCACGGCTCTAGCGGCGGGCCAGCAGGTACGCCTGCGGGGTCGACTCCAGCGGGCCCTCCGGCCGGCGCACCACCCGCGTGGTCACCTCGAAGCCGGCCGCCGCCAGCAGGTCCGTGATCCGGTCCGGCGACAGGCGGTAGGCGTCCGCCGCGACCGCGTGCCCGTAGGCCTGCTCGATCCGCCGCTTCTCGAAGTCGCCCTCCCAGGGCGCCTGGAACGCCGTCATCAGATGCCCACCGGGCCGCACCACCCGCGCGAACTCGGCGAAGACCAGCGGCAGCCGCTCCGGCGGCGTGTGGATGATCGAGTACCAGGCCACGAGGCCGGCGAGCGCGCCGTCCGGAAGGTCCAGGTCCGTCATGGTGCCGACCACGAACGAGATCCCCGGGTACAGGCGGCGGGCGACCGCCACCATCTCCGGCGACAGGTCGACGCCGCGCACGTCGACGCCGAGCTTGTCGAGATAGGTGGTGATCCGGCCGGGGCCACACCCGACGTCGGCGACCGGGCCGGCCTCGACCAGTTCGGCGAACGCGCCGAGGAGCGCCCGCTCCAGCGGCGCCCCGGCGAGATGGTCCTTGAGCGTCTCGGCGTAGTCGGCGGCGACGGTGTCGTAGGCGGTCCGCGTCTCTTCGAGGTATGGCAGGGTCTCGGTCACCCGAGCACACTACGCGAGGCTGGGCAGCACCTTCTCGGCGTACATGTCGAAGAGGCCCTGCCAGTGCGGCCCTGTGTTGGCGACGTAGACCTCGTCGAACCCGGCCTCGGCGTACTCCTCGATCTTGCGCAGGTGCGGCTCGGGGTCGTCGCCGCAGGCGAAGGACTCGCCGACCATCTCCGGTGTGACGAGCCGCGACACCTGCTCGAAGTGGCGCGGCGACGGCAGCACCTGGGAGAGCTCGCCCGGCACGCCCGCGTTGGGCCACCGCTCGTGGGCGATGCGGGCGCCCTCCTCGGCGCTCGCCGCGTACGCCGCCTTGAAGCCGCCCTGGCAGGGCTTGTCGCCGCCGCCGCCATCGCGGAAGCGGCGGACCAGGTCGCCGTCGGGCATCGTGCTGACGTAGCCGTCGCCGATCCGCGCGGCGAGGTCGACCGCCTTGGGGCCGAAGCCGGACACGTAGACGGCGGGTGGCCGCTCGGGGCGGGTGTAGATCCGCGCGTTCTCGACGGTGTAGTGCCGGCCGCGATGGTCGACGAAGCCGCCGTCCCACAGCCGGCGCATCACGTCGATCGCCTCTTCGAGCATCTCCAGCCGCACGTCCGCGCTGGGCCACGCGTCGCCGAAGATGTGCTCGTTGAGCGCCTCGCCGCTGCCCACACCCAGCACGAAGCGCCCCTCGTGCAGCACCGCGCTGGTGGCGGCCGCCTGCGCGACAACCGCCGGGTGGATGCGGACGGTCGGGCAGGTGACCGCGGTCGTGACCGGCAGCCGGCACACCTGGCTGAGCGCGCCGATCATCGACCAGACGAACGGGCTCTGCCCCTGGGCGTCGATCCAGGGGTGGTAGTGGTCCGAGATCCACAGCGCCTGGAAGCCGGCCGCCTCGGCGCCCCTGGCCTGGGCCAGCAGCTCGTCCGGGCGGTACTCCTCGCTGGACAGGAAGTAGCCGATCCGCATGCCGGCCCTGTACCCAGGTTTCGGGCTACATGAACAAGGGCGACAGCTCGCGCTCGGCGACGAGGGCGTCCATGCGTTCGTCGGACGGGCGCTCGGTGAAGCGCTCGGCCGCGTCGAGCAGGCGGGGGAGGATGTCCACGTCGCCGGTCGTCAGCAGGAACGCCCGCGGGTCGCCGAGCACCCAGTGCACCGCGAGGTCGATGTCGGCCTGCTCGGTCAGCGGCTCGTACCACGTGTTGGCGGTCTTGGGCCGGCCGTCCCACGGGCGGTAGGCGAGGCTCTTGATGGTCTGGAGCGCGACGTCCCGCTCGGCGCACACGGCGGCCACGGCGTCGAACGTCTCCGCGTAGCGGGGGTCCTTCATCTGCCGGTAG
Source organism: Phytohabitans sp. LJ34 (assembly GCF_052068095.1). Lineage (NCBI taxonomy): Bacteria > Bacillati > Actinomycetota > Actinomycetes > Micromonosporales > Micromonosporaceae > Phytohabitans > Phytohabitans sp. LJ34. The sequence continues at coordinate 127,356 of NZ_JBQHDG010000008.1, read as the reverse complement.
TTGTACGGCAGCAGCACCGAGTCGAACGGGAAGCGCTCCAGCGAGCGGCGGTGCATCTCGGGCACGGAGAGGCCGTGGCCGGTCACACCGATGAACCGGACCAGCCCCTCCTCGCGCGCCTCGACGGCGGCCTCGAGCGCGCCACCGTCGCGCAGCGCGGTCTCCCACTCGATGACGTCGACGAGGTTGTGCAGCTGGATCAGGTCGATCCGGTCGACGCCGAGGCGCTCCAGCGAGCGGTGGATCTGCTCGCGCGCGCCGCGGTAGCTCCGCTCGCCGGTCTTGGTGGCGACGAAGAACGTGTCGGGGTGGCGGCGCAGCCACGGCGCCACCCGCAGCTCCGCGTCGCCGTAGCCGGCCGCGACGTCGATGTGGTTGATGCCGTGGGCGAGCAGGGCGTCGAGCGTGCGGTCGGCCTCGCCCTTGGAGACGGCGGCCAGCGCCGCACCACCGAAGATGACCCGGCTGGAGGAGTGTCCGGTCGCGCCGAACGGGACCTTTGCGATCACGTACCGAAGCTTACGCGGCCAGCCGCGGCGCGGCGGCGGTGTCGTGGCTGAGCGCGTGCTGGTCCATCGCCCGCTCGTACGCCTCGACGGTGCGCCGCGCGGCCACCGCCCAGTCGTACGCGCCGCGCACCCGCTCGGCCGCCGCGACCCCGTAGGCGCGGCGCAGGTCCGGATCGGCGAGCAGGTCGCGGATCGTGCCGGCGAGCTGGTCGGGCGGCACGACGCGGCCGGTTGCGCCGTCGACGACGCTCTCGACCGGCCCGGTCGCCACCACCGGTATCCCGCAGGCCATCGCCTCGATCGCCGCGCGGCTGAACGACGCGTGCTCCGGCGTGCACACGAGCAGGTCGGCGGAGCGGTACCAGCCGGGCATGTCGGCGTAGGGTGCCGCGCCGGTGAGCCGGAGGTGCTCGTGTACCCCGTGGTTGACGGCGAGGGCGCGCAGCTCGGCGGCGTGTGGCCCGAGCCCGTTCGACGGCGGTCGCGGTCGCCCCACGACGACGAGCTCGGTGTCGCCGAGCTCGGGGAGCGCCTCGACGGCGGCGGCGAACCCGCTGGCCGCGACGAGTTGACCCACCGCGAGCACGCGGTGGGTCCGGCGGCGGGCCCAGGACCGCCCTTCGGGGGCGAACCTGCCGATGTCTACCCCGGGTGAGATGACGGACATGTTGGTCGGGGCGGCGCCCAGCCGCAGCACTCCGTCCACCTCGGCGCGGCAGAGCGCCACGACGGCGTCGGCGGTGCCCGCGATGGCGGCGGCGTCACCTTCCTCCTGCCCGTGGAGGGTGACGGCGGTGGGCCGGCTGGTCAGCTTGCGGGCCACCATCGCGGCGACCGCGGAGGGCAGGGCGTGCGCGTGCACGACGTCCGGCTCCCAGCCGAGCCGCCACGCCGCGTCCAACCACTGCCCGAAGGCGTCACCCTCCTCTTCGGGCACCGCCACGGTGGTCACGCCGTCGGCGCCCAGCTTGGCCTCGGGCTGCGACGGGTTGGCCCGCCGGGTGTAGACCCGCACGTCGTGGCCGAGACCGGCGAGGGCGCCCGCCAGCTCGGTGACGTGCACCGCCGGTGCGGCCGTCCACTCACGGCTCGCCGGGCGCACTGGCCGATGGTCGACTGAAAGCATCGCGATGCGCATCTACGCTCCATCCGCCGTGACCTTGACACACCGCGGCCTCGACGCGCCGTGACCTTGTCGAGACCTGGCCGTGATGTTCCCGAGACTCTACCCGCCAAACCCGTTCCTTGTCGGGCTTGCCTCCGGGTGCCACTATCTGGCTGGCCGTGGCGGGGGCGCGGCGCCAGCGTTTGTCGACGTCAAGGGAGGGACGATGGCGTCCGTCGTGGACCGGCGCACGATCATCATCGGGATACCGGTGCTGGCCGGCCTCGCGGCGGTGGGCGCCGTGACCGGTTACGCGCTGGCCGGCGACCCGCCTCGCGCCGGCGACGGCGGTGACGCCCCCGACGGCAGCGGCGGGCTCGGCTCGGCACCGACCGGCAGCCCGCGGCCGTATCCGAGCGAGACCATGCTCGTCCGCTTCGACCAGGGCGAGAGCTCGTTCGTCTACGGCGTCACCCCGGGCACCGACAAGCGCACCAAGCTCGCCGACTCCGGTCACGACGCGCTGCCCCAGTGGTCGCACGACCGCAAGACCATCGTGTACATCCGGGACGCGGGCAACTGGTGGCAGATCGTGACCATGAACCCGGACGGATCCAACCAGCAGGTCGTCGTCGACCGGGTGACACGCGGCACCCGCGTGTGCTGGTCCGGCGATGACAAGCGACTGGCCTATGTGGACAAGGTAGACGGGCGAAACCAGCTCTTCACGCTCACCCTCGGCGAGGCGAAGCCGAAGCAGATCACCCACACCCCGGACGACAAGGACGACCCCACCTGGTCCCGCGCGGGCGACCAGGTAGCGATGTGGATCAACACGCGGGGTAACCGCCAGATCGCGATCGTCCGGCTCGACCAGCCCGACGCCACCCCGCTGTGGCTGACCAAAGACAAGGTCAACTGCGCCGACCCCTGCTGGTCGCCGGGCGGCGAGTGGATCGCGTACACCCGCAACGGCGAGGTCTCCGGCCAGTCGGACATCTGGGTGGTGCGGCCGGACGGCACGGACAACAGGCCGGTCACCACCGGCACCGCGCAGGACATGGACCCCACCTGGTCGCCGGACGGCCAGTGGATCGCCTTCACCCGCGGCAAGGTCAAGGCGCCGTCGGTCTGGATCGTCCGTCCCAGCGGGCGCGACCCACAGCGGCTCACCGTCGGCCCGGCCTACGAGGCGCATGCCTCCTGGTCCTGAGCCTCCTGTCACCTTCTCGCCGGCGCATCCGTCAAGGCTGTGACGACGAGTTTCGGGAGGCATCATGTCCGCTCTGACCAGCACCATCGAGATCGCGCGGCCCCAGGACGAGGTCTTCGCGTACGTCACCGACCCCACCCACTTCCCCGACTGGCAGGGCGACGTCCTGCGGGTCGACGTCGAGGACGGATACCGCGCGGAGGTGGGCGCCCGCTTCACGACCACCCGCCGCGTCGGCGGCTCGGAGCGCACCATGACGCAGCGGGTCACCGAGCTGAGCCACCCCCGCCGCTGGGCCGTGGAGGGCGTCGACGGGCCGATCCGGCCGAACGCCTCGATCACCGTCGAGCCGCTGGACGGCGGGCGCTCGCGGGTCACGTTCACGCTCGACTTCGCCGGCCACGGCGTGGGGGTGGCGCTCGCGCCGATGGTCCGCCGGCTCGCCGCCAAGGGCGCGCCGCGCAGCTACGCGAGCCTCAAGCGGCTGCTGGAGGCGGCGGCCTAGGCTACGGCCCATGGCCGAGATTCTCTTCCTTCACCACGCGCTCGGGCTGACCGGCGGACAGCGCGACTTCGCCGAGGGCCTCCGCAAGGCCGGGCACGCGGTGCACACCCCGGACCTGTACGGCGGGAAGGTCTTCGACACCCTCGAGGCCGGCATCGCCCACGGCCGCGCGCTCGGCTTCGAGGCGCTGCTCGAAGACGGTGTCGCCGCCGCCGAAGGGCTGCCCGCCGAGCTTGTTTACGTCGGGTACTCCCTCGGCGTCCTGCCGGCACAGCGGCTCGCGCAGACCCGGGCCGGTGCGCGGGGCGCGGTGTTCCTGGAGGCGTTCGTGCCACCGTCCGAGTTCGGCGGGTGGCCCGCGGGCGTACCCGCGCAGGTGCACGGCATGGACGAAGACCCGATCTTCGCTGGCGAGGGTGACCTCGACGCGGCCCGCGCGTTCGTCGAGGCGACGCCGGAGGCGGAGCTGTTCCTCTACCCCGGCAAGGCGCACCTGTGGGCCGACCCGGGACTGCCGACCTACGACCGGGCGGCCGCGGCGCTGTTGACCGAGCGCGTGCTGGCCTTCCTCGACGGGCTGTCTCCAACGGGCGGGTAGCGCTCCGCTCGGATACGGTGACGGCATGTCGCGCGAAGCCTGGATCGTGATCATCGTCCTCGGCGCGATCGTCGCCGTGGCGACGCTGATCGGCGCGCTCGTGCTCGCCTTCCGCGTGTGGCGCACCCGCAAGATGCTGGGCGAGCTGGGTGCTGGCGGCAAGGTGGCGTTCTACGGTGCGCTGCTCTACACCATCCTGCCGGTCGACGTGCTGCCCGACCCCATCTACCTCGACGACATGGGCCTGCTGGCCGGCTCGCTGCTCTACCTCTCCCACCTGGTGCGCAAGCGCCAGGCCGCGAAAACCGACCTCCACCCGCCCGTGCCGGCGTCGCGACCCGGCCGCCAGCTCCGTCCCAGAGGTGAGTCCGCCCCCCGAGGCTGAGCCGCCGCGACGCCGTCCGCTGCCGGGCCCGCGGTGTAGGCCCGCGGGCAAGACCTTGGCCGGCGGCCAGCCCGGTTTACCGCGGGGCCTGCCATCAGAGCTTGGATTTGTCGGCCCCTTGACTTTCGCGGCTTTTGGCCGGGCTTGGGGCTCGGCCAAGCAGGGCTCCGCGAGCCCCGGTGTCCGCCGCGCTTCGATGATCGTTAGCCCTAGAACCGCATTTTCGCCCGCGTGTCACACAGGTTCCGGGCTAACGATCACCACGCCTTCCAACTGCTGACCCGGATTGTCCCGTTACGTGGGAGGTCCGGGACTGCGACGGCCGCGACGATCATGGCGCCGCCCACATGCCGAGCCACATCCCCAAACAGTGGGAAGGCGGCACGGCTCCCACCGCAACCACCCACCAAGAAAAGAAGACAAGCCGGGACGGCCCGGCCGGAGCCCGCGGCCCCGCCGGAGGCGCACTAACCGCAACCAACAGCGGACGGGTGAGGCCGCGGGAGCAGCGGTCCGGGCCACGACGGACGTCGCGGTAGCCCAAATCTCCTTGGATCGAGGAGGAGGCCGCGGCGACCTCGGCTCCGGAAGCACCAAGCAGTTGCGAGGCACGACCCTCGCGCACCGGCGTCCAAGTCAACGTCGGTCACCGGGATCCCGCGCGGCGAGGTGGGCGCGGGTGCTGGCGAGTAGGTCGGCCACGCGTGGGTCGTCGAGGGCGCCGGGGCGGTGGAACGCGTAGTACGGGACGTCGGGCAGGTCGGCGACCGGGCGGCTGACCAGGCCCGCCGTCGGGGTGACGCAGCCGTTGACGACCGCGAGCCCCAGGCCCAGCGAGACGAAGTGGACGGTCAGGGGCCATCCCTCGGCTTCGACCGCGACCGACCACTCGACGCCGGCCGCGCGCAGGGCGCGTTCCAGGGCGATCCGATGTGGACGGTGCGGTGGCGGTACGACGAGGGCGGCGCCGGTCAGGTCGCGGAGCCGCAGCCGGCGGCGGCGGGCCAGGGGGTGGGTGGCCGGGAGGATCGCGGTCTGTGGATAGGTCGCGAGGACCTCCGTCGTCAGGTCGTCGGGCAGCGTGTCGAGCACGGCGACGCCGATGTGGGCGCGGCCGGTGCGGACCGCGGCGAGGGTCTGTGACCGGTCGCCGTTGACGAGGCGGAGGCGGGCCGGCAGGGCGTCGCGCACCACGTCGCCGAGCAGGTACAGGTAGGCGCCCTGGCCGGCGGCGAGGATCACCGGCTGGTGTGGGGGAGTGGCGCGCAGCTCGCCGAGGAAGCGGGCCAGCCGGTCGTCGTGGTCGCGGGCGAAGCGGGCCACCGCCTCGCCGTCGGGCGTGAGGACCAGCCGGCGGCCGCTGCGGTGGTAGAGCGGTCGGTCGAGCGTGCGGGCCAGCTTGGCCACCTTGACGTGCAGGGCGGGCTGGGAGATGTGCAGCTCGGCGGCCGCGCGGGTGAAGTTGAGGTGCTCGGCGAACACGGCGAACGCGGTGAGCGCGTCACCGGAGACCGACGGCACCAAAGCCATAACCGTGGACTATAGCTGAGCCCATCAAGAATAGTTCCGCTCAAGCGCCGCTGGGCCCCACGCTGGGACTATGAGACTTGGTATCGACATCGGCAAGGTCATCATCAACGGGCCGGCGCACCCCGAGGGCGGCGACACCGCGTTCTTCACCGGCGACACCGCGCGGCTGCTGCGCACACCCTCGATGCCGGGGGCTTTCGAGGCGATCGCGCGGCTCGTGACGCTTTTCGACGGGCGGGTGTGGCTCGTCTCCAAGTGCGGCGAGCGGGTGGAGCGGCGCACACTCCAGTGGCTCGCGCACCACGACTTCGCCGGCCGCACCGGGATCCCGCCGGACCATGTGCGCTTCTGCCGGCAGCGGCGGGACAAGGCGATCCACTGCGCGGAGCTGGGCATCACGCACTTCGTCGACGACACGCTCGAGGTGCACGAGGCGCTGCGCGGGCTGGTGCCGCGCCTCTACCTCTTCGGGTCCGGGGAGAGCCAGCCGCGGTGGCTGGAGCACACACCGACGTGGGCGAGCGCCGAGGAGGCGATCACGGCGACGTTCGCAGAAACCGCGGCGGGACGTGGTCGGTGAGCCACACGCCGTTCGCGCTGCGGTAGAACGCGTGCCCGGCCGCGGCCATCGCCGCCGCGTCGACGGCCAGCACCGCGATCGGCCCGCGCCGTCGCCGGCCGACGACCTGCGCGGTGGTGACATCGGGCGAGAGGTGAACATGGTGGCGCCCGCCCCGCTCCAGCCCGCGCGCCCGGATCGAGGGGAGCGCCGCGGCCGACGTGCCGTGGTAGAGGACCGGCGGTGGTGACACCTGGTCGAGGCCGAGGTCGACCGGCACCGAGTGGCCCTGGCTGGCGCGGATCTCGTCGCGGCCGTCGGGCCGGCGGCGGATCGCGTACCGGCGCTTGTCGTTGCCGGCCACCACCGCGTCGAGGTCGGCGCGGCTGACCGAGGTGCCGAGCGCGGCCAGCAGGTCGTCGACCGCCACCCAGCCCCGCGAGTCGAGCGTGAGGCCGACGCTGGCCGGGTCGTGGCGCAGGATGTACGACAGGCGCCGGCTCAGCCGGACCAGCGCGGCGCTATCCACGCTTCCAGACCGCGTCGTCCGGAGGATCAGCACGAGACGGCGGCGGCTCGGCATGGGACGGCGGCGCCTCGGCGCGTGACGCGGGCTCAGCACCGGACGGCGGCGGCTCGGCATGGGACGGCACGGCCGCCACGACCGGAGAGACCGCGCGCTGCCACCACTGGGCCAGCCCCACGCCGGCGAGCACGAACAGCGCGCCCACCAGCGCGAACCACGCCGTGATCTCGACGTTTTCGCGCTGGAGCGTGATCGAGTCGGGCAGGTCGAGCAGCACCTCGGTGAGGGCGTCCGCGTTTTCGGCCTTGAAGAACTCGCCGCCGGTCAGGTCGGCGACCTCGGTGAGCGTGCCCTCGTCGGCCTGCATGTAGCGGCCGCGGCCGCCGAAGCCGCCGAACGGGCCGCCGCTCCCGTCACCCCGGTACGCCGCGTCGCCGCTGATCTGCTCGCGCGTGCAGATCGACGGCGCGGGCTCGGTGCTGCCGAAACCGATCGTGTACACGCGGAGCTTGCGCGCGGCCGCCTCGCCCGCGGCGGTGACCGGGTCGACGCCCTGCGTGTTGCGCCCGTCGGTGAGCACGACGATCGTGTCCGGCTCGTAGGCGCCGGCATCGCCGCTCGCCGGCGGCACCTCGACGCCGGTCGGCGCTACGTCCGGGTTGATCTCGGCGATCGCGTCGACCGAGGTGAGGATCGCCTGGCCGATCGCCGTGCCGCGGGAGGTCTTGAGGTCGTCGATCGCGGCGAGCAGCGCGTCCTTGTCGTCGGTCGGCTCGACCAGCAGCCCGGCGATCGCCGAGAAGGTGACCAGCCCGATCCGCGTGCCCTCGTCGAGGTCCTTGACGAACTCGCGCGCCGCCTCCTGCGCCGCGCTCAGCCGGTTGGGCTCGACGTCGGTGGAGCACATCGACGCGGAGACGTCCATGGCGAGCAGGATCGTGGCGGAGTTGGACGGCACCGGCACCGAGGCCTGCGGGCGGGCGGCGCCGGCGGCGAGCACAACGAGCCCGGCGGCGAACAGCCAGAGCGGGACGCGCCGCCGCCACAGCGAGCGGCCGGGCAGCGCGGCGCGGATCAGCGTGACGCTGGAGACCCGCACGGTCTCGCGGCGGCGCCGGCGGCGCAGCCACCACCGGTAACCCAGCAGCAGCGGGAAGGCCAGGAGCGCGGTGAGGGCCCACGGCCAGGTCAGCGACATCAGAGGATCCGTCCGAACCAGGAGATCATGAGCAACCCGCCGATCGTGAGCAGGATCAGCGCGATCGCGACCGCCGCCCCGGTCAGCTCGACAAGCTTGTCTTCCGTGGTGATGCGCAGGTCGAGCGAGTCGTAGACGTCGTTGAGGGACCGTGCGTCCTGAGCTCGATGGTAAGAGCCGGCGGTGGTCTCCGCGACCTCGGTGAGCAGTTCCTCGTTGAGCGCGGTCGCCATCTGGTACCCGTCGACCTCGATCGTGGCGCCCTCCACCGTGCCGACGCCGACGGTCTCGATGTGTACACCCGCGGTCGCGGCGAGCTCGGCGGCGGCGAGCGCGTCGGGCCCGCCGGTGTCCTCGCCGTCGGACAGGAGCACGATCGTCGCCGAACGCCAGTAGCCGAGATCGGGCGGCGGCTCGGCCGCGTCCGGGTCGGGCAGGCTCACCGGCTGGCCGACGATCGCGGAGAGCGAGGCGAGGATCGCCTGCCCCAGCGACGTGCCGCCGGCGACGGTGAGCCTGTTGATGGCCGCGACCGTGCTGTCGTGGTCGGCGCTGGGCAGCTGGGTGGTGAGCGCGCCCTGCCCGAAGGCGACGATGCCGACGTCCACTGTGTCCGGTTGCGCGCGCACGAACGCGGCCGCCGCGGACTGGGCGGCGGCGAGGCGGGTGGGCGTGACGTCCTTGGCGCCCATGCTGTTGGAGACGTCGAAGGCGAGGATCACCGTGCCCGAGGCGCGCGGCACCGGCACTGTCGCTTGTGGACGCGCGACGCCGAGGAAGAGCAGCACCAGCGCGGCGAGCATCAGCAGCGGCGGCAGATGCCGCCGTACGCGCCCGCGCCGCCGGGTGGGCTGGAGTCCGGCGGCCGCTAGCGCCGCCGCCCGCCGCCGCTGGAGCAGTTGGTACGCCACGAGCAGCCCCGCGCCGACCGCCACCGCGACGGCCAGCAAGAGGGGGTACTCGAAGCTCACGCCCGCCTCCGTTTCGACCGCTGTGCCATGTCGACGAGCGCGCCCACCAGGTCCTGGTCGGTGCCGAGCCGGTGGTCGACGGCACCGGCCCGCCGCATCGCGCCGGTGACCGCGAACTCGCGGGCGTCGACCTCGGCCCGCAGCCGCCGGCGGAAGAGCGGGTCGCTGGTGTCGGCCAGCAGCTGCTCGCCGGTCTCCGCGTCTTCGACCAGCACCAGCCCGAGGTCGGGCAGGTCGAGCTCGGCCGGGTCGACGACCCGGATCGCCACCACCTCGTGCCGCAGGGCGAGCCGGGTCAGCGCCGGCTCCCAGTCGAGCTCGCCGATGAAGTCGGATATGACGAAGACGAGCCCCCGCCGCCGCGCGGTGGCCGCGGCCAGGTGCAGCATCGCCGCGAGGTCGGTCGGGCGGCGGTCGTCGCGGGCCGGCCCGTCCTTGGTCAGCTCGTGGGTCAGGTGGAGCACGTGGGTGCGCCCGGTGCGGGCCGGGACGACCCGCTGCACCTGGTTGTCGTAGAGGATCGCGCCGACCCTGTTGCCACCCTGGGTGAACAGCCGCGCCAGGCACACCGCCAGCTCGGTCACCACCGAGGCCTTGCCGGCGCCGACGCCGAAGCGCATGGACGCGGACCGGTCGAGCACGAGCCAGGCGGTCACCTCACGGTCCTCTGTGTACTGCCGGACGTAGGGCTCGTCGAGGCGGGCGGTGACGTTCCAGTCGATGTGCCGCACGTCGTCTTCGGGCGTGTAGCCACGCAGGTCGGCGAAGTCGATGCCGGTGCCCCGGAACACCGTGCGGTAGGCGCCTTGCAGCCGCCCGTCGAGGCGGCGCACGACCTGCCACTCCAGGCGGCGCAGCAGGCGGTCCGGCGGGCTCGTCACGACACGGCCGCTCTGGCCCGCGGCGGCGCGTCCGGCGCGGGCAGCGCCTCCAGGACGCGGGTGAGGATGGTGTCCGGGGTGACGTCGTCGGCGAGCGCCTCGTACGACAGCACGAGCCGGTGCCGCAGCACGTCGAGCGCGAGGTCGGTGAGGTCGGTCGGCACCACGTAGTCGCGGCCGCGCACGAACGCGAGCGCGCGGGCGGCCAGCACCAGGTTGATGGAGGCGCGCGGGCTGGCGCCGAAGCTCACGTACCGGGCGAGGTCGTCGAGGCCGACGTCGGCCGGGCGGCGGGTGGCGGCGGCGAGCCTGACTGAGTGCTCGATCAGCGCCGGGTCCACGTACACCTGCTCGACCTTGGCCTGCATCGCGATGAGCCGCTCGGGGTCGGCGACGGCCTGGGTGGCCGGCGGCGCCGCGATGGCCCGCTCGACGATGACGAACTCCTCCGTGGTGCTCGGGTAGCCCACCACGACCTTCATCATGAACCTGTCGACCTGCGCCTCGGGCAGCGGATACGTGCCCTCCGACTCGATCGGGTTCTGCGTGGCCATGACCAGGAACGGGCGCGGCACCTGGTGGGTCTCCCGGCCGATCGTCACCTGCTGCTCCTGCATGACCTCCAGCAGCGCGCTCTGCACCTTGGCCGGCGCCCTGTTGATCTCGTCGGCGAGCAGCAGGTTGGTGAAGACCGGACCGAGCGACACCTGGAACTCGCCGGTCGGCTGGTGGTAGACCCGGGTGCCGACGATGTCGGCGGGCACGAGGTCGGGCGTGAACTGGATCCGGTGGAACTGCCCGCCGATCGCGCTGGCGAGCGCCTTGACGGCGAGCGTCTTGGCCAGGCCGGGAACGCCCTCGACGAGGATGTGACCGCGGGAGAGCAGCGCCACCAGCAGCCGCTCGAGCAGGGCGTCCTGGCCGACGATGGTCTTCTTGACCTCGTAGAGAACCTGCTCCACCGGGGTGTCCATGCCTACCACGCTCCGTCGCTCGGCGCTCGTTCGCCGTCGTGGTCGAGGCCCGTGGCCTCGCAACTCCCGCTCATCCTGTGTCCTATCGCTGTGGGCCGTTGCTGCTGCCGGGGCCGCCGCCGAGGGCGGTGCCGATCGGCACCGCGAAGCCGATGCCGATGAACGTGCCGGCCTTGGTCGGGTTGGCCAGGGCGACGACGATGCCGACCGTCTCGCCGCGGGTGTTGACCAGCGGGCCGCCCGAGCTGCCCGGGTTGACCGCGGCGTCGAACTGGATGAGGCCGCCCAGCCGGGTGCCGTCGTCGCCGGCCGCGGCGCGGTCGAGCCCGGAGACCACGCCCGCGGTCGCGCTGCTGGTCATGCCGAGCTGGTTGCCGATCGCGACGACCGTGTCGCCGATCGCGAGGCGCCCCGAGTTGCCGATCGTGGCGGGCACGAGCACCTGGGGCAGGCCGGTGACCGCGAGCGCGGCGATGTCGTTGGCCGGGTCGCTCGCCTCGACGGTCGCCGCCGAGCGCGTGCCGTCGGCGAACGTGACCCGCACCGCGCCGCCCTTGACCACGTGCAGCGCGGTGAGGATGACGCCGGTGTCGCTGGCCACGACGCCGGTGCCGGTGCCGGCGACCTGGTTACCCGCGGCGAGCCGCTCGACGATGACCACCGAGGGGGCCACCGCCTCGTAGACCTCGGCGGGGGTGAGCGCCTCGACGGCGGTCGGCTCGGGCGAGGGTGTCGGCTCGGCGGCGGGCTCGCCGCCGCCGGGGCCCCATCGGACCAGCGCGACCGCGAGTAGCAGGAGCGCCACGACCGCGGCCGCCCAGAGTACGGTCCAGCGGCGCATCACAACACGATAACGGTGGAGGAGTCACACAGGCTAGCCTGCTGTGAGCGCTCACAGTATGGTTGCCGCCATGAGCGAACGCCTCTGGTACGAATCCTTCGCCCCGCCACCGACCGCCCGGCCCGCCCGCGCCTGGCTCGACAGCGACGCCCCGCGGCTGCCGCTCGACGGGCAGTGGCGCTTCCGGTACGCAGAGCGCGCCGACGGGCCGCTGGACTTCACCGGGCCGGCGTTCGACGACGCGGGCTGGGACAGCCTGCCGGTGCCGTCGCACTGGCAGCTGCACGGATACGGCGCCCCGGCGTACACGAACGTCACCTACCCCTTTCCGCTCGACCCGCCGCACGTGCCCGACGAAAACCCGACCGGTGACTACCGGCACACGTTTCGCCTCCCGGCCGGCTGGCCGCCCGGGAGCACGCTGCTCCGCCTCGCCGGCGCCGACTCCGCCGCCCGGGTGTGGCTCAACGGCGTCGAGCTCGGCCGCACCAGCGGCAGCCGGCTGACCACGGAGTTCGACGCCACGGAGGCCCTGCGGCCGGACGGTGACAACGTTATCGCGGTACGCGTCGTGCAATGGAGCGCGGGCAGCTACCTGGAAGACCAGGACATGTGGTGGCTTTCCGGCATCTTCCGCGGCGTCGACCTCGTCGCCCGTCCCGACGGCGGGATCGACGACGTCGACGTGCGCGCCGAGTACGACCACGTGACCGGCGCCGGCACGCTGACCGTCGCCGCCAGCGCCCCGGACGCCCGGGTGCGCGTCCCCGAGCTCGGCGTCGACGTGGCCGCCGGCGAGACCGTGCCGCTGGCGTCGGTCGAGCCGTGGTCGGCCGAGCGCCCCCGCCTGTACGACGCGACGGTCAGCACGGCCACCGAGACCGTGCGCCTGCGGATCGGCTTCCGCACCATCCGCGTCGAGGACGGCGTCATCACCGTGAACGGCCGCCGCGTGCTCTTCCGCGGCGTCAACCGCCACGAGTTCCACCCCGACCGCGGCCGCGCCGTCACCGAGGAGGACATGCTCGACGACGTGCGCCTCATGAAGCAGCACAACGTCAACGCGGTGCGCACGAGCCACTACCCGCCGCACCCGCGCTTCCTGGAGCTGTGCGACGAGTACGGCCTCTACGTCGTCGACGAATGCGACCTGGAGACCCACGGCTACGGCGACGTGGAATGGCGGGGCAACCCGGCCGACGACACGCGCTGGGAGGCGGCGCTCGTCGACCGGATGCGGCGCACCGTCGAGCGCGACAAGAACCACCCCAGCGTCGTGCTCTGGTCGCTCGGCAACGAGAGCGGCAGCGGCCGCAACCTCGCCGCGATGGCCCGCTGGGCCCGGCACCGCGACCCCAGCCGCCCGCTGATCTACGAGCGCGACTGGACCGGCCGCGACGTCGACGTGTACAGCCGCATGTACCTGAACGTCGCCGAGGTCGAGGCGATCGGCCGCGGCGAGGAGGCGCCGCTCGACGACCCCGCGCTGGACGCGCGGCGGCGCCGGATGCCGTTCGTCCACATCGAGTACGCGCACGCGATGGGCAACGGTCCGGGCGGGCTCGCCGAGTACCAGCGGCTGTACGAGACGTACCCGCGCCTTCAGGGCGGCTTCGTGTGGGAGTGGATCGACCACGGGCTGCGCGCGCGTACGGCGGACGGGCGCGAGTACTTCGCGTACGGCGGCGACTTCGGCGAGCTGCTGCACGACGGCAACTTCGTCGCCGACGGGCTGCTCTTCCCGGACCGCACGCCGTCGCCCGGCCTGCTGGATGTGAAGAAGGTCTTCGAACCGGTGCGGCTCACCCCCACCGGCGACGGCGGCCTGGCCGTCCACAACGGACGTATCCACAGCGGACTGTCCGACCTGGACTTCCGGTGGGTGCTGGAAGACGACGGCGAGGTGGTCGCGCGGGGCGCGCTCGAGGTGGGCGACGTGCCGGCCGGCGAGAGCGTGCGGGTCGACCTGCCCGCCCTGCCGGCCACCGAGGGCGAGGCGCACCTGACCGTGCAGGCCGTGCTCGCCGCCGACGAGCCGTGGGCCAAGGCCGGCCACGAGGTCGCCGCTACCCAGCTGCCGGTGGGCGTCCGCCGCCCGGCCGCGCCGCCGGCCACCCCGGTCCCGGTGCGGCGCGACGGCGCCCGGGTACACGTCGGGCCGGGCGTGCTGGACGAGCGGACCGGGCGCCTCGTACGCCTCGGCGGGTGGGACGTCGACGGTCCGCGCCTGCAAGTCTGGCGGGCGCCCACCGACAACGACCGCGCGCCGCACGGCGAGGCCCTCGAACCGCTCTGGCGCCGCGCCGGCTACGACCGCCTCACCCACCGCCTTGACGAGGTGACCGTCACCGGCACCGGCGCGGTGGTGCGCGTCCGGGTCGCCCCGGCCTCGTCCGACGGCGGGCTGCTCGCCACGTACACGTGGAGCGCCCTCGCCGACGACCGCCTCGGCTTGGTCGTCGACGTCGACCTCGACGGGCATCTGCCCGGGCCGCTGCCGACGCTCGGCGTGCTGTTCGCGCTGCCCGGCGAGCTCGACCAGGTGGAGTGGTTCGGCCGGGGTCCGGGCGAGGCGTACCCGGACACCGGCCTGGCCACCCGCACGAGCCGGTGGTTCCGGACGGTCACCGACCTACAGACGCCCTACGTGTTCCCGCAGGAGAACGGCCGCCGCGCGGACGTCCGGTGGGCGACCGTGACGGCCGGGCAGGGCGGCGGCGTGCGGGTGGAGGGCCGGACCCGGTTCGGCCTCACGGTGCGGCCGTGGACCGCGGAGGCGCTGGACCGGGCCGCGCACCCGACCGACCTTGTCCCGGACGGTCGCACCTGGCTGACGCTGGACGCCGGCCACAACGGCATCGGCTCCGCCTCCTGCGGTCCCGGCGTCCTCCCGCCCTACCTGCTGCCGGCCGCTCCGGCCCGGCTGGACCTGGAGCTGCGGGTGATCTGACGATGTCGACCAGGGAGTCGGTGGAGCGGCGCGCCCGGCGACTCCCTGGCCGACTCTCAGGGGAGCGGGGTGCCGGTCAGGGTCGCGCAGGCGGCCAGCAGGGCGTCCTGCACCGCGGTGTCGTAGGCCTGCTCGTTGAGGCGGACCACCCGGCGGTCGTGGAAGAACATGCCCGTCGGTGGGTCGTCCCTTGTGGACAGCCAGACCGGGGTGTCGGCGCCGGCGGAGACGTCGAGCGGGGCGGCGACGCCGCTCATCTTCGTGCGGATCCAGCCGGGGTGGACGGCGTTGCACCGCACGGCCGGGTAGCGGCGGGCGACGGCGAACGCGATCGCGGTCATCGCGAGCTTCGAGTCGGCGTAGGCGCTGTCGGCCGTCCACTGTGTCTCGTGCTGGAGGTCGTCGAGGTCGATCCGCCCGCGCGCGATCGAGTCGGAGCTGACGTAGACGAGTCGCGACGGCAGCGGCAGCAGCGCGGTGAGCAGGTAGGCGGAGAGCGCGTTGACCTGGAATGTGCGCTCCAGCCCGTCCGCCGTCACCGGCCGCGGGCCTTCGGGCGGGAGCCAGCCGGCGTTGTGCACCACCACGTCGAACGGGGCACCGGCGCACAGCGAAGCGGCCATCGCCCGGGTGGAGGCGAGTGATGCGAGGTCGCCGACCACCACCTCGCCCGCGCCGGCGTCGCGCAGCCGGGCCGCCTTCGCCTCGTCGCGGGCGTGCCGGACCACCTCGTGGCCCCGCCCGTCGAGCACCCTGGCGATCTCCGCACCGATCCCGTCGGACGACCCGGTCACCACGACCCTCATGCGGCGACTCCCTGGAAGCCGAGCACCCCGTCGACCTCCAGCGGGCGTGGCCGCACCGGCACGTCGAAGCTGAACACCTCCAGCACCGCCGGCCCGGCCTGGAGGTAGGTCATCAGGAAGCCGCGCGGGTCGTCGTGGTGGCGGATCTCGCCGATCACCGGGTAGCCGAACGTGTCGAGCGCGGCCGGCAGGTCGTCGACGGTCACCGCCACGTGGTCGAAGCGCGGCCGCTCGCCGGGCGCGACGAGGGTCTGCGCGGCGGCCAGGTCCGGCGCGTACACGTGCTGGTAGCTCAGGTTGCCCTGGACGAACTCGAGGCGTGCCCCGTCCGGGTCGAGGAAGAACGCGATCCGCACGTCGCCGAGCACGTCGGCGGGGGGCGACAGCACGGTGACGCCGGCCGCCGCGAGGTCGCGGACGCGGGCGTCGATGTCGCCGACCTTCATGCCGAAGTGGCGGATGCCGCCCTGGAGGTCGTCGTTGACCCAGCCGCCGAGGTCGCCGCCCGGCCCGACGTCGGTGACCAGGACGCGCACCGCCCCGGCCGCGAAGCACCGCGTGCGCGGCGCCGACGTCACCTCGTCGAAGCCGAGCAGGTCGCGATAGAAGGCCGCAGACCGTTCGAGGTCGCGCGAGCCGAGCCGCAACATCACAAACGGGCACCCTACCGTGACCGCTCACAGAGGCACAACCGCTAGCGGCGCACTGGAAACAATTCCGCAACGAGCCCTTGACAGGCGCGCGACGGCGCGCAGATTCTGTGAACGCTCACAGAGTAGTGAACTCAGGAGGGCACCCCCATGACTCAGCACATCCACCGGCGCGGCTTGCTAAAGGGCATCGCGACCCTCGGCGCGGCCGCCGCCCTGCCCACTTTCCTCGGCGCGTGTACCGACGACGAAGAGCCGGCGAGCCAAGCGGCCGGCGACCCCAACGCACCGGCCAACCTCACGTTCTGGACCTGGACCACCAACATCCAGAAGGTCGTCGACATCTGGAACGCCAAGAACCCCACGCAGAAGGTCACGGTCAGCAACCAGGCACAGGGCGAGGAGCTGATCACCAAGACGCTCACCGCGCACCGCGCCGGCAACGCGCCCGACCTGATCCACGCCGAGTACCAGGCGCTGCCGGTGCTCATCACCAACGGCGTCGCCGCCGACCTCACCTCGATGGCCACCGGCATCAAGGGCGAGTTCACCGACGGGACGTGGGCGCTGACCTCGTTCGGCGGCAAGACGTACGGCATACCGCAGGACGTCGGGCCGATGATGCTCTACTACCGCGAGGACCTCTTCCAGCAGATGGGTCTCACGGTGCCGAAGACGTGGGACGAGTTCGCCGGTGTCGCGCGACAGGTGCGGCAGAAGGACGCCAAGCGCTACCTCGCGACGTTCTCCTCCGGCGACCCGGGCTGGTTCGCCGGGCTCGCCGAGCAGGCCGGCGCCAACTGGTGGGTCAACGACAACGGCACCTGGACCGTGCGGATCAACGACGAGGCGACCAAGAAGGTGGCCACCTTCTGGGGCCAGCTCGTCAACGAGGGCATCCTGTCCGGCAAGCCGATGTACACCCCGGAGTGGAACAAGGCGATGACCGACGGCACGCTGATGGCCTGGCCGAGCGCGATCTGGGGCGCCGGCGTGCTGGAGGGCGTGGCGCCGAGCACCAAGGGCAAGTGGCGCATGGTGCCGATGCCGCAGTGGGACGCCACCCCGGCGACCGGCTACTGGGGCGGCTCGGCGACGGCCATCTCCAGCAAGTCGAAGCAGCGGGCGCAGGCGGAGAAGTTCGTCACCTGGCTCAACACCGACCAGGAGGCGCTCGACACGCTGATCTCCGCGGGCGGCATCTACCCGGCCGCGACCAAGGGCCAGTCGAGCACCCAGCTGAGCAAGGCGCCGGCGATGATGCCCAACCAGCCGGACTTCTTCGCCGAGGCCGCCGAGATCGCGAAGACCGCGCGGGGCTTCAACTGGGCGCCGAACGTCAACGTGACCTACAGCCAGTACAACGACATCTTCGCCAAGGCGATCCAGGGCAAGACGGACTTCGCCGCCGCCGTCGACGCCATCCAGGCCGCGTCCGTCGCCGACCTCAAGAAGCAGGGCTTCGAGGTCAAGGAGGCCTGAGGTGGTAGCCCCGGCCGCCACGGTCCGCCGCCGCCGGCCCCGCCGGCGCGGCGGCCCGACCCCGTACGTGCTCCTGGCCCCGGCGATCGTCCTGCTCGTGCTGTTCCTGCTCGTCCCCATCGGGTACACGGTGTGGCTGAGCCTGCGCGCGGCGAGGGTGACCGGCGGCGGGTTGGGGATCCGCGAGGAGACGTTCGTCGGCCTCGAAAACTACGCGAGCGTGCTCAGCGACTCCGCGTACGTCGACGGCCTGCTGCGCATGCTGCTCTACGGCCTGATAGTCGTGCCCTCGATGCTCGGCCTCGCCCTGCTATTCGCGCTGCTGCTGGACACACCGCGGGTGCGCTTCGCGACGTTCTCCCGGATCGGTATCTTCCTGCCGTACGCGGTGCCCGGCGTGATCGCGTCGCTGCTGTGGGGCTTTCTCTACCTGCCCAACGTGAGCCCGATCCGGGACGCGTTCGAGGCGGTCGGGCTTCCCGCGCCGGACTTCCTCGCGGCCGGCTCGGTGCTCTTCTCGGTCGCCAACATCGGCGTGTGGGGCGGTGTCGGGTTCAACATGATCGTGCTCTTCACCGCGCTGCGCGGCCTGCCGGGGGAGATGTACGACGCGGCCCGCATCGACGGCGCCAACGAGGTCCAGATCGCGCTCCGGGTGAAGGTGCCGCTGATCATGCCGGCCGTCATCATGACCGGCATCTTCGCGATGATCTCCACGCTCCAGGTCTACACCGAGCCGGCGACGCTGCTACCCCTCACCGACACCGTCTCGCAGACCTGGGTACCGCTGATGACGATCTACCGGGACGCGTTCGTCAACGCGGACCTCTACAGCGCCGCGGCCGCCTCGGTGGTGCTCGCGCTCGGCACGCTCGTCGTGTCGGTCGCGATGCTCACGCTGCTCCAGCGGCGCGCCTTCGGGAGGGACCGATGACGACGCTCACCGCGCCCCGGGCGGCGGCGGACACCCGGCCCGCCCAGCGCCACCGCGGGGCCGACAAGCGCACCCGGTGGGTGCCGACGGCCCTGCTGCTGCTCGGCGCGCTGTACTGCCTCGTGCCCGTGGTCTGGGTCGCGGTCGCGGCCACCAAGGGGCCGAGCGAGCTGTTCAGCACGTTCTCGTTCTGGCCGAGCTTCCACGGCGGGTTCCAGTACAACGTCACCCACCTGCTCGACTTCCGCGACGGCGTGTTCCTCAAGTGGGCGCTCAACAGCCTGCTCTACGCCGGCGTCGGCTCGGTGCTGTCGGTGGGCGTCTCGACGATCGCCGGGTACGCGCTGGCCAAGTACGACTTCGTCGGCCGCGAGCTGATCTTCATGACGATCCTCGCCGGCGTGCTCGTCCCGCAGATCACGCTCGCCGTGCCGCAGTACCTGCTGATGTCCGAGCTCGACCTGGTCAACTCGTACTGGTCGGTGCTGCTGCCGAGCATCATCAGCCCGTACGGCATCTACCTGTCCCGGATCTACGCCGCCTCGGTGGTCTCCGACGACATGCTGGAGGCCGGCCGGATCGACGGTGCCGGCGAGTACCGGCTGGCCTGGAAGGTCGGGCTGCCGCCGATGATCCCGGGCATGGTGACGCTGCTGCTCCTCCAGTTCGTCGCGATCTGGAACAACTTCCTGCTGCCGTACATCATGATCTCGGACGATGGCCGCTTCCCGATGACCGTCGGCCTCTTCACGATGCTCAACCAGGGCGCCAGCCAGCCGGCCCTGTACTCGCTGGTGGTCATGGGTGTTCTCCTGTCCGTGCTGCCGCTGGTCGCGCTGTTCCTGTTCCTCCAGCGGTACTGGCGGCTCGACCTGGTCAGCGGGGGAGTGAAGGGATGACGTCGGTGCGTTTCCCGACCGGTTTCGTCTGGGGCACGGCCACGGCCGCGTACCAGGTGGAGGGCGCGGTCGCCGAGGACGGGCGCGGACCGTCCATCTGGGACACGTTCTGCCGGGTGCCGGGCGCGATCGCCGGCGGCGACACCGGCGACGTGGCGTGCGACCACTACCGGCGGTGGCCGGAGGACGTGGCGCTGATGGCGTCGCTGGGGCTGGGCGCGTACCGCTTCTCCGTCGCCTGGCCCCGCGTGCAGCCGGACGGCGCCGGCCCGGCCAACCAGAAGGGCCTCGACCACTACCGCCGGCTCGTCGACGGGCTGCTGGAGCGGGGCATCGTCCCGTACCTGACGCTCTACCACTGGGACCTGCCGCAGGCGCTGGAGGACCGGGGCGGCTGGCCCGCACGCGACACCGCCTACCGGTTCGCGGACTACGCGGCGATCGTGCGGGACGCGCTCGGCGACGTGGTCGACCACTGGGCCACGCTCAACGAGCCGAAGGTGGCCAGCCACGCCGGGTACGGCGAGGGCATCCACGCCCCCGGCATCCGCGACCGGGCGCTGCGCGACAGGGCCGCCCACCACCTGCTGCTCGCGCACGGGCTGGGCCTGTCGGTGCTGAGCGGGAGCGGGGAGGTCGGCGTCACCCTCGACCTCAGCCCGGTGGTGCCTTACGGGGGGAGTAGGGCGGACGCCGAGGCGTACGACTACGACAACCACGGGATGTTTCTGGAGCCGATCCTGCGCGGCGAGTCCCGCCTTCCGGATGATCTTGTCCACGCCGGCGACCTCGACCTGATCAGCGCGCCGATCGACTACCTCGGCGTCAACTACTACCGGCCCCTCTACGTCCCGAGGGTGCCGCCCGAGCTTCCGGTGACGGCCGTGGGGTGGCCGGTGGTCCCGTCCGGCCTGCGTGACCTGCTCGTCGGCCTGCGCGACACCTACCCCGACCTGCCGCCGGTCTACATCACCGAGAACGGCGCCGCCTACGACGACGAGGTCGGCCCGGACGGGTGGGTCGACGACCCGCTGCGGGTGGCCTACCTGCACGCGCACCTGCTCGCCCTGCACGAGGCGATCGAGGCCGGCGTCGACGTGCGCGGCTACTTCCTGTGGACGCTGCTGGACAACTTCGAGTGGGCCGAGGGCTACTCGAAGCGCTTCGGCATCGTCCACGTCGACCACGCCGACCAGACCAGACGACCCAAGACAAGTGCCCATTGGTACGGACAGGTGGCCCGCACCGGCGCGGTGCCGCAACCCGGGCCGGAGCTCACGTGGAAAACTGAGTCCGATGAGTAGCGAGATGGCGCAGCCACACCCCAAGTCGCGCGGCGCGGCGCGGCGGGCGATGCGCCGCGGGCCGACGATCGATGACGTGGCGGAGATCGCCGGCGTCTCCCGGGGCACCGTCTCCCGGGTGCTCAACGGCGCCCGCTACGTCAGCCCGGCCGCGCTCAAGGCGGTCGAGCGGGCCGTGCGCACCACCGGGTACACGGTCAACCAGAGCGCCCGCAGCCTGGTCACCAAGCAGTCCAACGCGGTGGCGTTCGTGCTGTCCGAGCCGCAGGAGCGGCTCTTCGAAGACCCCAACTTCAGCGTGCTGCTGCGCTGCTGCACCCAGGCGCTCGCCGAGCACGACATCAGCCTGATCCTGATGCTGGAGTCCAGCGACGCCGAGCGTGACCGGGTGCTGCGGTACGTGCGCGGCGGCCACGTCGACGGGGTGCTGCTGATCTCCGCGCACTCCGGCGACCCGCTGATCGCCGACCTGGCCACCGGCGTCGTGCCCGCCGTGGCCTGCGGCAAGCCCGGCGGGGCCGAGGCCGCGATCCCGTACGTGGCGGCCGAGGACGCCGAGGGTGCCCGCCAGATGACCCGCCACCTCGTCGCACAGGGCCGCAAGCGGATCGGCATGATCGCCTGCCCGCAGGTGGTCGGCGGCCCCGAGCGGCTACAGGGATACCGCGACGTGCTCGGCCGCAAGGCCCTCAAGCGCCTGGTCGTGCACACCTCCGACTACAGCTTCGCCGCCGGCGCGGCCGCGATGCGCGAGCTGCTCGCCGAGAGCCCCGACGTCGACGCCGTGTTCGCCGCGTCCGACCTGCTCGCCGCCGGTGCCCTCGCCGAGCTGCGCCGCGCCGGCCGCCGGGTCCCGGACGACGTGGCGGTCGGCGGCTTCGACGACTCCCGGATCGCCCGCGAGACCGACCCGCCGCTGACCACGATCCGCCAGCCGCTGGAGCGCGTCGCCGCCGACATGGTCGACGTGCTGCTCCGCCTCGTCCGCCGCGAGCCGGCGTCGTCCCGACTCCTCCCCACCGAGCTGGTCCGGCGCGAGTCCGCCTGAGCTTCTGACCTTTCCGGCCGCCGCGGCGTGTACTCCTGTGACAGGGCTCGCTGACATCGGAGGACACGGGTGGAGGACGGGGATGGTTTCCAGGAGTTCGCGCGCGCCAGGCTGACGACGCTTTCCCGGATCGCGTACCTGCTCGCCGGCGACCACCACGGGGCGGAAGACCTCGTGCAGAGCACCTTGATGAAGGTGGCGCTGCGGTGGCGGCAGGTGCGGGAGACGGCTGATCCGGACGCCTACGTGCGGCGGATCCTCTACAACGAGCGGATCAGCGCGTGGCGCCGGCGTGGCCGGGGCGGCGAGGTGGTCACCGACGCTCCGCCCGAGCATGCGTCCACTGTGGACGAGTCGGAGTCCGTGCTGCGCCAGATGATGCTGCGCCGGGCATTGGTCCGGCTCACACCGCGGCAGCGGGCGACGATCGTGCTGCGGTTCTTCGAGGACCGCACGGCGGCGGAGGCCGCGGCGATTCTCGGCTGCTCGGTCGGTGCCGTCAAGAGCCAGACCCACCACGCGCTCGGCCGGCTCCGTGCCGTGGCACCGGAGCTTGCCGAGCTGCTCGACCAATCGACGGAGGTTCGGGGATGAACGGTTTGCGGGGGCTTCTGGAGGACGTGGCCGACCAGGCCAGGACCTACGACGTGACCGAACGCGCGGTGCGCGCGGCCCACCGGCGTGAGCGGCTCCACCGGTACGCGCCGCTGGCGGCGGTGGCCGCGGTGGCGCTGCTGGCGGTGGGCATCTGGGTGCCGCTCCGGCCCTCCGGCGGCGAGCCGTCGCTGGTCGCGGGCCCGGTGCCGTGGCTACCGGAGGTGGTGGCGCCGCCCGCCCAGCCTCCGCCCGTCCTCGGCCCGGACCGGCGGGTGGGGCCGGGCTCGCTGCTCTACCGGGTACAGGGCCAGGCGGGCACGATCCTGTTGACGTCGGACGGGCGGCGGTACACCGTCCCGGACCGCGACGACCGGCGCGCGCTGTCGCTCTCCCCGGACGGGCGCTGGCTCCTGCTGGGATCGGATGACCTGCTGGTGATCCAGGACCTGCGTGACGGCGGCCAGCGGCAGGTTGCCGCGACCGATGGGAGGCAGCTCTCCTGGCGGTGGTCGTCGAACGGCAGGTGGCTCGCGCTCGGCGAAACGCTCGTGCCGCCCGCCGAAAGGAGCATGATGCGCCTGATCGACCTGACCACCGGGCAGAGCACTTCGTCGCGTGCGCAGCCCGTGGAGAGGTCGATGCTGGCCGTGCTGGATTCCGGAGAGGTTCTGCTCTGGCACGCCGGTACGACGTCGCTGAGCGCGGAACACCCGTCCGGTGGTGCGCGGTCGGTCCCGCTGCGGCTCGCCGGGGCGATGCGGCCGAACGAGGGGCTCAACCCGCAGCCGGTGGCCGCCCAGGCGCTGGCCGACGGCGCCAACGTCCTCATGCGGGCCTGGGCGTTGCTGTCCGGAGGGGACGGCCGGACCGCCCTGGTCCCCGACGACCTGCTGATGCTGGACCCCGGCAACGGCACGGTGCTGCGCCGGTTCGAGCTACCCGACCCGGTGTTCCGCGGCCCGGTGGGCGGGCCGCCGTCGGTCGACCCCAGCGCCGGCACGCAGACCTCGGGTACCCCGAGCGAACCGCCCCTCGGCTGGACGGACGCCGCCTACGACAAGCGCGACTCGGTGGCGGTCGCGCCGGAAGGCGTCCTGCTGGTGCACGAGATGCTGTCCGGATCGGTGGAGCTTGAGCTGCTGGACACCCGGACCGGGGAGCTGACGGTCGTCACCCGCGCCGGCGACCGGGTCGGCGACCTGCGACCCCGCGGCTACACCCGCTGACCAGGGCATCCGCCCGATGTCTATCAGGTGTCTACATCCCCGCTGGACGCTGTTCGCGGCGTCCAGTGGGCGCCACCGAGGGCTGGCCGGCCGGCGGGCCGAAACTCGCGACCGGCCGGGTGACCCGAGCCTCATCCAGGCCGTGGTTCCGCCGGCCGGCCTTCGCCTTCTAGGGTCTAGGCCCATGGACGCGGTCCGCGACATCTCGGCTCGGCTCGGCCCGGAGCGGGTGCTGGCGTCCGGCCCCGCGTTCGAGGCGGCCAGCCGGGTGTGGAACTCCGCGGTCGAGCACCGGCCGGTCGTCGTCGTGCGCCCCCGGTCCACCGCCGAGGTGGCCGTCGCCGTCGAGGCCGCGGGGGAGCACGGGCTGCCCCTGTCGGTGCGCGGCGGCGGGCACGACTGGCTCGGCCGGGCGGTGCGCGACGGCGGGCTCGTCGTCGACCTCGGCGCCATGCGGCGGGTCACTGTGGACGCCGCCGCGCGCGTCGCCACAGTGGAGGGTGGCGCGACCGTCGGCGACGTGATCGGCGCGGCCGCACCGCACGGCCTGGTCGCCGCGGCCGGCACCGTCGGCGGCGTGGGCATGGCCGGCCTCACCCTCGGCGGCGGGTACGGGCCGCTGGCCGGCCGCTTCGGGCTGGCCGCCGACAACCTGCTCGGCGCCGAGGTCGTGCTCGCCGGCGGGCGCGTGGTGACGGCCGGCGCCGACCTGCTCTGGGCGCTGCGCGGCGGGGGCGGCAACTTCGGCGTGGTCACCGCGATGCGGATCCGGCTGCACCCGGCGGCCCGGCTGCTCGCCGGCTTCGCGGTCTACCCGTGGGAGGACGCCGCCGGCCTGCTGTCCCGCCTGGACGACCACCTGCCGGCCGCGCCCGACGAGCTGACCGTCCCCAGTGGAGTCGCGGGCGCCCCCGGCCCGGCCGTCTTCCTCGCCCCGGTCTGGTGCGGCGACGAGAGCGCCGGCCAGGCGGCACTTGCCGAGCTGCTGCGCCTCGGCACGCCGCTGGAGTCCACCGTCGCGGCGGTGACCTATCCGGAGCTGCTCGCCCGGTTCGAGCCGTACGCCGCCGGCGGCCGGCACCACGCCATGCGCACCCGCGGCGTCCCCGGGCTCACGCCGGATGTCGTCGGCGCGCTCGTCGCGGCGGGGGAGCGCCGCACCTCGCCGCTGTCCGGCGTCGTCGTCCACCACTTCCACGGCGCGGCCGCGCGGGTACCCGAAGACGCCACCGCGTTCGGCAACCGCCGCGACCACCTGATGGTGGAGATCGGCGCGGTGTGGGAGCCCGGGCCCGGAGAGCCGCACCGGGCGTGGGCCGACGAGGTGTCGTCGGCGCTGGCGCCGGCGGCGCTGCCCGGCGGCTACCCCAACCTGCTCCGCCCCGACGACCATGACCAGATAGCGCACGCCTACGGCGCCAACGCCGCCCGCCTGGCCGAGGTGAAGGCCCGCTACGACCCCGGCGGTGTCTTCACCGCGACACCACTTCCATCGCCGAAGAGCTGACGCGCGGGGCGGGTGCCGTGCCACGCTGGACCGATGTCACTGACGATGGGGAGCGGCCCGTTCGGCCACGCGCCGGCCGGCGTGTTCGCACCCGGCATGGTGCTGATCGACCCCTACCCGCGGCGCATGCGCGGCGTCCTCGACGGCGAGACGATCGTCGACTCCACGCGCGGCCAGCTCGTGCACGAGCCCGGGCGGCTGCCACGGTGCTTCTTCCCGCCCTCCGACGTGCGCACCGACCTGTTCGTCTCCGGCCCGGCCGGCGTGCCCTCCGCGGCCCTCGGCGAGAGCCAGGTGTGGGACCTGCGGCTGGGCGACCGGCTCGTCGAGCGGGCCGCGCTCGCCTACCCGTCGCCGCCGGCCGAGGCCGCGCGCCTCGCCGGCCACATCGCCCTGTACTGGCGGGCGATGGACCAGTGGTACGAGGAGGACATGCCGGCGCTCGCGCACATCCGCGACCCGTACCACCGCGTGGACGCGCTCCCGTCGTCCCGCCACGTGCGGGTCAGCCTCGACGGGGTGACGCTGGCCGAGAGCGAGCGGGCGGTGGTCGTCTACGAGACCGGCCTGGTGCCCCGGTGGTACTTCCCGCGCGCGGACGTGCGCGTCGAGCTGGAGCCGAGCGACTACGCGTCGCGGTGCGCGTACAAGGGCGAGGCGTCCTACTGGTCGGTGGTGGTCGGCGACACCCCGCACGTCAACCTGGCGTGGACGTACCGCGAGCCCCGCCACGACGCCGCGCTCACCAGGGACCGGGTGGCGTTCTTCAACGAGCGCGTCGACGTGGATCTCGCCGGGGCGCGCGAGGAGCGCCCCGGCGGCCCGTGGGCCGACCCCGACTGGTGGCGCGACAAGACGTTCGAGGGTGATCTCTGACCGCGGCCGTTTGTGCCCCTGGCGGGCGGGAAACCGCACGCGATGAGCCACAGATTCGTCGCTCGTACGCTCTTCGTCGCCGCCACCGCCGCGGCGATGATCGGCACCCCGGCGCTTTCCGCGGCCGCCGCCCGCGGCACCGAGGTTTTCGTGGAGGTGACGCCGAGCACCGTGCAGGCCGGCGACCAGGTGCACATCCAGGCCAGCTGCGACGGCAACGACCGGCAGGCGCGGGTGCGCTCGGACGCGTTCGGCCAGGTCTCGGTGCGGCCGGACAACGGCCTGCTCACCGGCACCGCGACGGTGCCCGACCGCAAGCCGCCGAACACCTACGACGTCGTCCTGAACTGCCCCAACAACGTCACCGCCAACACCACGGTCACCGTCGTCAACATGAGCAAGGCCACCCGTGGTCCGGCCACCGGCGCCGGGGGTACCGCCGGCGGTGGCGTCAGCCCGTTCGTCCTGACCGGCGGCCTGGGCGTTGTCGCGGTGGGCGCCGGGGTCGCGCTGATCGTGCGCGGTCGGCGCGCCGGATCCGGCGGCTGAGCCGGCCGCGCGTGGCCGGAAGCGACGACCGGCGGTGGCCGGGCGCCGAGGCCGTCGTGAGCGCGGCTGTCGGGATCGGCCGCGAGGCGGCTCGCGCCAGCCTGGGCTCGGCGCCGGCCGGGACACCCGCCGGCGGGCAGCGGACGCAGAAGCCGCCGGTCCGCGAGCGACCGGAGAAGCCGCCGGTCCCCGAGCGACCGGAGAAGCCGCCGGTCCCCGAGCGGACGGTGAAGTCGCCGGTCCCTGACCGCACGGTGAAGTCGCCGGTCCGTGACCGCACGGTGAAGTCGCCGGTCCCTGACCGCGCGGAGGGGCGGCGGACGGCGCCTGCCGGGGAGCGCCCGGCGCCCGGTCGCCGGGCTGAACGCGGCCCCAGGCACGCCGCGCCGGGCGCGGCCGTCGCGGTGTCGCGAGTGGAGGGTGCGGGGAGACACGCCGCCCCGGAGCCCGCACCCGCGCCACCTGCGGCGCCCGCGCCTGCCTTCGCTCGCCGCCGCCGGCCGTTGCGGAGCGCGGCCCGGCGGATCGGCGGGCCCGACTGGGGGCTGCGCCTCGTGTTCTCGCTGGTCGCCGCGCTCATGCTGCTGACCGTCACGGGCTTCGCCTTCGAGCGCCTCACCGGCGTCGACGTGCTGCCGGACGGGCCGCCCGCCCGCTTCTGGCCCGCGCCGCGCGACTTCCCGGTGCTCGACCGCAGCCTGCCGGTGAGCATCCGGGCCAGGTCCGTCCGGATTGACGCCCAGGTGCACCGGGTCGGGAACACGCCGAGCGGCGCCATCGACGTACCCACCGGCGGCCGGTTCGACGAGGCGGGCTGGTACGACAAGGGGCCCACCCCCGGCGAGTACGGCCCGGCGGTGATCGTCGGCCACGTCGACAGCGGCACCGGGCCGTCGGTCTTCCACAAGCTGTCGCGCCTGCGGCCCGGCAACCGCGTCGAGGTCACCCGCGCGGACGGTTCGGTCGCGGTCTTCGAGGTGAACTCCGTCAAGCGCTTCGACCGCGACAACCTCCCCGCCGACCAGGTGTTCGGCGACTTCAGCCGCCCCGCGCTGCGCCTCATCACCTGCGGCGGCCGGTGGGTGGGCGGCACCACCGGCTACGCCGACAACGTCGTCGTGTTCGCCTCTCTGGTGAAGGCACGCTGAGGCGTCAGCGCTGGTACACCACCTTGCCTCCCACCATCGTGAGCACGGGGCGGATGCGCTTGACGTCCTCCTCCGGCACCGAGAAGTAGTCGCGGTCGAGCACCACAAGGTCGGCGAGCTTGCCCTGCTCGATCGAGCCGATCTTGTCTTCCATGTTGAGGTGCCAGGCGTTGTTCGCCGTGAACATCCGCAGCGCCTCGACCCGGGTGATCCGCTCGGCCTCGTTGATCTGGTCGCCGAGCGCGTTGCGGCCGGTGACCGCGAAGTACAGGCCGAAGAACGGGTTGAGCGGCGCGATGTGCACGCCGTCCATGTGGATGCCGGCGTGCGGGATGCCACTGTCCAGGATGGAGCGGAACGGCGAGCCGCTGGCACCCGCCGTGCCGCTCGGGTAGCGGAACGTGCCGACCTGCACGCTGCCGCCGAGCGCGGCCAGCCGGGCCAGGAGGTCCCGGGTCACAAACGGTACATGGTGGACGGTCCAGCGCAGGTCCTTGATGCCGAACTCGGCGTCGACCGCCTCGTACGCCGCCACGATGTTTTCGAACTGGGCGAGGCTGAGCGCCCGGTTCGTGTTGCGCCACCCGGCCTGCGCGATGACCCGCTGCGCCTCCAGCCACGCCGCGCCGGAGCCGTCGCCGGGCGCGCCCCACTCACCGATCGCGCCGGTCATCAGCATGTCGTCGCCGAACAGCGGGAAGACGTTGCGCAGCCGCTCCTTCAGCTCGGGCAGGGCGATGTCGTTCTGGTTGTGCAGGAAGTTGGTCTGTAGCCGCACGATCGCGTCGCCGTCGGCGTGCACGGCCAGCCACGGGTCGTACATGCGGTAGTGGTCCAGGTTGGACAGGCTCTGCGTCGGGGTGAGCGGGCCGGGCGAGGGGAAGAGCACCTGGTCGAGCGAGGCGGTGAGGCCGACGCTGGCCGAGTACGCCATCGCGTCCCGGGTGCTTCGCTTCTTGTCCTCGAACGTCTGCCGCACCCGCAGGTGGTACAGCGCGGTGGTGGACTGGGCACCGGCCGCGATCGTGCCGTCCGCGGCGACCACGACGGGGATCGACGCGGTCTCCAGGAACGCCTTGCCGAGGCTGTTCGTCCGCGCCGGCCCGCTGAAGCTCTGGAACAGCAGCACCGGCCGGTCGGGTACGGCCTCGTCGAGCTCGGCGAGCGTGGGCACCCGGCGTTCGGCGAACATGTTGGGGTGCCAGCCGCCCATCGCGGTGACGAACTCGCCGGGCGGCACGCCGCGCCGCCGCTTGGCGAGCATCTGCTGGATCTCGGCGATGTCGCGGGCGTTTTCGATGACGACGTGGTAGCCGGGGCGGTTGGCCAGGCTGACGATATGGACGTGGCCCTCGATGATGCCCGGCACGACCGTGCGGCCGCGCAGGTCGATCACCTTCAGGCCGGGCCCACCGCGCGGGACACCCCGCCCGACCGCGGCGAAGGCGCCGTCCTCGACGAGCACCGCGTCGACGACCGAGTCGCGCTTGTCCATCGTGTGGATGCGTCCGTTGACGAGTGCCGTGCGGTCGGGCGAGCCGTGCGCCGAGGCGGCTGCGGGAGTCGCGACCACGCCGGCCACGCCGACCGCGGCGCCGGTCTTCAACAGGTTTCTCCGGCCGAGTCCGGGCATGGCGGTATCACCGTCTCTGTGCATTGTGAACGCTCCTTAGTGGTCAGATGCCCAGCACGCTGCGCTGGACGGTGTCGCTGGCGCGCAGCTCGGCCGAGGTGCCGCTGCCGGCCACCCGCCCCTCGGCGAGCAGGTAGCCGCGGCCGGCGGCCTCCAGGGCGCGGTCGACGTCCTGCTCGACGAGCAGCACGCTCACCCCCTGGGCGTTGACGGCTTCGATCGCCTCGAACACCTCGTCGGTCATCACCGGGGCCAGCCCGAGCGACGGCTCGTCGAGCAGCAGCAGCGTTGGCTTGGCCATCAGGGCCCGCCCGATCGCCAGCATCTGCTGCTCGCCGCCGCTCAGGCTGCCGGCGAGCTGGCCGGTGCGCTGTCGCAGCCGGGGAAAGACGTCGTAGACCCGGTCGAGGCTCTGGCGGTACCCGGCGCGGGCGGCGCGGCGGTACGCGCCGAGGCAGAGGTTGTCGTAGACGGACATGGCCGGGAAGACCCGACGGCCCTCGGGCACGACGGCGACGCCGTGCGCGCAGACCTTGTGCGCGGGCAGGTGGGCGATGCCGGTGCCGCCCACCGCGATCGTGCCGCGGCGCTTGGCGTGCAGCCCGGCGACCGCGTTGACGAGTGTGGACTTGCCGGCGCCGTTGGTGCCGAGCACCGCGACGGTCTCTCCATCGTGGACGTCCATCGTGACGCCCCACAGCGCCTGCGCGTCGCCGTAGAAGGCGTCCAGGTCGCGGATCTCAAGCATGGGCACGCTTCCCCAGGTAGGCCCGGACGACGGCCGGGTCGGCGAGCACCTCGCGCGGGTCGCCGTCGGCGAGGCGGGTGCCCCGGTCGAGGACGACGACGCGGGTGGCGAGCTGGTTCACCACCCGCAGGAGGTGTTCGACGATCACGATGGAGACGCCGGAGCGGTGCACGCGGCGGATCACCTCGACCGCGTTGTCGATCTCGGCGGGGTTGAGTCCGGCGAGCGCCTCGTCGAGCAGGAGCACCTTCGGGTCGGCGGCCAGGGCGCGGGCGATCTCCAGCAGCTGGCGCTGGTGGAGGTTGAGCTTGTCCGGGTACGCGCCGGCCAGGTGACCGAGGCCGACGACGTCGAGCGGGCCGGCGGCGTCCCGCCGGGCGGTCGCGAGGGAGCGCGGGGAGCGGCCGAACATGATGGCCATCGCGACGTTGTCCCGCACGGTCATCGAGGTGAACGGGCGGGGGATCTGGTACGTGCGGGCGACACCCGCGTGGGCGACCCGGTGCGGCGGCAGCTTGGCGAGGTCGTTCCCGGCGATGTGGACGCTGCCCCGGGTGGGGCGGAGGGTGCCGGAGAGGATGCTGACGAGGGTGGTCTTTCCGGAGCCGTTCGGCCCGACGAGCCCGACGATTTCGCCCTCCCGCACGGTGAGCGAGACGTCTTCGAGGGCGCGGACACCGCCGAAGTAGCGGGCCACGTTCCGGCATTCGACGAGGACGTCGCCGATCTCCGGGGGCTCCGACAACACCGCTGGGACGGGCGATGCCGGCTCGGCGGCCGGAGCGGGAGGCGGGGACGCGCGACGGATCGGAAGCAGCGCCACCACCGTCGCCGCCAGCAGGCCGGCCAGGATCGCGTCGAGCGGCTCGCCCGGCAGCCAGACCGCCGCGGTCACCACCACGGCCGTCCCGAGCGCCAGCAGGGGGCGGGCGCGGAGCCTCGCGTACACGCCCTCGGGGGCGAGCACCACCAGCACGACGAGGATCGCGCCGAGCACGATGAGCTGCCACTCGCCGAGCCCGGAGGCGGTGAGCCGGTCCTGGAGCAGCACGACGAGCGCCACCCCCACGACCGGGCCGAACCAGTGTGTCCGTCCCCCCAGGACGCTCATCACGATGACGAAGAGCGGCACGGTGAGGTGGAAGACGCTGTCCACCGCGACGAAGCCGATCTGGAGCGCGAAGAGGCTGCCGCCTACGCCACCGATGACGGCACTGGCCAGCAGCGCCAGCATCTTGTACCGGAACGTGGGCACGCCCAAGCCCTCGGCCACGTCTTCGGCGTCGCGCACCGAGGCGAGCGCCCAGCCGAAGCGGGATTGCCGCATCAGGTACGCGACGAGCACCGCGAGCGCGGCGACGAGCAGGTTGAGCAGGTACAGGAAGTCCTGGAAGAGCCCGAGCCCTTCGGGGAAGGGCGGCACCGACACGATGATGCCCTGCCCGCCGTCGATGTCCGAGTTGATCCGGGCGAGCGACGCGAGGATGAACGGCACGGCGAGCGTGAGCAGCGCGAAGATCTCCCCGCGCAGCGACCGCAGCCGGAACGCGATGGCCCCGATCGCGAGCGCCAGCAACGCGCTCAGGCAGGCGGCCACGAGGATCGTCACGTAGAAGCTGACCCCGTGGCGTCCGAAGAGGACGGCGGTGCTGTACGCGCCGATGCCCACGTACGCCGCCTGGCCGAAGCTGAAGTATCCACTGTAGCCGGACAGGATGTTCCAGCTCGTCGCCTGCGTGACCCAGAAGAGCATGAGGGTGAGCAGCGCGAGGTAGAAGAGCGGGAAGCCGAGCGTCACCCGGTACAGCGACAGGCAGGCCAGCGCCGCCACCACGAGCGGAAAGCCGACGGCGAAACGGCGGCTCACCGGTGGGCTCCCGCCATCGTGAAGAGGCCCTGCGGCCGCAGGATCAGCGCGAGGACGATCGCGGAGAAGAGCACGAACGGCGCCGTCGCCGGGGAGAGCACGACCGACACGACGCTGGAGAGCAGCCCGACGAGTACACCGGCGGCGAGCGTGCCGACGAGGTGCCCGATGCCGCCGAGGATAACCACCGCGAACACCGTGCCGAACCACTCGAACGCGGTCGACGGGGTCAGGGAGTTGCCGAGCGAGAAGAGCATCCCGGCCACCGCCGCCGTGGCTCCGGTGACGGCGGCGAGGAGTACCCCGATCCTCCGGTGGTCGATCCCGAACGCGGCGGCGATCGGCCGGTCCTCGGCGTACGCGCGCAACGCCCGCCCGACGAACGTGCGTCGCAGCACGAGGTGCGCGCCGCCAATGACGAGCACCGCGATCGCGAACGCCAGCAGCGTCGGCACCGGGAAGACGAAGCGCCCCAACCGCAGCGACTCGGTCGCGTACGGGTTTACCTCCGCCGCCATCCGCTGGAAGTCAGCGCTCCACAGGTTGCTGACCGACTGCACGACCACGATGAGCAGGCCGAAGGTGATCAGCAGCGAGTTGAGCTCGGAGACGCGCAGGTAGTCGAAGGCCCACTGGAGCGCGCCGCCGAGCACGAACATCGCCGGCACGCTCACCACCAGCGTGACGAGCGGGTTGACCCGCCACGCGGTGGCGAGCTCGAACGTGAGGTACGCGCCGAGCAGGATCATGCCGAAGTGGGCCAGGTTGATGATGCGCAGCACGCCCCAGGTCACCGAGACGCCGGCGGCCATCAACGCGTACAGCCCGCCCAGCAGGATCCCGCTCAGCGCGGCTTGGATCGTGGTCATGGTGTGGGGCCGCGGAGCTGAGCGGCCGCCCGGTCGGCGGGCCACACGGTCACCCAGTCACCGTTCTGGATCTGCTTGATGGTCTGGGTGGTCGGCCAGAAGTTGTTCTGCGCCGGGTCGAACGCCAGGTGGCCGCTGAACGTCGTGTCGGCACCCTTCGCGTGCAGCGCCTCGCACATCTTCGTCTGGTCGGTGTCGCCGGCGCCCTTGACCGCCGAGGTGAGGATCTCCCAGGCGTTCCAGGAGGCGGCGGCTTGCGTCTCGAAGACCGTGTACGGCAGCTTGGCCGTCGTGGCACGGGCCTTGAACTCGTTCACGATCGTCGTCGCGTCGCCGCCGAGCTTGTCCAATGTGGCCTTGTTCGGCTCGAAGATGCTCACCGACAGCAGCCCGTCCGAGGTCGCGCCGAGGCCGAGCGGCGGTCCGGGCGCCGGGAAGAGGCTGAACATCATCGGCGGTTTGTAGTTGAGCTGCGCCATCGCCTGGAGCAGGTTGACCGGGTCGACGCCGAGCCCGTTGTTGACGACCAGGTCCGGCTTGGCGTCGCGCACCCGGGCCGCGATCGGCGCCCAGTCGGTGGTCGTCGGCGGGTACCGCACCTCCAGCACCAGGTCGAGGCCCTTCTGTTTGGTGATGGAGACGGCGCCGGTCTTGTT
Organism: Phytohabitans sp. LJ34; assembly: GCF_052068095.1. Taxonomy (NCBI): domain Bacteria; kingdom Bacillati; phylum Actinomycetota; class Actinomycetes; order Micromonosporales; family Micromonosporaceae; genus Phytohabitans; species Phytohabitans sp. LJ34. The sequence goes on along the minus strand of NZ_JBQHDG010000008.1, from coordinate 93,812 downwards.
GTCCTTGGAGCCGTACGAGACGAAGTCCGTCGAACCGTTCTGGTTGGTGAGGATCGCGATCCGCTTCGGCGGGCTGGCGAGGCTGGCGGTCGCCTCGAAGAGCTGGTTGGGTACGAACTCGTTCGGCGCCGGGCCGATAGACCAGGCCGGAAACTGGCACTCGTAGGTCAGCAGCGGCGCGATGACGGCCGTGTGCTGGGGCATCGTGTACTTGTGGCGGGCGGCCACGGCCATCGCACTCAGGATGTTGGGCGTGGCGTACGGGCCGATGATCAGGTCCACCTTGTCCTGGCTGATCAGCTGCTCGTAGAGCGTGCTCACCTTGGCCTGGTCGGACTCGTCGTCCCGCACCACCCATCGCACCGGGCGGCCGAGCAGGCCACCGGCGGCGTTGAGCCGCTCCACGTACAGCTCGCCGGCGATCTTGTGGATGGCGCCGGTGGCGGCGAACGCGCCGCTGAGCGAGAGCGTGGAGCCGACGACGATCGGGTCACCGCTCGCCGCCGGCGCGCCGCCCGCGTCGTCGGAGGGCGACTTGGACTCGCAGGCCGCGGCGGCCACGAGGAGCAAGGCGGCCGCGGCGATCATTCCCTTCTTGAACATGTTCAACGCACCTTCCCGGTGGCATGCACGATGGACCCGCCGACCACGGTCAGCTCGGACCGCACGTGGCGGATCTCGTCCTCGGGTACACGGAAGTAGTCGCGGTCGAGCACCACGACGTCGCCGAGCCGGCCGGTCTCCAGCACGCCGAGCTGGTCTTCGTCGGCCTTGCCGAGAAACCAGGTGTTGTCCCGGGTGTAGAGGTCGAGCACCTCGCGGCGGGTGATCTGCTGGCCGTCGTTGACGACGGCGCCGAGCGCGTTGCGGCCGGTGACCGCGTAGTAGGCGTGGACGAACGGGTTCATCGGGGCGATCTGCATGCCGTCCGAGCTCATGCCCGCGTGGATGCCGTTGTCGACGATCATGCGGAACGGCGGGCCCGCGGCGGTGCCGGTGCCGGCCAGGTAGCGCCAGCCGGTGAGGCTGAGGCCGCCGCCGAGCGCCTTGAGCCGGTCCACATAGTCCGGTGTGATGAACGGGACGTGCGCCACGACCCACCGGAGGTCCCTGATGGACACTTCCGCGTCGACCGCCTCGAAGCCCTCGATCTCGGTGCGGAAGTCGGTGGGGGAGAGCGAGTGCACCTCGGCCCGCCAGCCGGCGCGGGCCACCCGCCGGGCCGCCTCCAGCCAGTTGGGGCCGAGGCCGCTGGCGATGAACTCGCCGATCCCGCCGGTGCGCACCATGTCGTCGCCGAAGAACGGGAACGCGTTGCGCAGCCGCTCGGCCAGCGTCGGCAGCGCGGGGTCGGTGTCCATGTGCAGGAAGTTGATCCGCAGGCGCACGATGGCCCGCCCCTGCTCGTGCAGCTCCAGAAACGGCAGGTGCATCGTGTAGTTGTCTTCGTGCGCGGCGCCGTCGCTCGGCGTACCCGTGGATTGGAAGGCGCCCTGGTCGAGATGGGTGGTGACGCCGACGCTGGCCGCGTAGGCCATCGCGTCGAGCGTGCCCCGCCGCCGCAGCTCGGGGGTGAGCGTGCGGCGCAGCGCGAGGGTGGCCTTGCCGGTCTCGGCACCGGCGGCGATCGCGCCGTCCGCGCCGACGACCACGCCGGCCGCCTCGAAGAACGCCTTGCCGAGGGTGTTGGTCGCCGACGGACCGCTGAACCCGACCGAGACGTACGCCGGGTGGGCGGGCAGCGCGGCGTCGAGCTCGGTGAGCGTGGGCAGCCGCACCTCGCGGAACTGGTTGAAGTGGAACCCGCCGATCGTGGTGACGAACTCGCCGGCCGGCACGCCCTTCGCCCGCGCCCGGTAGGTCCGCTGCACGTCGGCGACGGAGTAGGCGTTTTCCAGCGGGGTGTGGCGGCCGGGACGGTTGCCCATCAGCACGATGTGGTTGTGGTTGTCGATGATGCCCGGGATCGCCACCCGCCCGCGCAGGTCGATCACCCGCGGGTGGTCCGGCAGCGCGCGGCGCGCGGCGCCGAGGCTGTTTCCGGTGTACGCGACGCGGCCGTCCCGGATGGCGATGGCGCGGACCACGTCGTGGTGGTCGTTCATGGTGTGGATGGCGCCGTTGTGCAGGATCAGGTCCCGCTCCGCCGGCATGCCGTGCGCGGCCGCCGGCCGGGACTGGGTCACCGCGCCGACGGCGGTGGCGGCACCGACCGCCGCGCCGGTGCGAAAGATCGTTCTTCGGGGGACGCCTTCCTGGTCAGCCTGGGTCACGGGACACCGTCCTCTCACGGGTCACGTCGCGGCTTAGTGAGTGGGGTGTAGGCGTGTGTTTCGGGTGGGGGTCAGCCCGGTTTCCGAGCTGTCTTAGGGCCGGAGTGTAAGCTGCTAGTTCACACGTGTGCAATACCACTTACACCGGTTGCGATCTTGTGAACGCCCGGACGCACGCGCCGGCCTACCCGGCGGACTGAGTGGACGCTCAGGCCCAGCGCTCGAGCACGAACCACACGCCGACGGCGGGCTCGGTGCTCTCGTTGCGGTAGGCGTGCGGGTTGGACGAGTCGAACGACACCGCGTCGCCGGCCCGCAGCTTGTGCGTCTCGAAGCCCAGCGACAGCGTCAGCTCACCGCTGATCACGAAGCCGAACTCGATGCCCGAGTGGCGCATCAGCAGCCCCGAGCTCGACGACGTGCCGCCCGGCTGGTAGGTGATGAGCAGGAACTCCACGTGCTTGTGCGGCATCCGGCCGAGCAGCTCCCAGGTGACCCCTGAGTCGAGGGTCAGCACTTCGCGCTCGTCCGGCGTGATCACCGGGCCGACCCGCTTGCCGGCCACCTCGACCGACCCGCCCGTGCCCGCCGCGGCGAGCGCCGCGGTGAGCAGCGCGGCCGTCGCCGGACCGTCCCGGACCGCGGCGGCGTCCCCGGCCGCCGCGAACGCGGGCAGCCGCACCACCTCGACCCCGTCGCCAGCCTCCGCGACCCCCGTCGCCTCCGCCGCCGCGGGCGGGTCGGCCGTCTCGCCCGCGGTCGGCGGGCCGAAGAGCTCCTCGATGGAGATGCCGAGGGCGGTGGAGATCGCGTACAGCGTGCTGACCGACGGGCTGCTCTTCTCCGTCTCGATCTGGGAGATGAGGCTCGCCGAGACGCCGATGTCGCGGGCGAGGGCGCGGATGCTGACCCCACGGCGGATGCGCTCGGCGCGCAGCCGCGCACCGATCGGGGGCACCGCCGACGCCGCCACGACCACCTCCTGATCCAGATCGTCGAGTGTAGGTTACCGTCCCACCGGCCCGATTCCGTCAAGTACCACTTAACGCGAATGCGATTCCCGCCACTCGTCGATCACGACGACCCGGACGGGTGGGGCGCGGCTCGCGCGTCCCGGGACGCCGGTCGTCCGTTGACACTGCGGCCCCGACAGTTCGACGGAGGATCGTTGAAGCCTTCCACCTGGGTCGCCGTGGTCGCCGCCGCGGCGCTGCTGCCCGGCACCGGCACGCCGGCGCGGGCGACCCCGCCCACCGGCGTCAGCGCCACAGCGACCTTCGACAGGACCGCTGGCGACACCCGCGTCGCACTGCGCCGGATCACCATCGCGCCCGGCGGCGACACCGGCTACCACTACCACGACGGACCCGTGTCGGCCGTGGTGGTGGCGGGCACGCTCACCCACTACGGCGCGGACTGCCAGGTCGACCACGTCTACCGCGAGGGCGACGTCGTACGGGAGCCGGCCGGACCCGGCAACGTCCATATCGGACGGAACGAGGGCCCGACCCCGCTGGTGCTGGACGCGCTCTACATCCTCCCGGCGGGCGCACCCTTCGCGGTGGACGCCCCCGCACCGCCCTGCGAAACCTGACCCGTCCTCGGCGACGAGAGATTTGGGCTACCGCGACGTCCGTCGTGGTCCAGACCGCTGCTCCCGCGGCCTCACCCGTCCGCCGTTGGTCGCGCTCACCCTGCGCGCAACCGGCCGGCAGGAAAGAGGGCGGGGTGACGGGCTCGAGCCAGGCGGTGGCCGCCGTTTGTCCACAATGTCTGTTCCCGGATCGGCGATCCGGGAAAGCAAGTCCTGGCCCCGGGCTGGTTACGGTGCGTCAGGATGGCGGAGGTAGCGCCCGCGAAGACCGCCTTCGGGGCTTGTCCCGCGGACCTGGCAGTGGACGGCCGGGGGTTTCGGCGAGCGCCGCGAGCCGCCGGCCGGGAACGGTGCCCGCGGGAGCAAACGGTCTACAGCTGACGCGGACGTGGGCAAATATGTCTCCGGCCACTGACGAAGGGGAAACACCCCGGATCCGAACGGTCTCTAGGGAGTTGGGCCTCTCCGGTGGGCACCGTAGACCTCATCGAAGGTCATCTCCAGCCGCCGGACGTGCCGTTTGGGGTCGGGTGACACCCCGCTATGGCTCGCGGCGCGGTGACGGTAGCGTTTGCGGGCGGCGGGTCGCCACCCCCTCAGCCGGCGGCCCGGGCCCTCTGTCCGTCGGTTTGGGAGGATGCGCATGTCCCAGCGTGGTGAGGCGGTCGCGGCGCCCGAGGGCGCGGCGTCCCAGCAGCGGTTCCAGATCACCCTTCGTGGTTACGACAAGAGTCAGGTGGACCGGTTCGTCGCGCAGGCGGAGAGCGGGATGTCCGCCGTCAAGCGGGAGCGCGACCAGGCTCTGACCCAGGTGCGCGACATGGCCGGCCAGCTGCACCAGCAGCGGGCCGAGCTCGCCGACCTGCACGCCGAGCTGACCGAGCTGCGCGACCGGCCGCGGCAGCTGGAGAAGGCGTCGTTCCGCGACCTCGGCACGATGGTCGACCAGATCATCGAGCTCGCCGAAAAGCAGGGCGAGCTGCTCGTCAACGCGGCCGCCGAGCGGGCCGCCGCCCTCGACGCGCAGGCCGAGAAGGCCCTCGCGGACGCCCGTGACCTGGCCGAGCGGGTGCGGGCCGCCGGCGAGGCCGCCCACGAGCGCAGCCTTCAGGCGGCCCAGCAGGTCGACGAGGAGGCGGCGCAGCGGGCCGAGCAGGCGCGCGCCGACGCCGAGGCGATGCTGGAGGCGGCGCGGGCGCAGGCGCAGCAGGAGATCGACACCGCCCGGGCCAACACCCGCCAGGAGCTGACCCAGTGGCAGGCCACTGTGGAGCGGGAGATCGGCGACCGGCGCACCGCCGCCGAGCGCGACCTCAACGAGCAGCTGACCGCCGCGCAGGCGAAGATGGCCGACGAGCGGTCACAGGCCGAGCAGAGCGCGGCCACCCTGCTGGCCGAGGCGCAGCAGCACGCCGCCGACATCCGGCGGCGGGCCGACGAGCAGCAGGCCTCCCACCAGCAGCAGCTCCAGATGGTGCAGCAGGAGATCCAGATGCGCCGGCAGGCGCTGGCCCAGATGCAGAGCGAGCTCGACAGCGGGCAGCAGCAGCTCACCCAGGTGCGCCACGACGGTGACGTCGCCGAGCGCGAGGTGGCCGAGCTGCTTCAGCAGCTCGGCGCGGTGCGGCAGGATCTGGCCGGCGAGCTCGACCGGCTGGAGCACGCCCGCGGCGCGGCCGACTCCGCCGAGCGGCACGCCAAGGAGGTGCGCGCCCGGGTGCAGCGCGAGGCGAAGCGGGTCGCCGACCTCGCCGCCGCCGCGGTGATGGCGGCCGCGGCCAGCAACGTGCAGACGGGGGAGTACCCGCAGGTGGGCCCGCCGCGGCAGAAGCCCGCGCCGGCCGCGGAGGAGGCGCCCGAGGCGGTGCCCGCCCCGGAGCCGGCCCATGCCGCCGAGCCGGCGCCCGCCCCCGCCCCCGCCCCCGTGCCGGCGCCCGCGCGCAGCCTCTTCGAGCCGGGCCCGCGCAACGGCCAGGTCGAGCCGGACCGCGACGGCGAGCACCGAAACGGCGCGGTGCCGGCGCAGCCCGGACACCGGGCGGCCGAGTAGCCGAGCCCTGGTGCGGAGGGCGACCCCTCCGCACCGGGGACTTCTCTCTTAGCTGGCGGAGCAGGTCGGCGTCATGCCGGTGCCGACCCCCGTGCCCTGGAAGCCGAACTCCGTCGTCTGCCCGGCGGCGATGCGGCCGTTGTAGCTCACGTTCGTGAAGGTGACCGGGCCGCTGTTGCCGCTGCGGTTGGCGCTCCACGCGTTGGTGACAGCGGCGCCGGACGGCAGCGTCATCGACACCGACCAGCCGTTGGTGCCGCTGGAGCCGGCGGTCACCCGCACGGTGGCGACGAAGCCGCCCTGCCACGAGTTGAGCGAGACGGTGGCGGTGCAGCCGCCCGGGCCCTGCGTCGGCGGGGTGGTGGGCGGCGTGGTCGGCGGGGTCGTCGGCGGCCGCGAGGTGGGGGCGGTCGTCGGCGGGGTGGTCGGGGGGACGCCGTTGTTCAGCTCGGCGAGCACCGCGTCGTAGGCCGGCTTCTTCTGGCCGCTGCCGTTGAACAGCAGCGGTGCCTCACCCGAGCGCCACGAGTCCGAGTCGCGGACGCCCCACACCGTGATGCCCTTGCACCGCGCGACCGCCATGCAGTCCCGGACCGTGTTGCGGTACGCGTCGGCCGGCGCGTTGCGGATGTCGAGCTCGGTGATGTGCACGTCGACGCCGAGCGCCGCGAAGCTGGACAGCGTGGTGCGGTAGTTGCTCGGGTAGTTCGAGCCACCGGTGAAGTGCGACTGGAGGCCGACGCAGTCGATCGGCACGCCGCGCTGCTTGAAGTCCTGCACCATCCGGTACACGGCCTGGGTCTTGGCGTCGGTCCAGTTGTCGATGTTGTAGTCGTTGTAGCAGAGCAGCGCGTTGGGGTCGGCGGCGTCGGCGGTGCGGAACGCCACCTCGATCCAGTCGTTGCCGGTCCGCTGGAGGTTGGAGTCGCGGCGCGCGCCGCTGCCGCCGTCCGCGAACGCCTCGTTGACCACGTCCCACGCGAACACCTGGCCGCGGAAGTGGGTGGCGACCTGGGTGATGTGGTTGTTCATGGCGTTGCGCAGGGCGGTGCCGGACAGGCTCTGCATCCACGGGGGCTGCTGCGAGTGCCAGGCCAGCGTGTGGCCGCGCACCGACATGCCCTGCGAGCGGGCGTGCTGGACGATCCGGTCCGCGTTGCCGTAGCTGAACTGGTTCTGGTTCGGCTCGGTCGCGTCGATCTTCATCTCGTTTTCGGGCGTGACCTGGTTGAACTCGCGGTTCAGGATGGTCACGTACGCCGAGTCGCTGAGCTTGTTGGCCGGGACCGCCGTGCCGAAGAAGCGGCCGGTCTGCGCCGCGGAAGCGCCGAGCGTGGTCGCGGCCGTGGCGGTGCCCGCCATCACCATCGTCATCGCCGCCGCGGCGGCCAGGCCGGCCGCGACCACCGACCAGGTCGCGGCTATCCGCGTCCGCTTCCGCCGGAGTTGCTGTGTCATCGTTGCCTCTTTCGCACGTGGGGTGGGTGCCGCGATGGCACGGGGGGCCACGCGACCATGTGGGGACCGTCCCGCGCGCGTCTGCCCGCGCCGGGGACGGCGACATCGGCCGGGGTGCCACTCCGCCAGGCCCGTTGTGCTCGATCCGCACGACTGTCCGGACCACCGGCCCGGATCCAGCTCAGGTTACGGAAGATTTCCGGTAAATCCAAGCCCTCCGATGGATCACGCTGCCCTGGTGTGGCGGCCGCGTTCGAGGACCAGCGGGAACGCGACGACGAGCACCATCGCCGCGAGCTGGAGCCCGGCGTTGACCTGCGTGCCGATCGGGACGGTGGCCAGCACGGCGGCGGCTGTCAGCAGGCGCCGCCACAGCGGCCGCACACCCAGCGCATGCCGGGTCTCCGTGACGCTTGCCAGGTATGCCGCGACGCCACCGGCCAGCGCCAGCGCCTCCGGCCAGTGCGCGTGGTCGCCGGGGTGGGCGACCGCGGCGTGGATCCCGGCCGCGGTGACCACGATGCCAAGCAGCAGCGGGACGAGCGCGAGCCCCAGCCGCACGGCCAGCCGGACCGCGGCCCCGCCCTCGGTGCGGGCCAGGGTCTCCTCGGCGGCGCCGGCGTCGGTGAAGTACGTCCACCACAGCCCCGCCGGCAGCGCCAGCGCCAGCACGACCACCGCGAGCGTGCCGGCGCCCAGGTGGTCCACGTCGACACCCATGCCGATCGCCACCACCGACTCACCCAGCGCGATGATCACCAGCAGCCCGTGTCGCTCCACCAGGTGGCCCGGGACCAGGTGGAACGAGCGGGCCGCGCCCACCCACGAGTGGCGCGGCGCCACGTAGGGCACGACCATCTGTAGGACGAGCGCCGCCACCCACAGCGCCGTCCGCGCCGCGCCGCCCGCCAAGCCGCCGGCCACGAGCAGCGCGGCGGCACAGAGGTTGTACGCCGCGAGCGGCCGCAGTCCCCGCCCGACGTCCGCCTGGGTGAAGAGCAGCAGGTGTACGCAGATCGTCACCAGGTAGCCGACCGCGAAGACGAGCCCGGTGTCGTCGAACGCGTGCGGGATGCCGACCGCGGCGATCAGCAGGCCGGCCATCCCCACGAAGAGCAGCAGCTTCTGCGCCGGCTGGCGGGGCGGCACGTGGTTGGCGAGCCAGATGTACCCGTCGAACATCCACCACAGGATCCCGAAGAGCAGCAGCACCTGCCCGACCGTGGTGAGCGTGAGGTGCTCCTCCAGGAGCCGGGTGAGCTGGGTGAGCGTGAAGACGAACACCACGTCGAAGAAGACCTCGACCGGTGTCACCTGCTGGGCCGGGCCGCCGTTGTCCCGCCACCGCGTACGCGTCATGCCAACGGAGCATAGGTACCGGCCGGCCTGAGCGGGCTTCAACCCGGGTTCCAGCCGCGTTCAGGGCGGGGCGGTTAGCGTGAACGGCGGCCCCGATGCAGGGAGGTGTCGTGGACACGGAAACGCCTGGGCAGGACGTTGACGTCGTCGTTTCCCCCGAAGAGCTCGCCGCCGGTGAGCTTTCCCCCGAAAAGGCGCGCCTGGCCACGCTGCTGCTGCACACGCGCGGCTGCGTGGTCCTGCGCGGCGCGCTGCCGTCCACAGTGGTCGGCGCGGCCGACACCGCGTTCGACGAGGTCTTCGCCGACTGCGTGGCCAGCGGTGACGGCGAGAGCCTGGAGATGGCCGGCATCACGTGCCGGGTCGGCCGCGAGTCGCAGGCGGTCTTCTGGGAGCGTAACCACCGGTGGCGCATCTTCCCCCGGCTGCGGTCACCGTTCGACAGCCCGTGGCTGCTGGCCAACCCGTTCGCGATGGGCCTGATCCGGGGCGCGCTGCGGGACGACTTCCACTGCAAGTTCGTCTCCAGCGACACGTGCCTGGCCGGCGCCGTCATCCAGTCGCCGCACCGGGAGATGGATCCGGGGCTGTCGTGGGAGCCGCGCGGATACATCGTCAACATCCCGCTGCACCGCTGCGATCTGGACAACGGTCCGTTGGAGATCTGGCCGTGCGGCAGCCACCTGTGGCGCGACGACGTGCTGCGCGGGCTCGGCTACGACGACACCGTCCAAGATGGACGCAACCCGGACTTCGAGGCGCTGGCCGCGATGTTTCCGTCGCGGCGGGTCGAGCTGGAGCCGGGCGACCTGCTGATCCGCGACCCGGCGCTGATGCACCGCGGCACGGTCAACCACACCGACAGCCCGCGCACGATGCTCGCGATCTGCTACTTCCGCGACGGCCTGACGCACAACTACGGCCAGCTCGACCTCAACCTCGACCGCGAGCTGCACGAGCGCCTCGCGCCCGAGGTGCGGCCCCTCTTCGACGGGGTGCTCCAGGCGGTGTGATGCGCGTCAGCGCCGCCCCTCCAGGTAGGCGAGGACGGCGCGGACCCGGCGGTGGCCACCGTCGTCCGGCGACAGGCCGAGCTTGGTGAAGATGTTGCCGATGTGCTTGTGCACGGCGTTGCCGGTGACGAAGAGGCGGGCCGCGATCGTGTCGTTGTCGTGGCCCTCGGCCATCAGCGCGAGCACCTCCCGCTCTCGTGGGGTGAGCGTGGCCACCGGGTCGCCGCGGGTCAGCAGCTGGGCGACCACCTCCGGGTCGAGGGCGGTGCCGCCGCGGGCCACGCGGGTCAGCGCGTCGACGAACTCGTCGACCCGGCTCACCCGGTCTTTCAGCAGGTAGCCGACGCCTCGGGGCGCGGCGGCGAGCAGCCGGGTGGCGTAGGCCTGCTCGACGTACTGGGAAAGGACCAGCACCGGCAGGTCGGGATGGCGGCGGCGGGCCTCGATCGCGGCGCGGATGCCCTCGTCGCGGAAGCCGGGCGGCAGGCGCACGTCGACGATCGTGACGTCCGGACGGTGGGCGTCGACCGCGGCGAGGAACGCCTCCGCGTCGGTCGCGACGGCCACCACCTCACAGCCCTTGGTGCCGAGCAGCAGCTCCAGCCCGCTGGAGAGCAGCACGTTGTCTTCGGCGATCACGACCCGCACGGCAGCTCGACCTCCACGAGTGTCGGCCCGCCGGGCGGGCTGGTGACGGTGAGCCGGCCGTCGAGCGCCTCCGTGCGCCCGCGGATGCCGGCCAGGCCGGTGCCGCCGTCTTCGCGGGCGCCGCCGGCGCCGTCGTCGCGGACCTCCACCAGCAGGCGGTCGCCGGCGCGGCGCACCCGGACGGTGGCGCGGCTGGCCCCGCTGTGCTTGGCGACGTTGGTGAGCGCCTCGGTGACCGCGAAGTAGGCCACCGCCTCGACCGCCGCCGGCATCCGGCCGAGGTCGCCGACGTCGAGGTCGGCTGGGACGCCGCCGCGCGCCGCGACCGCGTGCAGGGCGCCGGCCAGGCCCAGGTCGGCGAGGATCGGCGGGTAGATCGTGCGGATCACCGCGCGCAGCTCGGTCATCGCCTCCTCCGTGCCCTCGTGCGCCTGCCGCAGCAGGTCGGCGACGGCCGGCGGCGCGTCGGGCAGCGCCTGCCGGGCGACGGCCAGCCGCATCGCGATCGCCACAAGCCGGGCCTGGGTGCCGTCGTGCAGGTCGCGCTCGATGCGGCGCAGCTCCGCACCGTGCGCGTCGAGCACGTCGGCGCGGGTGCGGGTCAGCTCGGCCACCCGCTCGGCGAGCCGCTCCGCCGCCGACGGGGCCAGCGCGGCCAGCGTGAGCCGGGCGTGCAGCGCGGCCAGCGGCGGGAACACCCCGGCCGCCACCGCGGCGAGGATCGCGAGCTGGGCCGCGCCGAGCGCCAGCGCCCGCCCCCAGCCGGTGACCGGCACCTCGACGAGCAGGCGGAGCGGGTCGCCGGCCGGAAACATCCACCACAGCGGCGCGGCGACGAGGGCGACCAGCGCGTTGCCGAGGCAGAAGAGCGCGAGCAGCCCGGCCGGCACGCCGATCACCACGTGCGCCGCGAGCCAGCGCAGGTAGCGGTCGAGGCGTGCGGTCGGTGGCGGCGGGTCGACACCGCGCAGGGCCGCCGCCCGCCGGAGGTGCGCCGCGGCCCAGCGCCGGCGCAGCGGGAACGCGACCACGGACACCACCAGATACACCGTCGCCGTCCGCACTCGCCGCACCCGTAAACGTCTACCAGGGCGGCGGCCCGCCCCGCACTACAGCCAGCGCTACCTTCCGACGGGTCGCTGGCGGTATCGGATCGGGCCCACCGCCGCACCTAGCGTGAGCCGGCATGCGAACCCTTCTCGCTCTGCTCGCGGTGGCGGCCGTCGCCACGCCGCCCACCGACCTCCAGCGGCACACCGACGCGATACACGCGCTCGGCCTGCCGGGCGCACAGGCCCGCCTCGTCACCGAGGACGGGCGCCACCACGTCGCGACGAGCGGCTTCGGCGATCTGGGCGCCGGCCGCCCGGTGCCGCCCGAGGGGCGCTTCCGGATCGCCAGCACCGGCAAGGCGTTCGTCGCCACCGTGGCCCTCCAGCTCGTCGGCGAGGGGCGGCTCCGCCTCGACGACACGGTCGAGCGGTGGCTGCCCGGCGTGGTGCGTGGCAACGGCAACGACGGCCGGCGGATCACCGTGCGGCACCTGCTCCAGCACACGAGCGGCATCCACGACGACTTCCCCGACTACACGACCGAGGCCGACTTCCTGCGCCACCGCTACGACGTCTACACGCCGGAGCAGCTCGTCGCGCGGGCGATGGCGCACCGGCCGCACTTCAAGCCGGGCAAGGGGTGGGGCTACTCCAGCGTCGGCTACATCCTGGTCGACATGATCGTCGAGCGGGTCACCGGCAACCCGTGGTGGACCGAGGTCGAGCGCCGCGTCGTGCGGCCGCTCGGGCTGACCGCCACGTCCTGGCCGGGCCTGTCACCCGAGGTGCCGCGGCCGCACGCGCGGGGGTACCAGATCCTCGACACCGGCCGGCAGTTCGACGTCACCGAGCAGGTGGTGGTCGACCCGGAGGCGGCGATCACGTCCACCACCCGCGACCTCAACACGTTCTTCCGGGCGCTGCTCGGCGGGCGGCTGCTGCGGCCGGCCCAGCTCGCCGCGATGACGCGTACCGTGCCGGTCGACCCGGGCCTGGCGGAGATCCTGCCCGGCGCCCGCTACGGCCTCGGCCTCATGCGGCGGCCACTCCCGTGCGGCGGTGTCTACTGGGGACACCCCGGCGGCGGGGCCGGCTACATCACGGACAACGGCGTCACGGCGGACGGCCGGCGCAGCGTGGTCCTCTCCGTGAACGGCACGCACCCCGACTTCACCCAGCAACAACAAGCGGCCGACGCGCTTGTCGAGGGCGCGCTCTGCGGCGCAGGAACCACTCGGCCACGGCGAGGTTGACCAGCCAGGCGAGGAGCATCAGCCCGGCGCGGGCGTTCGCGCCGGGCTGTTCGCCGGTCGCCACCATGTAGGGCGCGAGCGTGAACGCCTGGGTGCCCGCGCCGAGGCCGATCGCGTAGCCGCGGGCCATCCACGCGCGGTGCCGGGTGAAGTCGCGGCGCAGCGCGGCGGCGAGGCCGAGCAGGATCGACAGGGCCATCGCGGAGCCGAAGAAGAGGCGGATCCAGGTCAGCACGCCGTGGTCGTGCGCCGGCAGGTCGTACGCGAAGGTCATCCACAGGCCGCTGAGCGCGACGGTCAGTCCACAGGGGACGAGTATCCGCCCGGCCCGGCGGTGCCAGCGGTGGCGGCGCAGGCTCGGCACGAACTGGAACGCGCCGAGGATCGAGTACACGACCGCGCCGACGATGTGCAGCACGACCGGCACCGGGTCGGCGACGAAGCGGGCGTTGCCCGCGGTCACCTCGGGGCCGGTGCCCAGCTCGGTCACCCGGGCCGCTCCGGCGATCACCGGCACCAGGCTCAACAGGATCAACGCGGCCGGTAGCCGCCACTCGCGCCTCGTCATGCCGTCGATCGTCGCCGCCGCGGCTGCCGCGCCTCATCGGTACATGGGCCGCGATCCGGCTCGCCTATGGTCGGGCCCGGCGGTCGTACTTTCAGCGATCACCGGTCACCAGCCACTCGTCGCCGACCTTCGTGACCCGCAGCACGGTGATGCCCAGCGGGTTGGCCCCGACGGTCAGCGCGTCCGCGTCGCCGCTGAGGCGCGCGTCGCCGACCTTCTCCCGCTGGGCGCCGGAGAGGCCGGCGAGCATCGCGTCGACGCCCCGCGGGCAGTCGCCCACGGAGTGGCGGGTGGCCAGCTCCTGCCCGAACGGCTCCGTCACCAGCGTGCACGCCAGCTCGCCGTCGCCGGTGGCGAGCGCCTTGAGGTAGTTGCGCGCCGCGCCCTCCGCCGGGTCGGTGCGCTGCCAGAGGTACGCGAAGCAGCCGAGGACGAGCACCGCGGCGAGGACGACACCGATCAGCGCGCGGCCGCGGGCCGTCATCCACGCGCCCGGGTGCGGTTGGTCTCGTACGCCCACATGGCGATCTCGACCCGGTTACGCACGCCCAGCTTCGTCATCAGGCTGGTGATGTGTGACTTGACGGTGCTGAGCGTGATGAAGAGCTCGTCGGCGATCTCCTTGTTGGTGCGCCCCCGCGCCACCGCGACGAGCACCTGCTCCTCCCGGTCGGTGAGCGCCTCGATCGGCTGCGCCGGCGGTGCGGCCGGACCCGCGTCGGCGAACGCCTTCAGCAGGCGCGTCGTGACGCTCGGCGCGATCAGCGCGTCACCGTCGGCGGCCGCGTGCACCGCCTGGGCGAGCAGGGCCGGGCCGGCCTCCTTGAGCAGGAAGCCGCGGGCGCCGGCGCGCAGTGCCGCGTACACGTAGTCGTCGAGGTCGAAGGTCGTGATGACGACCACCGCGAGCGGGTCGGCGACCGACGGTCCGGCGAGCGCCCGGGTGGCCTCGATGCCGTCCATGCCCGGCATGCGGATGTCGAAGAGGCACACGTCGGGGCGGAGCCGCCGGGCGAGCTCGACCGCCCGCCGCCCGTCGCCCGCCTCGCCGACCACCTCGATGCCGGGCTGCGCGTTCAAGATCATGGTGAGGCCGGTGCGGACGATCTCCTGATCGTCCGCGACGAGCACGCGCACACTCACTGTGTCTCCTGGTTCGCTCGCTCGTGCGGCGCCTTCGTCGCTCGCCGCGGCACGGCGGGGCAGCCTGGTCCGGACGCCACCCCGGCCGGCTCGCTCACGCGGCCGCTCCGGTGCGGGGCAGCACGGCGGTGACGGTCCACCCGCGGTCGGGGTTGGGGCCGGCCGCGCAGGTGCCGCCGAGCAGGTCGGCGCGTTCCATCATGCCCATCAGGCCGAACCCCGGCGCGCCGGACGGGCGCGCGGCGCTGGCCTCGCCGTCGTCGCTGACCCGCAGGCGCACCGACGTGTCGTCGGCGGCGACGCTGACCTCGATGCGGGTGGCGTGGCGGGCGTGCCGGCGGGCGTTGGTGACCGACTCCTGGGCCAGCCGGTAGATGGCCGAGCCCACCGACGGCGGCAGGTCGTCGAGGTCGCCGCGGATCTCCACGTCGACGGCGGGCCCGGCGCGGAACCGGCCGGCGAGCCGCTCGATGTCCGTGACGCGCGGGCTGGGCGCGAGGTCGGCGGGCTGGTCGCGGCGCAGGACGCGGACCATGGCGCGCATCTCGGCGAGCGCGCGGGAGGCCTCGGTCTCGATCACGCGGAGCGCGTCGACCGCGGCGTCCGGCTGGGTGGCCGAGGCGGCGATGCCGGCCTGGGCGCGGATCGCGATCGCCGACACGTGGTGCGCGACGGTGTCGTGCAGGTCGCGGGCGAGCCGCTCGCGCTCCAGCAGCTTGACCCGGTCGCGCTCGCGTGCCCGCGCGCTGGCCCGGAAGCGGAGCGCGGCGCCCAGCGTGGAGACGCCGAACATCACCGCGAAGCCGGCGATCATCTCGCCGATGCTGATCGTGCCGGCCAGGGCGGAGAGGCCCACCTTCGCCGCGACGAAGGCCGAGCCGATCACCGCCTCCCGGCCGCCGCCCCAGCGGAGCAGCGCATACGGCAGGACCAGGAACCACGTCATCGTGTACATGACGCAGGGGTCGCCGGGCAGCACGAACGGGGCGACCGCGGTCACGCCGAAGGCGATCGCCACCGTCGCGAGCGGGTGGGTGCGCCGCCACAGCAGTGTGGGCAGCAGGGCCAGCCCCATGACGACGGAGCCGGCCCGCCACTCCAGGTCGGGCCGGAAGATCCCTTCCAGCACGATCGCGGGCGCGAACACGGCGACGAGCACCCAGTCGCGCCACACCCGGGCCGGGGCGTCGGGGACCCGCGGCTCCTCCAGCAACGCGCGCAGACGTGGATGCACGGTCCCATGGTACGAACGGGCGGTCCTACTCCAGATCGGCCCAAAGTACGACTGTTTTGTCCCGGTGCGAGGGCCCGGTCAGTAGGTGTCGGTCTCTACTTCCTCGCACACCAGGAAGTCCGGCGGCGCGTCCATGCCGGCGCGCTGCTGTGCCTCCTTCAACGCCGCGCTCCGCGTGAAGGCGCGGGCGTCGTCGGCCGTCGCGAACTCGGTGACGACCACGACCCTGTTCGGGTCGTCCACGCCGCGGTGGAGCCGATGCGCGGTGGCGGCGTGCTCCTTGCGTACCGGACGCATCTCGTCGAAGACGGACTTGAACCGGTCGTAGTCGGTGACATGGAGCTGGACGATGAGCTTCGCGGTCATGATGAACCCCCCGACCCGCATGGGTGTCCGAAATGTCGCATACGCCGTCAGTGTACGCCCGGTGCGCGGGCTACGGGAGGCCGAGCAGGTGGAAGGCGGCCCAGTCGACCGTGCCGGCGAAAGCGGGTGTGTCGTCCGCGTGGCTTTCCCAGCCGGCCAGCGTGGCGTTCAGCGCGTCGTCGGCTGGTTCGGCGGCGGCCCACTGCCGCAGGATCTTCACGACGTCCGCGTTGGACATCTCGGCGCGCATGGACTTCTGGGCCGCGGCCAGCGCCGTGGCCGCCGGGACCGCGCCGTCGTGCCAGCACCGGAAGAACTCGCCGACGAGCAGCGCGGCCGGCAGGTCGCCGACCGTCCAATGTGTCGCGATCACCTGCCGCGCGCCGGCCGCGAGGAGCGCCTCGGGCGGGCCGACCGCCTCGGCGGACAGGACGACGAGCGACGCGTCGACCGGCCCCGGGACGCTGAGCCCCGGATCGTCGGTGGCGAGGTGCACCACGTCGTACGCCCGCAGCAGCTCGCTGACCGCCGGCACGGTGACCTCGGCGCCGGCGAGGGTGGTAACCGGCCCGGCGACGTCCGAGGTGAGGCTCGCCGCCTGCCGCCGCAGGAAGGGCAGTGTCACGGCCTGCCCAAGGCCGCGCCGCGCCGCCGGCCGCTCCCCGGTTTGGCGGAGCAGGGCGAGGCTGGGCGCGTAGGAGACGCGGATCCGCTCGCCTACGTGGTGGCCGTCGGGCAGGAGGGCCGCCGCCAGCGGGAGGCCGGCAAGGCGCGGAGACGGCAGCAGTACGACGCCGGTCGTGCCCTCCGGCACCAGCTCCAGCACGGGCGCCCACAGCTCGCGCCCGAGCAGCCGGCCCATGGCGTCCAGCCGGCCGGACGGGAGCGGTGCGCCGGTCGCCACCGGGAGGTCGTCCGGTGCGACGGCGGGACGCTCGCTGATCGCAGTCCACCCGCCGCGCCCGGCGCAGAGGACGGTGAGGGCGGGTGCCAGGTCGACGTAGGCGGCGACCACGCCCGGCGGCAGCACCGCCGTCATCTCCTCCAGCGCGGGCAGCGCCGTGCTCCGGACGGACGTGGCCCGCCGCGCCTCGGCGACCTCCACCGCGAACGTCGCGTCACCGGCCCGGACCGCCGCCGCGCCGCCCAGCTCGTACGCCCGGTCGCCGCCGGCGTCCCGGGACAGCGTGTCGAGGTACTGCCGGATCGCGGGGCGGGCGCCGGCCCAGTCGCCCCGCTCGGCCCGCAGCAGCGCGGCGAGGAAGTACGTGCGGCTGGCGAGCGTGATGATGACCGGCGCGTCCGGCGCGAGCAGGGGCTGGAGCACCGCCTCGGCCGCGCCGGTGTCGCCGAGCCGCAGGTGGCATTCCACGAGGTGCAGCAGGGCGGTGCGCTCCTCCTCGGCCGCGCCGAGCGCGCGGTACTCGCCCGCCGCCCGTTCGTAGTAGCCCACCGCTTCGGCCAGGCCGCCGGCTCCCATGTGGACGGTGGCGAGGGAGCTCGTCGCGGCCGCGTGGGCGGCAAGGTCGCCGGCCTCCTCCGCGAGGTCGGCGGCGCTGCGCAGATGCTCCCGCGCGGCGTCGAGGTCGTCGACGGAGAGGGCCACGTCGGCGCGGATCGCCATCGTCCGGCCCAGCCCGTGCGGGTCGCCGTCGGCGCGGAAGATCTCGGCCACCCAGCTGAGCACCCGCTCAGCTCCGGCGGCGTCGCCGCTGGCGTGGAGCGCTTGGCCGAGGGCCTGGCCGAGGAACGCCTCGGCGGTCGGGTGTCCACCCAGCGCGCGTACCCGGGGCAGGCATCCCTCGAGCACCTCGACCGCCTCGCCGGCCCGGCCCGCCGCGGCCAGCGCCACGCCCCACTGGTGGGTGGCGGCCACCCCGGCCGGTGAGGGGTCGCCGGCGAGGGCGAGCCGGTGCGCGTCGCCCAGGCTCACGAGCATGGCGGAGGCGTCGTTGCCGGCGCGGTGGGCGAGCCCTTCCGCGGTGAGGAGCGCGATCCGCAGCTCGTCGTCGCCGCTCGACTCGACCCGGCCGCGCACCGCGTCGAGCACCGCCATCGCCGCGGCCGCGCTGCCGGCCAGCGCGTGCTCCCGGCCGAGGGCCACGCCGGTGGCCGGCTCTCCGGTCTCCAGCCACGCCCGCTCCAGCCGGTCGAGCTCGCTCTCCGGCTCAGGCACCAGCTCGGTCTCCGGCTCGGTCTCTGGCTCGGGCACCGGCTCGTCGAAGGCCGCCGGCTGATCGGTCACAGGCTCCTCGTAGGCCGCCGGCTCGTCGTAAACCTCCGGCTCACTGAAGGCCGCCAGCTCATCTGGGGCCGCCGGTTCATCATGGGCCGCCGGCTCGTCGTAGGCCGCCGCTTCATCGTGGGCCGCCGGCTCGTCGTGGGCCGCCGGCTCGTCGTGGGCCGCCGGCTCGTCGTAGGCCGCCGGCTCGTCGAAGGCTGGCGGCTGATCGGCCGCCGGCTCGTCGTAAACCTCCGGCTCGCTAAAGGCCGCCGGCTCGTCGTAGGCGGCCGGCGGCGCGTCGGGAGCCGGTGCGTCGTGCAGCTCGGCCAGCAGGAGGTGGGCGCGGACGGCGAGCGGGCACTCGTCGGCGCTCGTAGGGTCCGCGAGGCGTACCACCGTCCGGAGCGCGGCCGCCGCCGGTGCCCGGTCGTTCTCCCGCCAGAGCGCCTCCGCCCACGCGAAGTGGGTGACCACCGTGTCCCGCCGCACCGCGTCGGCGAGGGCGGGGTCGTCGCCGGCGTGCTGCCCGGCCCGGACCAGCCGGTCGGCCGCCTCCGCGTAGCTCTCCCGCGCGGTCAGGTACGCCGCCGTGTACCTCTCCGCCGTCGCGAGCCGCTCCGGCCGCCGGGTGCGCTCGGCCGCGTCCCGCATCATGGCGAGGAGTGGCTCGGCCTCGTCGAGCGCGCCGCCGGTGACCAGGAGGCCGACCAGGTTGGCGGTCCACCGGCTGAGGTTGAGCACGTCGCCGTACCGCAGGCAGAGCTCGATCGCGCGGTCGTACGTCTCGATCGCGGCCCGGGTGTCGCCGGCCCGGTCGTACGCCATCGCCTTCTCGCCGAGCAGCGCGCACAGGCCCGCTTCCAGGCCCTGCGCCCGCGCCACCTGCTCCGCCCGGGTGAACCGGTCGACCGCGCCCGCCAGGTCGCCGGCGTGCAGCAAATCGGCACCCTGGCGCGACAGCGCGGCGAAGTCGGGGGCGGCGACGAGGTCCGTCGCGTACCGGGCGGCGAGCCCCGGGTCGGCCGCGAGCACCTCCATGACGGCGGTGGCGATCCGCGCGCGGTCGGTGTCGCCGACCATCGCGGCCACGGCGGCGGCGTTCTGCGCGACCACGCGGGCCTGCCCGACATAGGCGCGGTCGCCGGCGGCGAGGGCGGTCAGCCGCGGCAGCACGGCGAGCAGCACATCCTTCGCCACCGTGACGCGCTCGTTACGCAGCGCGACCTCCGCCGCGAGCAGGTCGAAATACGTGGCCAGGCCGCTGTGGCCGGCCTCCGCGGCGAGCGTCCGCCCGGACGCCACGTCGGCGGGGTCGAAGCCGTCGGGGTCGCTGGCGATCCGGTCGTGGACGCGGAACGCGGCGAGCGCCAGCACGGCGTCGGGCCGCCCGTCGACCAGCCGGGAAACCCTGTCGTACCGGTCGGCGCCGGCGACTCCGGGCCCCACGTACGCCTCGAGCAGCTCGTAGACGGCATCGGCCTCGTCGGTGCCGACGCCGCCGTAGGGCGGGGATCCGGCCACCGACCAGACCAGGTCGGAGTAGGCGTCCTCGTCGCCGTTGGAGGCGATGAAGCGCAGCATCCAGTAGGGCCACGGCTGAGCCGCCGGCTCCGGGTGCTGGCCCATTCGTTCACCGCCGATGCAAAGAGGCTCCTTCAACATATGACGGATGGCGGCCGGAGGTTAGCCGGGTACGGGCGCTCGACGTACCGGCCGCCGGTTTCGCGAGAGGACTAGACTCGGACACCCACGACACGAGGAGTGCGTCGGTGGTGACGGCTCTGGATCCACCATCGCTGTACATCGGCCATGATCCCGCGGTGACGGTCGTCTCGACGCGGCCGTTGAAGGTCGAACGTGGCGGGGTCCGCACCTACCGGTGGGGGCATGTCGCGGAGCTCTTTCCCGGGGGAGCGCCGGCCGGCTTCACGAAGGCGCAGCAGGTGCTGGTGCTCAGCATCGTGCTGTTCGTGCTGGCGGCCGTCTTCGCCGCCTTCGGCACCGCGTGGACGTTCGTGCCGGCACTGTTCGGGGTGGCCGCCCTGATCGTGTCCGGCCAGCTCGAAGGGGCACAGCGGCGGCCGGGCCGGATCCTCGCACCGGAGTCCGACCGATGGGCGGAGCAGTGCTATCTGCTGGTCGACCACCGGGAGCGCCGCGACCTGTGGACGGCGGTCACCGTCGGAAAGCGGGTCTGCCGCACGCTGCCGGCCCTCGCCGGGATGGTCGACACCGGCGCCGCGGAGCGGCTGCTGGCGTCCGCGCTGTTCGACATCGCCAAGGTACTCAACCAGCGGCAGGAGGTGCGCCGCCTGATCCACGAGCTCGGCCGGCAGCGACACTACGGCCTGCCGGCCGACAACCCCGCGGTGCGCAAGCTGCACCGCCAGCGCGAGCGGTTGGTCCAGGCGCTGTCCGACCTCGACGCGGAGGTCGCGCGGAAGATAGCGGGCCTGGAGGCCACGGCGGTCGCCAGCGAGACGTTCATCCGCGAGCGGGAGATCCACCAGGTGACCAGCAGGGTCGACCAGACCCTCGCCAGCCTGGCGCCGGCCGAGGTTCTGGGCACGCCGGACTCCGGGCTCGCGCTGGCCGACGAGGTCGAAGCCGTCCTGGCGGTGTACCGCGAGCTCAACGAGCGGTACGGCACCAGCTGAGCAGCTCCGGGTGGGCGCGGCTCAGCCGAGGGAGGCGGTCGCGGCCGTGACCGTGGGGTAGACGTGGAAGCGGCGATCCAGTTCCGTGGTCTGCATGAGCCGTTTCACGATCGGGTTGAGGGCGGCGAGGTGGAGCCAGCCGCCGCCGGCCTCCGCCCGCTCGTGCACCGAGAGCAGCAGGCCCAGCCCGGTCGAGTCGACGAATGACACGTCGCGCAGGTCGAGTACCACGCGCGGGTGGGCCTGGAGGGCGTCGTTGAGCCGCTCCTGCATGGGCCCGACGCTCCAGAAGTCGATGACGCCTCGCGCGGTTACCACGCTGACGTCGTGGCGCTCCTCGACGTCGACGGCGAGCCCCAGCTCACCGTAGGCGTCGCCCGCCGGATACCGGCGCCGGTCGGCGTGCAGGCTGTCGTTCATCACCCATCCCATGATCAACCCCCGTTTCGTGCCGGCGTGGTTGCCCGCGGACAGGTGAGGTCAAACAAGGTTGTGGCAGGAAACGCAACTGGCACACCCGCCGTGAATGGAACCGACCGAAGGGGGTAGCCACCCCGTCCTCACCCCCAACTGATGAGCAGGGAGCACGTGATGACGGACATTGCCACGTCGCGCTCACCCTCGGGCGACCATGAGTCGACCGCGCAGGTGGCGAAGGAACAAGCCGTGAACGTGGGGCAGACCGCCGCCGACAGTGGCGGTCAGGTGCTGCGCACCGCCGCGGAGCAGGGCCGGCAGGTCGCGGAGGAGGCCGGCCACCAGGCCCGCGACCTCTACGCGGAGGCGCGCGAGCAGGTACGCGGCCAGGTCGGCGACCAGCAGCGGCGCGCCGCCGGCGGCCTGCGGTCGGTCGGCGAGGAGCTGCGCCGGATGGCCGACCAGGGCGGCGGCTCGGGGCCGGCCACCGAGCTGGCCCGCCGGGCCTCGGGCACGGTGGACCAGGTCGCCGGCTGGCTGGAGGGCCGCGAACCGGGCGCCGTGCTGGACGAGGTCAAGCGGTACGCCCGCCAGCACCCGGGCGCCTTCCTGGCTGGCGCCGCCGTGCTGGGCGTGCTGGCCGGCCGGCTCACCCGCGGCCTGACGGCCGGTGCCGGCTCGGGGTCGGGTAGCCGCACCGACTCCGGCTCCGGTGGCGGCATCGACTCCGGCGAGGGCACCGGCACCCTGTACGCCGGCGGCGCGTCCGGTGGCGTACCGGGGATCGCCACGCCGGTGACCGGTGCCGACGACCGGCCGATCGACCCGGTGCTGCCCGGCGAGGCGCGGCTATGAGCACCGCCGTCAACCAGCCGCAGCCCGACCCGGCGCAGCGCTCCTTCGGCGAGCTTGTCGGCGAGGTCGCACAGGACCTGTCCACGCTGGTCCGCCAGGAGATGGACCTCGCCAAGGCCGAGCTGCGCGAAGAGGCCGGCAAGGCGGGACGGGCCGCGGGTGCCTTCGGTGCCGCCGGTCTCGCCGGGTACATGGTGCTGCTATTCCTCTCGATCGCCCTGTGGTGGGCGCTCGCGAACGGGATGGACGAGGGCTGGGCGGCTTTGATCGTCGCGCTCGTGTGGGCCGTCGCCGGCGCCGTCCTCTACGCGGTGGCCCGGTCCCAGATGCGCCGCGTACGCGGCCTGACCCGGACCGCGGAGACCGCCAAGCAGATCCCCGACGCACTCAAGCCAGAGCCAGGAGGCTACCGATGAGCACAGACCCCGACCAGATCCGGCGGGAGATCGCCCGTACCCGGGAAGAGCTGAGCGACGACGTCGACGCGCTCGCCTACAAGGCCGACCCCCGGCGCATGGTCCACGACCGCAAGGAGCGCGTCCGGCACACGTTCCGGCGGATGAGCGACACCGTCATGGGTACCGCGTCGCAGGTGACCGCGAAGGGCGGCGAGGCCGCCTCGGGCGCCTCCGACAAGGTGTCCGCCGCGGTCTCCACCGTCGGTGACGCGGCGGCCGCGGCCCCGGGCCAGATCAAGCGGCAGGCCGAGGGAAACCCCATCGCGGCCGGCCTGATCGCGTTCGGCGTGGGCTGGCTCGTGTCGTCGCTGCTGCCCGCGAGCGAGCGCGAGAAGGAAGCGGCCGAGCGGCTGAAGGCGGTCGCGCAGGACCACGCGGACACCATCAAGGAAGAGGTGGGCGGCGTGGCTCAGGAGATGCGCGACAACCTGCGCGAGCCGGCGCAGCAGGCGGCCCAGTCGGTGCGGTCGACCGCCGAGGACGCCGCGCGGTCCGTCAAGGACGAAGCCCGGTCGGCCACCGACGACGTCCGGGACGAGGTCCGCGAGGCGGGCCACCAGGTCCGCTCGTAGCGGCCAGCCGGCCGGCACCCCGCGGGGGCGCCGGCCGGCTACGACCGTTCCTACGGCTCCTCGACCTCGTGGATCGCGGCCTCCTCGGCGCTGGGCGCGCCGCCGGCCGCGCCGGCGTCCCGGGCGATCGACGAACCCTCGGTATCCGCGCGGACGCCCTCGTCCGGCTCGACGAGCCGGCCCACCGAGCCGGTGCCGGCGCCGGTGTCGTACATGGAGACCGGCGAGTCGGTACGCGGGTCGACCGGGCCGGTGTCGTCCAGCGGGGTCTGGTCGTCCACCCGGTCAGTCTCCTCGGACAGGGGGTCCGGGTCGAAGGCCTCCGCCTCGATCGGGGACGGGGTGGCGTCGCGGCGTTCGCCGACGTTTCGCATCGCCGGGTCGGCGGTCTCGCGGGTGAGCTTGTCGTCCAGCGACTCGCCCTCGCGCTGCTCCTCGGCCGTGGTGCCGAAGCGGTCGATCGCCTCGGGACGGTCGTCCCGGTCGAGCGGGATCGCGGCGGGCTCCGGGCCGTCCGCCTCGCGGACGGTCTCGACCTCGTCGCGGGCGGTGGAGTCGTCGTCGGCGACGTCGGGGATGCCGAGCGCCTCGGGATCGGAGAGCAGGTGCGGGTACTCGTCGCTCATGCCGGTCTCCTACCCAGGGAGGTCGCCTTTATACGACCCTTCAGCACACCAGGATCGCGGGCGTGGCGGCGGACTCGCCGATGGCCTCCATCGCGGCGTCGGGGCGCAGCGGCGCCGGGGTGGGCAGGTCCGCCGCCTGCCCGCGCAGGACGCCGGTGGCGTGCCGCACCGGCAGCGGAAACATGCCCAGGTTGGTGGCGGCCGGGTCGACGTGCGCGCGACGGGAGCCGAAGCGGGCGGCGGCGTGCCACTGCGACGGGTTGGCCGTCGCCGCGGTGGGCACCCCGAAGCCGTCCACCAGCACGTCGATCGAGCTGAACGTCGTGCTGCCGGCCAGCCACCAGCACAGGGCGTTCGCGGCGCGGCTGGCCGGGGTCTCGCACCAGTACGGCACCATGCCGGCGCGGAGCACCTGCGCCGGGTCGAGCAGGCGACCGCTCTCCACCACGAGCCGGTTGCCGGTCTTGCCGGCGCCGCGCAGCCACCGGCGGTACAGGTCGGCGACCGCCGCGCTGAAGGCCTCCGGGGCGGCGTACAGGACGCGGTGCAGGCGCAGCCGGCGGGCCCGTGCCCACGAGCGCACGCTCTCCTCGAAGCCGGCCTCGACGCCGGTCTCCGTGTACCGCTCGGGGCAGGAGATCGTGGGCGGCCGCCACCGCACCCGGTCCGCGTCGAGGTAGCGCAGCGCCTGGCACAGCTGCGGTCCGGCGGTGCGGAACTCACCCGCGTCCAGGCCGCTCGCCGGGCTGCCGAGCTGAAACGTGTGGCCGGCGCCCACGTCGAGCACCGGCCAGGTCCGCATGTCGCGGACCACGATCACGGCGGCGTCCCGGCTCAGGTAGGCGGAGAGGAACTCGCGGTACGGGTCGGGCAGGTGCTGCCAGCGGGCGTGGAGGGAGACGGTGGAGCCGGCGAGCACCCCGCGCAGCACCGGGTCGTGCACCTGGCGGATGGCGAGGGCCGGGTTGGCGGCGAGCAGGCGGGCGGCCACCGAGGCGCCGTGGGTGAGGGCCGCGTTGGGGTCGTCGGGCGAGCCGTCCGGCCACCGCACCGCCATCTCGAAGCCGGAGGGTAGCCACGGCACGCCGGCCGCGGCGGCGAGGTGCACCGCGGCGCCGTGCGGGGAGCCGACGACCACCGACGGGTACTGCCGGCGTGGGTACTGGCCGACGACCCACCGCGCGACCTCGTCGGCGTCGACGCCGTTGGTGGCCGCCACGGGGACGGCCGCCTGGCTGGCGTGGCGTGCGGCGGCCCGGCGCGCGCCGGACGGCAGGACGCCGCCGTAGCGGGCCACCATCGGCCGCCGGCCGAGGTCGCCGCAGTCCCGGCCGTGCAGCGCCCGGGCGGTGGCGGTCACGAGAACCCGGGTCAGGCTGTCCGGGCACACGACCCGATCCGGCGTGGCCGCGGTCGCCGCGGTCGCCCGTGCCGATTCCTCCAACATCACCCACGTCCTCTTAGGTCGCCCGGTCTCGCACGAGATGGCCGCGATCCGCTGGTCCAAACGTCGACCGCCGGTTGTTTCGGCGCGGCGCCACCCCCGGCGACCGGCGCACCCCCGGTCCTCTGTCACCCGCGGACCGCGTGCTCCCGCGGGCACAGCTCCGGCCGGTCGACCCGGTCCGGCCCGGCACAGCCCTCGATCGACGGGCCACTCGTGGAGGTCTCCTAGTGGCCGATGTCGTACGCGCCGGGCTCGACGAGGCCGCTCTCGTACGCGAAGACCACGATCTGGGCGCGGTCGCGCAGGCCCAGCTTGGTGAGGATGCTGGAGACGTGTGACTTGACCGTGGCGGGTCCGATGTAGAGCCGCTCGGCGATCTCGGTGTTGGTGGCGCCGCGGGCGACGCCGGCGACGATGTCGCGTTCGCGGTCGGTGAGGCGCTCCAGGCGGTCGGCGACGGCGGTGTTGACGCCGGGGCGCGTGGCGAAGCGGCTGATCAGGCGGCGGGTGATCGACGGGGCGATGAGGGCGCCGCCGTCGGCGATGGTGCGTACCGCGGTGGCCAGCTCCCGCGGTGGGATGTCCTTGAGCACGAAGCCGCTCGCGCCGGCGCGGAGGGCCTGGTAGACGTACTCGTCCGGGTCGAACGTGGTGAGGATGAGGATCCGCACCGGCCAGTCGGCCTCCCGGAGGATCCGCGCGGTCGCTTCGAGGCCGTCGAGCTCGGGCATGCGGATGTCCATGAGGACGACGTCCGGGTGGTGCCGGTGTGCGGCGTCGATCGCCTCGAAGCCGGTGCCGGCCTCGGCCACCACCTCGATGTCGGGGTGCGCGCCCAGGATCATGGCGAAGCCGCCGCGTACCAGGGCCTGGTCGTCGACGACCACGACGCTGATCGTCATGGCTCGCCCGTGCGGGGGAAGCGGGCGAGGACGCGGAAGCCGCCCTCCGGGCGCGGGCCGGTCTCGAGGCTGCCGCCGAGCAGCGTCGCGCGCTCCCGCATGCCGATGATGCCGTGGCCGGGCGCCTGCGGGCGGTTCGGGGCGAGCGGGGCGTGGTCGACGACCTCGATGGTGATGTCGGTGCCGTCCTCGCACAGGCGTACCTCGGTGCGGGTGCCCGGCCCGCCGTGCTTGAGCACGTTGGTGAGCGCCTCCTGGACGATGCGGTAGGCGGACAGCTGCACCCGCGTGGGCAGCGGTGTCCGCAGGCCGTCGGTGACATCGATGTCGAGCCCCGCCGTGCCGAGCTGGGCGACGAGCCGGGGCAGGTCGGCGAGTCCGGGCTGGGGGCCGAGGCCGCCCCGGTCGGCGTCCGGGCGGAGTACGCCGAGCAGGTGGCGCAGCTCGTCGAGGGCCTGGCGGCCGGCCTGCTCGACCGCGGCCATCGCCTGGCGGGCGCGCTCCGGATCCGCGGCGGCCACGGCCTGGGCCGCCCCGGCCTGCACCGTCATCATGCTCACCTGGTGGGCCACCACGTCGTGCAGCTCGCGGGCGATGTGGGTGCGCTCCTCGGCGACGATCCGGCGCGCCTGGTCGGCCTGCTGCCGGCGCCGCTGGGCGGCCCGCTCCTCGCGCGACGCCATCCGCCGCCCGATGTACCAGATGACCAGGAAGAACACGACGCCGAAGGCGGTCTCCGACCACGGGCTGGACAGGACGAGGCCGTCGAGGACGAGCAGGGCGACCGCCGCGGCCACGCCGGCCAGTCCCCACCGGCTGTCTCCCGCGTAGCGGCCGACGGCGTAGAGCCCGAAGAGCGTGATCAGACCCACGTTGGTGTCTTCGGTCGGCAGGGCGAGCGCCCAGCAGGCGACCGCCACGCCGAGGACCGCGACCGGCGCGCGGCGGCGCTGGGAGAACGCTGCCGCGGCGACGGCGTAGGCCACGAACGCGACCGGGGGCACCTCGGTGATCGACCGGAGCGCCGGCGCGTCGCCCTGCCCCTCCGTGACGAACACCGTCGTCAGGAACAGCACGGCAGCGAGGACCCCGTCGGCCGCCCGGGGCCAGCGGGCGAACGGGCCACGGCGGCGGCGTGTCCGGTTCATCGTCGCTCACGGTAGGGCAGCGCACGCCGTGCCGTCATCCGCCGCCGGGCGGAGGGAAACGCCCCCGGTCGCCCGCCCGGCGGGGGAGGGGCCACCCCGTCCGGCGCCGGGAGACCGGGCCCGGTGCCGCCGCCGACGATGACGGCCATGAACTCCTTCACCCGGCGCATCGGCGTGGCGAGTGCCCGCCGGCCCTGGATCACCATCGCCGCCTGGATCATGGCCGCGGCGGCCGTCATCGCGCTGGCCGGCACGGCCGGGGGCGCGTTCGCCGACGACTTCGTCGCTCCCGGCAGCCAGAGCGAGCAGGCGATGGAGCTGCTCGAGGAGCGGTTTCCCGAGGCGGCCGGCGGCGCCGCCCTCGCGGTCTTCGCCGTGCCCGAGGGCCAGCGGCTGGACAGCCACCGGGCCGCCGTCGACGCCGCGGTCGAGCGGATCGCGGCCGGCGCGCACGTGACCGCCGTGGCCAGCCCGTTCGCCGCCGGCACCGTCTCGCCCGACGGGCGCATCGGGTACGCCGAGATCACCTTCGACACGCCCGCCACGGAGCTCGGCCCGGCGCCCTTCACAGCGATCGCGGGTGCCCTGGAGCCGGCCCGGCAGGCCGGCGTGACGGCGGAGCTCGGCGGCGACGCGACGTTCATCAACGCCGAGACGGAGGCCTCGGGCGCGGAGGCGGCCGGCCTCGTGGTCGCGCTGATCGTCCTGCTCGTCGCCTTCGGCTCGGTCGTGGCCGCGCTGCTGCCGATCGTACTCGCGCTGTTCGCCGTGGCCGCCGGCGTCAGCGGCATCGCGCTGCTGGCCAACGCCATGGACGTCTCCTCCGTCGCACCGGTGATCGCCGGGATGATCGGGCTCGGCGTCGGCATCGACTACGCCCTGTTCATCACCGCGCGTTACCGCGAGAACCGCGCCACCGCCCCCGACAACGCCGCCGCGCTGGCCGGTGCGATGGCCTCGGCCGGGTCCGCCATCGTGTTCGCCAGCGGGACCATCGTCGTGGCGATGACCGCGTTCGCGCTGACCGGCACGGGTTTCCTGATCTCGATCGGGCTCTCCACCGCGCTGGTCGTGCTCGGCGTGGCCGCCGCCGCCCTGACCCTGCTCCCCGCCCTGCTCGCACTGCTCGGCGACCGCATCGACCGCGGCCGGCTCCCGCTGCCTCGGCGGCGGGCCACCGGCGCCGCCTGGGGGCGCCTGGCCCTCCGCGTGTCCCGGCGTCCATGGGTGTACCTGCTCGCGGCGGCCGCGCTCCTGCTCACGCTGACCGCCCCGGCGCTGGCGATGCGGACCGGCTTTCCGGACGCCGGCGGCGACTCGACGGGCACTAGCCACCGGCGCGCGTACGACCTGCTCGCCGAGGGCTTCGGCCCGGGGGTCAACGGCCCGCTGCTGCTGGTCGTGGACCTGCGCCGCCCCGGCACCGGTGCCGGTGACATCGCCGCGCTCTCCGCACGCGTCGCCGCCGACCCGGGCATCGCCTCGGTCGGCGAACCGCAGGCCTCTCCCGCCGGCGACGCGGTCGTCATCCGCGCCGTCCCCACCACCGCACCCGCCGACGCCGCCACGTCCCGGACGCTCGAACGGATCCGCGCCCTGGTCCCGGAGAACGCCTCCGTCTCCGGACTGACCGCCCTGACCGACGACCTCAGCCGGCAGCTCACGCGTACCCTGCCGATCTTCGTCGGCGCGATCCTGGCCGCGTCGTTCCTGCTGCTGATGCTGGTGTTCCGGTCGATCCTCGTGCCGCTCAAGGCCATCCTGATGAACCTGCTCTCGATCGGCGGCGCCTACGGCGTGATCGTGGCCGTCTTCCAGTGGGGGTGGGCCAAGGAGCTGTTCGGCCTGGAGGAGACGGTCATCATCCCCTCGCCGCTGCCCATCATCTTCTTCGCCGTCCTCTTCGGACTGTCGATGGACTACGAGGTGTTCCTGCTGTCCCGGATCCGCGAGGCGTACGACGAGAGCGGAGACACCGTGGGCTCGGTCGCCCGCGGCATCGCCGCCACCGGTCGGGTCATCACGTCGGCAGCGCTGATCATGGCCGCCGTGTTCCTCGCCTTCGTCGCCGACCCCTCACCCTTCGCCCGGATGCTCGGCCTGGGCCTGGCCACCGCCGTGCTCCTCGACGCGACCGTGGTACGCCTGTTCCTCGTGCCGGCCCTCATGACGCTGCTCGGCCCCGCGAACTGGTGGCTGCCGCGCTGGCTCCACCGGCGCATGCCGCACCTGAGCGGCCGTCAGCGGCCGAGCCTGTCCAGGTCGGGCAGCGGGCGCTCGCCCAGCACCGTCCCGGCCGAGTCGTAGCCGACGAGCGTGGGCGGGGCGACCCGCTCGTTGGCCTCGTACCAGAAGAAGAACATGCCCGCGGCGGCGAGTGCCGGGCGGACTGACCCGTCAGTCAGGCGCAGCTCGGCACGGACCGCACCGCCCGCGCTCGCCCACATCGTGTGGATCCCCTCCGGGGTCGACGAACCACCCGTCGAACCGAACACCGGCTGCGACCGCATATCCGCGGGCTCGCACTGGCCGCCGGCGAGCCGGAAGTCCGCCGGCGCCGGCCGGTCGACGGGCCCGGGTGCCTCGAACATCGGGGCGACGCAGACCGTGCCGTTCGCGCCCCGGGCGGACCACACCGACAGCACCGTGCCGTCCGGGCCCGGCCCCTGCGCCACCCGCCGCGCCGTCTGCACGTCGACCCCGCCGTCCGTCTCGCTCGTCCAGAACGACAGCGACCCGGTGAACGACTCGGGCAGCAGCCCGCCGGCGGTGGCGGCGCCCGCACCCACCGCGAGGATGCCCGCCGTGAGCGCGGCGGTGACGAGAAGGCGCGGCCGGCGCCGGGCCGCCGTCGGGGCAGGCGCGAGCAGCAGCCGCTCCAGCGCCGCCGCACGCGCCGCGGGCGGCCACTCGTCGTCGACCGCGGTGACCGGCCGGAGCTTCTCGAGGATCGTCTGTTCCCTGCTCATCGGGTACCTCCTGGTGCGGGAAGCGGGTGGGTAATGGGGCGCGGTTCACTGTCGAAACGCAGCCGCCGCCGCGCGCGGAAAAGGCGTACGTGGAAGGCGGGCAGCGAGCAGCCGGCCACCTTCGCGGCCTGCTCGGGCCGCAGGCCGTCCCAGGCCACGAGCAGCAGCGCCTCCCGCTCCTTGGGCGTCAGCTCCGCCAGCCCGGCCAGCACGGCCGCCCGCTCGGTGGCCAGCACGTCCGCGGCCGCGGCCGGCTCGGCGACCTGCCGCCACCGCTCCAGCTCGGCCGCCAGCCGCGCCTGCCGGTGACCGGAGCGGCGCAGGTTGGCGATCGTGTTGCGGGCGACCACCAGCAGCCAGGGCAGGGGATCGTCCGGCACGGCCGCCAGCCGGCGCCAGGCCACCAGGAACGTCTCCGACACCACATCCTGCGCGGTGTCGGAGTCGAGATGTCGCAACGCGTACGCCATGACGCGCGGGCTGTGCTCTCGCCACAGCGCCACGAACCGCTCTTCGTCTTCGCTCACACCATGTACTGTCCGGCGGACCCCAGAATCTAACGTCGGCTTGTCTTGGCCCATTAAAGATCAAGATTTGAGCTACCGCGACGTTCGTCATGGTCGCTGCCGTTGCTCCCGCGGCCCCACCCGTCCGCTGTTGGTCGCGGTTACTTCGGCGCCTCCGCCGGAGGCGCACATGGGCGTCCGTGGCGAGAAATTGCCCCTCTAGGGGCCACAGATCGCCACGGACGCGGCGATCAGTCACGCCGCGAGCTCGGGTGCGCGTGACCAGCGGCGGATGGGTGAGGCCGCGGGAGCGGCGGTCTGGACCACGACGGGCGTCGCGGTAGCTCGAGTCTGATTTGAACCGGGGTTTCGGGACCGTTGTTTTGCGGTGCGCTTCTACCAGGTGGTCGGCTTTACGGGCTGGTAGAGCCAGGTGTCGAAGAACGCGTCGAGTCGCTTGCCGCTGCGCTTTTCGGCCAGGCGGACGAAGTCGGCGGTGGTGACGTTGCCGTCGCGGTTGCGGGCGTACCACTCGCGGAGGATGCGGAAGAAGGTCTTGTCGCCGACCTTGACCCGCAGCGCCTGGAGCGTCGCCGCGCCCCGGTCGTACACCGTGCCGGAGAAGAGGAACTCGGGACCGCCCACGTTGCCCGGGGGCCGGGTCCAGATCGAGCTCGTCGCCGGGCGCGCGTACACCTCGTCGAACGACGCCTGCGCGGTCTGGCCGCCGTGCTTTTCGTCGTAGATCCACTCGGAGAACGTGGCGAAGCCCTCGTTGAGCCAGATGTCCGGCCATACCGTCAGGGTCACCGAGTTGCCGAACCACTGGTGCGCCACCTCGTGCACGACGGTGGTCGGGTTGGGCGTGCTGTCGTACTGCACCTTGGTCTGCGACTCCAGCGCGTACCCGACCTCGGGCGCGTGGTCGACCACCGCGCCGCCGCTGCTGAAGGGGTAGGGGCCGTACAGCCCGGCGAAGAACTCGATGATCTCGGCCTCGGCCGCCAGCCGGTCGAAGGCGCCGTTGGGCACCTCGACGGGGTCGACCGCGTGGTAGAGCGGGATGCGCCCGGCCTTGCTGACCCGCAGCTCGAAGACGCCGTTGGTGGCGGTGGCGAGGTACGGGGCCATCGGCGAGTCCTCGTACCAGTGCCAGGTGGTCTTGCCGCCGTGGTCGCGCCGGGACAGCAGACGCCCGTTGCCGATCGCGGTGATGCCCTTCGGCACGGTGATGGCCATGTCGTAGGTGGCCTTGTCGCGCGGGTTGTCGTTGGCCGGGTACCAGCCGGGGGAGCCCTGCGGCTCGTTGACCACGAACGCGCCGTCGGCGGTGGGAACCCACCCCTCGCTGCTGCCGTCGGGGTCGATCACCTCGGTCGGCTCGCCCTTGTAGTCGACCTTCACGACGAACGCCTTGCCGCGCCGCAGCGGGACCTTCGGCGTGATCACCAGCTCCTGGCCGTCCCGGGTGAACGAGGCGGGCAGCAGGTTGACCGTCACCCGCGTGACCGTGAAGCCGCGCAGGTCGAGGTCGAACCGC
The DNA here is from genome assembly GCF_052068095.1 of Phytohabitans sp. LJ34. Lineage (NCBI taxonomy): Bacteria > Bacillati > Actinomycetota > Actinomycetes > Micromonosporales > Micromonosporaceae > Phytohabitans > Phytohabitans sp. LJ34. The sequence continues at coordinate 61,480 of NZ_JBQHDG010000008.1, read as the reverse complement.
CGCAGGTCCTGCGTGGCCCGCGCGGCGATGACGGCGGACGCGTCGAGGTGGTTGGTGGCGCGCACGTAGTCGAGGTCGAGCGAGTAGTGGCGCACGTCGTAGCCGCCGTTGCCGGCCAGCGGATAGTACGGGTCGCCGAGGCCGGGCGAGCCGACACCGGGCGCCGCGGAGGCGGGTGTGGCGACGACCAGCGAGATGGCGGCCGCGGCCACGCCGGCGGCGGCGCGGACCACGTGACGTCGGGCCATGGGGGACTCCTCTCGCCGGGCTGGCCTGCCGATGCTCCCAGAAGCCACGACCGCCGTCCACAACCGGCCTCAGAGTGCGGGCTGGACCCTGAGGCCGAGGGCTTCGGCGAGGACGACCGCCTGGTCGGGGTCGATGACGGCCTCGCGCAGAGTGACCGTCAACGGGTCCAGTGTGGACAGGTCGGAGCCGCGCAGGTCGGCGCGGGTCAGGTCGGTGTGGTGCAGCAGCGCGCCGGCGAGGTCGACCTGGCGGAGGGTGGCGCCGGCGCACTTGGCTCCGGTGAGGTCGGCCTCGCGCATGCGTACGCCGGCGATCTCCGACTTGCTGAGGTCGGCACCGGGCAGCCCGACGAACGACCAGTCGCCGCCGGTCACCTTCAGGAGGCCGAACGTGCACCGGTCGAACATGCTGCCGACCAGCTTGCAGCCCGTGAAGGCGGCATCGAAGAACGAGCAGTTGGTGAACGTGCAGTTGACGAACGCGGCGTCGCTGTGCGCGGAGGCGTTGAAGCGGCAGTCGCTGAACGTGCACTCGGCGAACGACGCGCCCTGGTTTACCACCTCGGTCAGGTCGACGTCGTGGAACGCGACCCGGGTGTGCTCCTGCCCGGAGATGTCGTCGCACGCCCAGTCTTCGTGGCGCACCTCGGTCTCGGTCGGCGGTGCCGGTGCCCCGTACCTGCGCTCAGCCATGGTTGTTGACCCTAGCGAGCCACCCGTCGAGGTAGCGCGCGAGGGCGGCGACGGCAAGCGCGATCGCCAGCACGCCCGCGACGTTGCGCAGCGCGACGGCGTAGCCGAGGTCGGTCACGTCGAGGAACGGGTACGGGTACCAGTCGGTGGCCGCGCCGCGCACGAGCGTGTACGCCACCCAGGCCGCCGGCCACGCGAACGCCCAGCCCACCACGCGCCAGGTGACCCGGGGGCGGGGGCCGAACAGCAGCCAGCCGGCCACGGTCCACAGTGGGCAGAAGTAGTGGAAGGCGGCGTTGAGCCACAACGCGAGGCCCTCGTGCGACACCTGGCCGGCGAGCACCGTCGCGTACACGATGCCGGTGATCGTGATGCCGAGAAGGCCGTCGAGGCGCAGGACGCGCCACCAGCGCCCGTCCCTCAGGGGGTTGGCGGCGAGGGTCGCGGCGGCGGCGAGCACCAGCAGGTTGCTCTGGATCGTGAAGAAGCTGAGCAGGTTGACGACGCGGGTGCCGGTGCCCGCGGGCGCCTCGCCTTCGGCCGCGTTGACGTCGGCGCCGCCGCGGAGCACCAGGACGAGCTGGGCGACGAAGGCGGCCGCCACGACGGCGAACAGGACGGCGTGCCACAACCGGCTGAGCTGGCGGCTATTGCCCACAAAAGGAACATATCAGGCAAGGGTCCGCGCGAGTGCCACGAGGGCGTTGGGGTCGTCGGCGTAGAAGCGGACCTCGTCCACCGGATCCTCGTGCACGGGCAGCGTGAGCGGCTCGCGCAGCGTGACGTCGATGCTCGTCTGCCCGCCGGTGCCGAGGTGGAGCACCGTCCCCTCGACCTGGACGCCGCGGCTCGACGGCAGCGAGCGGTAGCGGTGCCGGACCGAGGCGATCGCGTCCCACGGGATCGTGATGTCGATCGAGGTGCCGTTGCGCAGGCGGATGCCGGCGTCGCCCACGACGTGCGGGTTGGTGAGCAGCGCGCCGAGTGCGCCGATCATCCAGATCAGGCCGTAGACGCCGGCGACGAGCGCGGCGTACCGGACCGTCGACCACGGCACGAGCCGGCTGATGACGAGGTCGAAGATCGGGATCTCCAGCGCGGACAGGACGATGAAGACCGCGAAGATCGGCTTGACCGGGCCCGCGTGCCCGAAGGCCACGTCGCCGGGCGCCAGCTGGACGGGGCGCCGGGTGAGCCAGCGGAACAGGCCGCGCCACATCGCCGTCTCGTAGCGGATGACCGTGCGGAGCACCGCACACCTCCTTTCGCGTTGCAACTGCAACGTAACACGCGTGACGTTGCACTCGCAATGTGAAAGCATGTGGGCATGCCCAAGGTGGTCGACCACAACGAGCGCCGCACCCGCATCGCCGAGGCGCTGCTGCGGGTGGCGGGGGAGCGCGGGCTCGAAGCGGTGAGCCTGCGCCACGTGGCTGCCGAGGCCGGCGTGACGTCCGGGATGGTGCAGCACTACTTCCGCACGAAGGACGAGATGATGGCCTTCGCGCTCGCGGTGGTGCGGGAGCGGAGCGAGGCGCGGCTCACCGCGGCGGCCGCCGCGCTCGGCGCCGACCCGCCGCCCCGCGAGGTGCTCCGCACGATCGTCGCCGAGGTGCTGCCGGTCGACGAGCCGCGGCGCGCCGACGGCCGGGTGGCGCTGGCGTTCCTCGCGTACACGGCGGTGCGCCCCGAGGTCGCCGGCCCGCTGCGCGCCGACACCGCGGCGATGCTCGCGTTCGTGGCCGAGCAGATCCGCGCCGGCGGGCCGCGTCCGGGGACCGATCCGGACCGGGCGGCGGTGGGCCTGCTGGCGCTCATGGAAGGGCTGGGCCTGCACCTGCTCGGCGGCCACTACGGCCCGGAGACCGCGCTGGCCGCCCTCGACGCCCACCTGGACACGATCTTCGCGTAGGAGTTTGCGCCCGCGCGGCGTCGGGCATCCGGGTGCATGCTCGGGTTCTTCCTGGAGGGGTACGGCTGGTTGCCCAACCGCCGCCGGCGCGCCGGCGAGCACGTGGTCGAGACCCGCGCGTTCGGGTGGCGCGTGACCGCCCTCTGCGGCCCCGACGCGGCCCGCTTCTTCTACGACGAGACCAACATCCAGCGCCATGGCGCGGCGCCCGGGCCGGTGCAGGACACGCTCTTCGGCCGCGGCGGCGTGCAAGGCCTGGACGGGGTGTACCACCGGCTGCGCAAGGCGATGTTCCTCGCGATGCTGACCGGCGAGGGCGTCGCGCTGCTGGAGCGGTACGCCGCGGACGCCTGGGACGCCGCCGCCGAAACGTGGTCCACGCGCGACAGTGTGGTGCTGTTCGACGAGACCGCGGAGGTGCTCGCCCGCGCGGTCGCGCCGTGGGTGGGCCTACGCGCGGACGAGTCGCTCGCGGCCGACCTGGTGTCCATGGTGGACGGGTTCGCCACGCCCGGGCCCCGCCACTGGCGCGCCCGCCGGGCGCGGGCCCGCCGCGAGCGGTGGCTGTCCGATGTGGTCACCCGGGCCCGCGGCACGTCGCCCGCGCCGGCCGGCTCCGCGCTGGCCGCGATCGCCGAGCACACCGACTCCGCCGGCGACCCGCTCGACCCCCGCGTGGCCGCCGTCGAGCTGCTCAACGTGCTGCGGCCGACGGTGGCGGTGTGCTGGTACGTGACGTTCGCCGCACACGCCCTCCACCTCTGGCCCGAGCACCGCGACCGGCTGCGCGACGGCGACCCCGCGTACGCCGAGGCCTTCGTCCACGAGGTGCGGCGCTTCTACCCGTTCGCCCCCTTCGTGGGTGGCCGCGCCACCCGTGACCTGGAGTGGGACGGCCACCGCATCCCGGCGGCCTCGCTGGTGCTCCTCGACCTCTACGGCCAGAACCACGACCCGCTGCTGTGGCCCGACCCGTACGGCTTCGCGCCCGGCCGTTTCCTGGAGCGCCGGGTGGGCGCCTACGAGCTCGTCCCGCAGGGCGGCGGCGACCCGCTGACCGGCCACCGCTGCCCCGGCGAGATGGTGACGATCGCGCTGCTCCGCACGCTGCTGCCGAGGCTGGCGAAGCTCGACTACACGGTCCCCGACCAGGATGTGGACATCTCCCTGCGCCGCGTCCCGGCCCGCCCGGCCAGCGGCATGGTCCTCACCGACGTCCGGGTGCCAGCGCACGTTGGAAGTTGACACGCGGGGTCACGTGCCCGCATCGTCGTGCGCACCGGGCGTCGAACGGGAAAGGGCCGACCTTTGGTGGACCAGCGCACGCGCCAGTACGTCATCGTCGGGGCCGGTCCGGCCGGTTTGCAGCTCAGCTACTTCCTCCAGCGCGCGGGGGCCGACTACGTCGCGCTGGAGCGGGAGCCGGGGCCGGCCGCGTTCTTCCAGCAGTACCCGCGGCACCGCCGGCTGATCTCGCTCAACAAGGTGCACACCACCAGCACCGACCCTGAGATCAAGCTGCGCTGGGACTGGAACTCGCTGCTCAACGACTCACCCGACCTGCTGTTTCCCAAGTACAGCACCGAGTACCTGCCGGCGGCCGACGACCTGGTCCGCTACCTCGCCGACTTCCAGCGGATCCACGAGCTCGACGTGCGCTACGACTGCCCGGTCGACCGGATCGTGCGCCGCGACGGCGGGTTCGACGTCCACTGCGGACCGGAGACGTGGCGGGCCCGCGCGGTCATCGTCGCCACCGGGTGGGGCCTGCCCTTCGTGCCGGACATCAAGGGCATCGAGCACGCGGTCGGCTACGAGGACGTCGCGACCAAGCCCGAGGCGTTCGCCGGCCAGCGGGTGCTGATCATCGGTAAGGGAAACTCCGCGTTCGAGACGGCGAGCGCCATCTTCGGGCACACCGCGATGGTGCACCTGGCCAGCCGCCAGCCGCTGCGCCTGGCGTGGAATACCAAGCACCCCGGCGACGTGCGCGGGCAGTACGGCGCGATCCTCGACAGCTACCAGTTCAAGACGCTGCACTCGGTGCTCGACTGCGTGATCGACGAGATCCGGCCGGTCGACGGGGGTTACGAGGTGGACATCACCTACACCCACGCCGACGGCGAGCGCGACACGTTGGTGTACGAGTCGGTGGTCCGGTGCACCGGCTTCCGGATGGACACGTCGCTGTTCGACCCCAGCTGCCGGCCGGAGATGGTGCGCGACGGGCGGATCCCCGGGCTGCGCCCGGACTGGCAGTCGACCAATGTGGACGACCTGTACTTCGCCGGCACGATCGCGCAGGCCCGCGACATCAAGCACGCCTCGTCCCCCTTCATCGACGGGTTCCGCTACAACCTGCGCACGTTCGCCCGGCTGCTGCGCGAGCGGTACGACGGGGTGCCGCTGCCCAGCGGCACGGTGGCCGCCGACCCGGAGGCGCTCACCACCCACGTGCTCGACCGGGTCAACTGGAGCTCCGCGCTGTGGACCCAGTTCGAGTACCTGTGCGACTCCTACGTGCTCGACCCGGCCACCGGGTGCTTCCGCCACTACGAGGACCTGCCCGAGGACTACGCGGTCGAGCGCTTCCGCGACGAGCCGCACCACTACACGGTGGCGCTGCGGTGGGGGCGCGAAGAGTACGGCGACGTCTTCGCGATCGAGCGGCACCCGACGCCGAGCCGGGCCCGGGAGAGCGCGTTCATCCACCCGGTGGTCCGGCGCTACCGCGGCGCGGAGCTGGTCGCCGAGCAGCACCTGCTGGAAGACCTGCTCGCCGAGTGGCGCCGGCCGGAGCGCCACGTCGAGCCGCTGCTCGCCTTCTTCCGCGCGGAGCTCAGCAGCGCACCATGACCTCGGCCAGCGGCTTGCGGGTGAGCGCGGGCACCCGGGCGCCGGGTGCCGGGCGGCCGACCGGGATCACCAGGTAGGGGCGCTCCTCCGGGGGCCGCTCGCAGACGTCGTTGAGAAAGCGCATCGGGCTGGGCGTGTGCGTCAGCGTGGCGAGGCCGGCCTGGTGGAGCGTGGCGAGCAGCAGCCCCACCGCGATGCCGACCGACTCCTTCACGTAGTAGGGCTTCGGGCTGTGCGGGCCCTGATGCACCTCGAACACGACGATCACCGCCGGCGCGACCTCCAGAAACGGCTTGCGCCAGTCGGTGCCGAACGGCGCCACCGCGTCGAGCCACTCGGCCGGCGCGCGGCGGCTGTAGAACTCGCGTTCCTCGGCCTCGGCGGCCTCCCGCAGCCGCCGCTTGCGGGCCGGGTCGCTCACCACGACGAAGCGCCACGGCTGCACGTGCGCCCCGCTGGGCGCGCTGGCGGCCGCCTGGATCGCCGCCTCCAGCACGCCGTCGGGCAGCGGCTCGGGGGAGAAGTCGCGCACCGAGCGGCGCCGGGCCATCTGGTCGGCGAACCGCTTGGCCGCCTGCGTCGCGTCCACAGGGGACAGTGGCGGCAGGTCGAGTGGCTCGGTCGGCAGTGGTGCGCTCACAGACCAACGATGGCACGGCTGGCGCGGCGTGTCGTTATCGCGCCGTGCTCTCTGCGGGCGCGGTGCTGGCGACGAGGTGGTCGACCGCGGCGGTGAGGCCGCCGGCCGCCGCCCGCCGCTGCCGGGTGGCGCCGTCGCCCTCGGCGGCGAGCCGACCGAGCCAGTCGCGGACCCGGTCGAGGTCGCCGAAAGCGGCCAGCGCCGGCCGGGCGCTCTCGACGAGCCGCTCGGCCAGCTCGATGGCGGGCACGAGCCGCCCACCGGGGAGGTCGACACCGTGCCCGGCGATGCCGTCGCGGGCCGCGCGCCAGTAGGCCAGCCGCATCAGCTCCGGCGCCACCTCCGGTGCGGGCTCGCCCCGGTCGACGGCCGCGCCGGCCGTCACCACGAGGCCGCGCACCAGAGCGGCGAAGGCCGCGGACTCCTCCGCCGTCGGTGGCACGTCGGCGACCCGTACCTCCAATGTGGGCTGACGCGCGGAGAGCCGGATGTCCCAGAAGAGCGTGCCGATGTCGACCATCGCCCCGGCGTCGAGCATCGTGCCGACGACGTCGTCGTAGTGTGCGGCGGACGCGAAGACCGGCGGCGGCCCGGCGACCGGCCAGCGGTGCCAGGTGACGGTGCGCCAGCTCGCGTACCCGGTGTCCCGCTCGTCCCAGTACGGCGAGTTGGCGGTGAGCGTGATCAGCACCGGCAGGTGCGGGCGCAGATGGTTGCCGACCCGCACGGCGCGGTCGCGGTCGGGCACCTCGACGTGCACGTGCACCGCGCAGATGCCCAACTCGTCGTGGAGGCCGCGGAACGTGGCGGTGCCGCGGTCCTGCCGGGGGCCCTCGGTGATCGGCGGCGGTGCGGCCCGGCCCACCACGGGCGTGCCGGTGGCCACCACGCGCAACCCCTCGGCCGCCGCGGCAGCGGCCAGCTCGGCCCGACCCTCGGCGAGCTGGCCGTGCAGGTCGGCCGCGGTGTGGCAGGGCGCCGTGCGGGTCTCCACCTGGAGCTTGGTGATCTCGCCGCCGACCCGGTCGCCGAGCCGCTCGCGGGCCCGTGCGATCACCCGGGCCGCCTCGGGGGCGATCACGCGGGTCTCCGCGTCGACGACCAGAAACTCTTCTTCCACGCCGAAGCGGGGCGCGCCCCCGTCGATCCCCATGCCGGGGACAGTAGCGGGTCGCTAACGGGCCGTGGCGAGCAGGCTCTCCATGACGGCGGCCAGCAGCGCGGCGCGTTCCGGCAGGTGGCGCACCTCGATGTACTCGCCGCGGGCGTGCGCGCCGCCGCCGACCGCGCCGAGACCGTCCAAAGTTGGCACACCGAGCGCCGCGGTGAAGTTGGCGTCCGAGGCACCGGGCGCGTACGCGCCCTCGACCGGGGGCAGGCCCAGATCCTTCGCGGCCGCCGCGGCCACCTCCAGCAACGGGCGGGCGACGTCCGGGGTCATCGGGTACCGGTTGACGCCGCCCTCCAGGACGAGCTTGGCGCCGCGCACGTGCGGCCGCAGCGCGCGCAGCTCGCGGTCGACCCGGTCGAGCTCGGCGGGGGTCCAGGCGCGCACGTCCACGGCGAGGGTGGCCCGCTCCGGCACGGTGTTGGTCGTGGTCCCGCCGGCCAGCAGCGTCGGCGTCACGGTCGTGCCCGCCGTGGGTGAGGCCAGCGCGGGCAGGGCGAGTACCTGGTGGGCGATCTCGACGGTGGCGTTGACGCCGCGCTGGGGCTCGACGCCGGCGTGCGCGGCCCGGCCACGGGCCACGAGCCGGTACGCCGAGCCGCCCTTGCGGGCCACCTTCAGCAGCCCGTCCGGCGTGCTCGGCTCGCACACCAGCACGGCGCCGGAGCGGCGGGCCTGCTCCTCGATCAACGCGCGGGAGGTGGCCGAGCCGGTCTCCTCGTCGCAGGTGAGCAGCACGCCGACGCGCGAGGTGCCGCCGAGCAGCTCCAGGGCGGCGAACATCTGCACGATGCCCGCCTTCATGTCGCAGACGCCGGGCCCGGTCGCGAGGCCGTCGCGCACCGCGAACGGCCACGACGCCAGCGTGCCCGCCGGCCACACCGTGTCGAAGTGGCCGAGCAGCAGCACCCGCTGGTCCGGCGCCGTCCACAGTAGATGCGGGAGCCCGTCGCGCGTCACGCGCTGGGCTGGGCGGCCCAGCGCGGCCTCGCCCCAGCCGGCGAGCAGGTCGGCGCAGGCGGTCAGGTGTGGTGGCGAGCCAGGTGGCGACTCGTGCCGGACCAGCTCGCGCAGCCGTAGGACCATCGCCTCGGCGCCGTCCCGCGCCGCCCGCACCATCGCGGTGCCCCGTTCACCGTCCACGCATCGACGATCGCACCCGCCGCCGCTCGACGCCTTCGCGGAAAGTGCCGTCATACCGCACATCCGCGTATTTCGCCGGCGGCGTCCCTCGTCTACATTGGCGGGCGTGGCACACATCGATCTCGGCGTCGACGAGCAGCTGTTTCCGGGCATCAGCGGGCCGATGCGGTTCCGGCCGGAGACCGCCAAGCCGCTCAACGAGCTGGCCGAGGTGCTGCTGCGCGGGCCGCACACGCTGTCGCGGGGCGAGCGGGAGCTGATCGCCGCGTACGTCTCGGGCGGCAACGAGTGCGCGTTCTGCCGCGACTCGCACTCCGCGTTCGCGGCGGCCCAGCTCGACGGCGGCATGAAGGTGGTCGACCAGGTCGTGTCCGACCCGGAGAGCGCGCCCATCTCGGCCAAGCTGCGCGCCCTGCTGCGCATCGCGGCGGCCGTGCGGGTCGACGGGCGCGCGGTGACCGCCGAGCTCGTGGCGGCCGCCCGCGACGAGGGCGCCACCGACGTGGAGATCCACGACACGGTGCTGATCGCCGCCGCCTTCTGCATGTACAACCGCTACGTCGACGGGCTCGCCACGCTCGTGCCGGCCGACCCGGCCATGTACGAGATGAGCGCCCGCAGGATCGTCGAGCGCGGCTACGGCGCCCCCTAGCGCGGTGGCCGCAAACCTTCACCGGTGGTGAGTGGTGGCCTCGGCCGGCCCTCGCCCGGGCCGGCGAAGCCGGCCAACGGCCCCAGGTAGGCGAGGACGGCCAGCACGCGGCGGTGGTCGTCTGCCGACGGGGGCAGGGCGGCCAACCCCGGACGCGACAACGCTCCGCTGTTCGATCCTCTCCCTCCGGCGCACCCAAAAGGTAGACTCCGATCGATATGTTGATCGTTCCACTGGAGGAGGTTTCGTGCGCGCGAAAACCCTTTTCACCGCCGTGGTCGTCGCCGCGTCCCTGGCCGCCGCCCCGGCGTCGGCCGGCTCGGCGGCTCCCGCCGACCCGGTGGCGCCGACCGGCTGCGCGCCCACCGATGCGACCGGCCGGCCGATCCAGCTCGGACACGCCGACAACGGGCGCACCATCTGCCTGCAACGGTGGCAACGGCTGTACGTCACGCTCTCCGTCGACCCGGTGCGATACCCCAACCCGCACAACTGGTGGACCCCAGTCCAAGCCAGCGGCGACGTCCTGGTCGCACTGCCGCTGCCGGCGCCCCCACCACCCGGCACGACCGCAGCCGCATACCGCGCTACCCGGCCCGGCCGCGGCGGCCTGGCCTCGTACCGGGACTTCTGCCCGCCCGAGATCCCGTGCGGCGCGCCGGTGCTGCCCTGGCGGGTGACCGTCGACGTGAACTGATCCCGGGGCGGCCCGGCCGGCGGATCATCATTGGGATCATGCCGGAGAGGATCGGCCCGCTGCGGCCAACTGTCAGCATCATCGCGCGGTCACCCGGTGACGCGTTACGTCGACCTGGTCGTGTGCCAGTCCGCGCAGAACTCCGCCAGGCTGCTATGACGCCGTTCGGGCTCGGTTTCGCATGCTCGCATCGCGACGCTCCAGAGCCTGTCAGGACCGCGGAACGCCTCCCGGTTCATCGTGCCGTCACCGAGCAGAACCAGCACTGTACGCCCGAGTGTGAATACGGAGGTCCGCTGGTCGATCATCGCGCCTTTTACGAACTCCTCCGGTGCCATAAAGCGGGTAGACCCAAACATCCGACCCATCTCGTTACGGAACGGGCCAGAATGGTAGTTGTCCAGGTCCATAATAGACAAGCGGTGGGTAGTGAAGTTGTAGAGCAGGCACCCGTCGTAGAAGTCGCAGGCCACCTCGCCGCCTCGGCCGAGCAGGTCGTGAACGTCGACGACGGTGTCGAGCGCGGCGACGATGCGCTCGATCGGCAGGTGCCGGAACCTGTAGAACGTCGACGCCGGATCATCGCGGGTATCGCGAGGGACACCGAGCAACTCGCCATCAACCCAGCCGTAGACCAGCATCGGTCCGTGCGGCGACTCAATCACGCGTTTCAATAGCGGCAGGGCCGCATGCCGGTAAGCCTGACCGATTCGGGCCGCGTTGCGCAGCAACCTGACCCGCTGCTCGTGGGTGAGATGCGGCAGGTCGAGTTCGGGGCTTCCGGCGGTCTTGACGAAGTACCGTCCACCGCCGACCTCTACGCCGTACGACACGTTGCCAGAGTCTTGGTGGTCAAACACCGCGAAGATCGCTCCGGCATCGCGGAGGTGCTCTTCGGGGGCGCAGTCGATCCAATCCAAACTCAACATGCGAGCCAGATGCCCTTCCTTCACAGCCGCGAGTATCGCTCAGCGTCATATGACGTACGGGATCAGAGCGCGCCGCTTCGCCGGGTATTCGGGGAACCGCTGGTGGTACCAGGCATGGTGGTCTATGGCCCGGGGCGCGAGATTCGCCACCGTGTAGACCACGAATGCGAGTCCGGCGGGTGACCAGGTGGCGAGTGCCCAGCCGGTCCATTCCACTATCTCGCCGAGATAGTTCGGGCAGGAGACCCATCGGTACGCGCCGCCGTACGGAATGTGGTATCCATCGCCGGCGGACGCCCGCAGGCGGCGGAGTTTACGGTCGGCCCACACGTGCAACGTCAGGCCACTGGCGAAGAGCGCCACGCCGATCAGAAACCGCGGGTCGGCCAACCAACCAACCGGGTACTGCCCGAGCGTGCCAATCCAGTAGGCATTGATCGAGGCGTTGAGCACATTGAACGCGATGGCGAGCAGGACCACCACAACCGGCATACGTCTTCCACCCCGCAGCAGAAACGGGTAGACAAAGGCGCGGTACAAATAGTGGCTCTGCCACATAGCGAACAGCACCAGCGCCACCAGATCGGTCCGCCTCGGCCCGGACCAGAAGACAACCACGAACAACAGCGACGAGACGCTCTCCATGACCAGCCAGCCGGCCCGCGCCGGCACGGTAACGCCCCACCCCTCGCGTAGGTGGCGACCGTACGGCGCGGTTATGAAACGCAGCGCGACGAAGGTGACCACGGCGAGCGCGAACTCCAGAAACACCAGCATCCAGTACGAAGTCGGCACCAACGAAGTGTAGTTACACATCGATGACCGCGAGGACCTCATGAGCTTTGGCAGCGACCCGACCGTAGGGCCGCAGCGGAGCCTCAGACACGTTTGGCGCTCCGGGCGGCAACGATGGCTATGAGGCTGAACAGCCCCACCAACACGCGATCGAAGGCACGGTCGGGCAGAAGCCACCGTGCGAGCAACGCCGCTTTCGCACCACGCCCGACCGCGTACCGAGCACGCGGCCGCCGCACCGTAGCGGCCCGGCCGATCGCCCGGGCGACGACCGAGGGCGATGAGATGCCCTTAGCCTCCGACAACAGCGCGGCCGCGTACCGACGGGCGTACTCGGCATAGGCGCCGTTGCCGGAGACGGCGAGCAACCGATCGCCGGCGACCCCAGGGAACTCGGTGGCGATGCCGCCGGGCCGAATCAAAACCACGTCGATGCCGAACGGCCTGAGCTCAACCCGTAGACAGTCGCTAAGGCCTTCGACCGCGTACTTCGTCGCGTGGTACCAACCACCCAGCGGCTGGTACATCCGCGCGCCGACCGACGAAACATTGATAATGCGTCCGGAACCCTGCACCCGAAGATGGGGCAGCACGAGCTGGCACAGCCGGGCCACGCCGAAGAGGTTGACATCGAACTGCCGCCTGGCCTCGTCCAACGACACGTCCTCGAGCGCGCCGAAGGATCCATATCCGGCGTTGTTTACCAGCACGTCGATACGGCCCGACTCCCTGACCACCCGATCGACCAGCGCCACCAGGTCGTCCTCGTGGGTGACGTCCACCCTGACCACACGGATACCAAGGGCAGCGAGCGGAGCCATCCGATCCAACCGGCGGGCGGCCGCGTAAACCTGGAACCCTCGCTCGTGCAGCCATCGGCTAGCGGCCGCGCCGATCCCCGAGGACGCACCGGTCACAATGGCGACCCTGCCCATATGCCCACCCTTCGCTGGCCGCACGGGGACCGACGAGGTGCTCAGGGTATCGACGTCCACGACGGGCCACAGCCGCTGCGGCACATGTCCGACCAACAACCCCACAGAGCGCGGCTATGGACGCCTGCCGCCCGGCCACCGCGGCGCCCTCCGCCAACCTTCGGGTGCCGCATGGCGTGGCGGCCTTGCGTACGAACGCGCACGGCAGACCCACGTGCCGGCCCAAGGCGGTGACCACCGCGATGCCGCCCATCTCCAGGCCGGCGAGTACCTCGGTGCCTTCCGGCACGAGACCGGCCATGCGTTTGGCCACCTCGTCGAGCGGTGGTGGGTCCGCTTCCACCTGCTATCCGGCCGGAGCGGAGTACGAAGTCGCCGGTAAGGCGGCAGGCGGTGTGGATCCGTGCGGGCAGGTCGCTGGTGCTGGTCACGGCGTCCCAGCATGCCAGGATGGGGCGTGGAGTTCACCTACGTGGCGCGCCGGCCGGAGGCGCTCGCGCCGTGGGTGGAGTCGGTTTGGTTCGCGCGCGGGCGGATCGACTACCGGCGCGAGCTGATCGCGCCGACGGGCTCCAGCGTCGCGGTTGTCGTGCTCGGCGACCCGATCCGGCTGGTGGCCGGGGACGGGGCGGGCTTCGTGGCGCGCGGCGGCTTCCTGCTCGGGCCGCACGATCGGCCGGTGGTCAACGAGCCGCTCGGTGAGACGTACTGCGTCGGGGTGGTGACGACGCCGGTCGGGTGTCGGGCGCTCTTCGGTGTGGCGCCGGCGGCGGTGCGGGGGCGGGTCGTCGACCTGCTCGCGGCGTGGCCGCCTGCCGCGGACCTGCGCCGCGCGCTGCTCGCCGACTCCAAAACGCCGACAGCGGAGGCGGCGACCGAGGTGGACCAGGCGAAGAAAGCCGAGGCGGCGCTCGATCTGTACCAAAGCGTGCTGGCGCCCGGCGAGCCGGGACCGGCAGTGCGGCGTTGTGCGGCGGCGGTGGCCGCGCTCGAAGAGGACCCGCTGCGGCCGATCGCGGGGCTGGCCGCCGAGTTGGGCGTGTCGCACGGGCACCTCGACCGGGAGTTCACGGCGGTCGTCGGGCTGTCGCCGCGCGTGCTGTCGCGGATCCTGCGGCTGCGGGCGCTCCTCGCGGCGATCGACGTCTACGGGACGGTCGACTGGCCGGGGCTGGCGGCCGCGTACGGCTGGTTCGACCAGAGCCACTTCATCCGGGACTTCCGGCGCCACACCGGGGTGACCCCTTCCCGGTACGTGGCCGCTCAGCGGGCCGCCTTCACGCCCGACCAGGCGGCGCCGGGGTTCGTGCCGGAGACGGGCGTCGATGTGAAGTCTGTCCAATACGCTAGCCGGGGTGGCCGGGCACGCTGACCGCCGTGACCACCGCCTTCACCGCCTCCACCACCGTCGAACGTCCCGTGCCCGAGGTGTGGGCGCGCCTCACCGACTGGCCGGCCGCGCCCGCCTGGATGCCCGGTGTGGACAGTGTGCGGGTGAGCGGGTCGGAGCTGACCTTCCGGGCCCGTGGGCGGGACCGCACCGGGCGGGTCGAGGTGGTCGAGCCGGGGCGCACGGTGGTGGTGCACTCCGCGCAGGGCGGCGTGACCGCCGCGTACACATACACCTGCGTGCCGGACGGCGACCGCACGCGGGTCACCCTGACCGCCGACTGCCGTGCCGGAGGGGTGTGGCGGCCGTTCGCCGGACTGCTGCGCGCGGCGATCCGGCGCGCCGACGGCGGCCAGCTCACCGCCTTCAAGCGGGTGGTCGAAGCCGGTTAGCGCGGTGGCCACAAACCTTCACCGGTGGGGCGGCGGCCTTCGGCCGCCGCCCCACCCGGGGCCGGCGAAGCCGGCTAGTGCGGGTGCGGATGCTCGTGGTCGTCGTGGATGCCGTGGCTCATCCGGAAGACGTGCCCGTCCGGGTGCCGGACGTGCATCTCGCGCACGCCCCACGGCATGTCGGTCGGCGGCCAGGTGACCTCGATGCCGGAGGCGACGCAGCGTTCGTACAGCGCGTCGACGTCGTCCACCCAGATCGACATCCACGCGCCCCGGTCCGCGGTCTGGTCGCCGTCCGGGCCGAAGGTCGCCGCCACGCCGCCGTGGCCGCGGCCGCCCTGGCCGTCGAGGCAGAGGAAGATCTCGCACGCGCCGGAGCGGACGCCGCCGAAGGTGGGCGGGTCGCCCCAGTCCCACGCCTTCTCCCAGCCGAGCGTCTCGAACCACCGCACGCTCGCGGCGAAGTCGCTCACGTTGAGGATCGGGTTGACCACGTGCGCCGTCATGGCAGCAGCGTAGGCGTCAGCCGGTGCGCCAGGGCACCACGCGGTGCATGGCGGCCAGGGTCAGGGCGGTGACCGCCGAGACGACGCCGGCGATGCCCGCGGCCGCGCCCCCGTAGGCGGCCATCAGCGTGCCGCGGCCGAGCTCGTCGACCGGGGTGGTGGCGACGCCGTCGACCCACCAGAGGGCGCCGGCGGACACCGCGAGCAGCAGGGCTGAGGCGATCATCAGCAGCGCGACGGCGAGCGGGCGGGCGTCGTCGGTCTTCACGCGGGCGTCCCGGCCGTGCGCGAGCACCAGCAGCAGGCAGGCGAGCGCGGCGCACCCGCCGACGACGAGCACCGCGCCGGCGACGTCGCTGGGACGGTGCCAGCCGAGCGACATGGTCGCCACACCCGCGGTGGTGGCGTAGAGGGCGCCGAGGACGGCCGCGACGCCGCGCGCTTTCGGTGGTACCACCAGGACGAGCGCGATGACCACGGACATCGCGACGGTCGCGTGGCCGCTGGGGAAGCTGTTGCCGGCGGTCACCCGCTCCGGGTCGACGCCGAAGTCCGGGCGGTAGATGCCCTGCTTGATGACCTGGGTGACGATGTTGGCGGTCGCCACGAACGCGGTGACCACCACCGTGAGCAGCACCCGTCCGCGGGCCAGCGCGATCACCGCGACGACGATGGTCGCCACCGCGAGCGAGCCGAAGGACACCGCGTTGAGCACGGTGCTGGCCAGCCCGTCGACCCGGTCCTGGCCGATGGCGTTGCCCTCCAGAGCGACGGTGTCGAGCAGCTGGCCCCGCTCGGTGCGCACGAAGAAGCGCCACAACAGGCCGACGCCCGCGGCCATGGCCAGCCCCAACACCACGAGCCACGCGGCCGGGGCCGTCACCCGGCCTTCTCGGACCCTCGTCTGCACCGCCGTCACGGCGCCATCTTTGCCCCAGTCGCTCACGTTTCAATCCCACCACGGAGATAGGCCAGCACAGCGCGTACCCGTCGATGATCGTCGGCGTTGGACGGCGGCAGGTCGAGTTTCGTGAAGATCGCGTTGATGTGCTTTCCGACCACCTTCTCGCTGACGGTGAGGCGGCGGGTGATGGCGGTGTTCGAGAGGCCCTCGGCCATCAGCCCCAGCACCTCGCGCTCGCGGGGCGTGAGGCGGGCCAGCGGGCTGCGCTGCCGGGCGAGCAGGTGGCGGACCACTTCCGGGTCGATCACGCAACCGCCGGCCGCGACCCGCTCGACCGCGTCGACGAAGTCACGCACCTCCAGCACTCTGTCCTTGAGCAGGTAACCGATCCCGCCGCTGTCGGTCGCGGCGAGCATGGTGTCCGCGTACGCGGTGGCCACGTACTGGCTCAGCACCAGGATCGGCAGCCGCGGGTGGTCGCGGCGCAGCGTGATCGCGGCGTGCAGCCCCTCGTCGGTGAACGTGGGCGGCATCCGCACGTCGGTCACCACCACGTCCGGCCCGTGCTCGGCCACGGCCGGCGCCAGCCCGTCCGCGTCGCCGACCACCGCGACCGCCTCGTGGCCGAAGCGGGCGAGCAGCGCCACCAGGCCCTCGCGGAGCAGCACCGCGTCGTCGGCGAGGACCACGCGCAGCCCGGCGGTCACCACGGCAGCTCCGCCCGCAGCACGGTCGGCCCGCCGGCCGGGCTGGCGAGCGTGAGCGTGCCGCCCACCGCGTCGGTGCGGTCGGCGAGCCCGGCCAGCCCGGTGCCGTGCGCCGGGTCGGCGCCGCCCACCCCGTCGTCGCGTACCTCCACCACGAGGCGGTCGCCCTCCAGGTGCCCGGTCACGGACACGGAGGCGGCCCGCGCGTGGCGGGCGGCGTTGGCGAGAGCCTCGGCGACCACGAAGTACGCCGTCGACTCCACCGTGGACGGCGGCCGGCGCGGCAGGTCGAGCGCCACCCGCACCGGTGCCGCCGACCGCTCGGCGAGGTCGGCCACCGCCGCCGCCAGGCCGAGGTCGGTGAGGACCCGCGGGTGGATGCCGCGTACCAGCTCCCGCAGCTCGGCCAGCGCGGACCGGGCCTGGCCGGCGGCCTTGCGCACGAGCGGGCGCGCCGCCTCCGGGTCCTCGTCGAGCTCCAGCTCGACCGCGACGAGCGTCATGCCGAGCTCCAGGAGGCGTTGCTGGGCGCCGTCGTGCAGGTCCCGCTCGATCCGCCGCCGCTCCACCTCGAACGCGTCCACCAGCCGCGCCCGCGACCGTGTCAACGTCCGGACCGCGGCCTCCGCGCCGGGCCCGAGCAGCTGCCGCGCCAGCGCGCCGTGCGCCGCGGCGACCAGACCCACCGTGTACAGGGCGGCGAGCGCGACCGCGAGCACGGCCACGACCGCGAGCGTGGCGACGGCGGCGGCGACCACCACGTCGAGCGTCGCGGTGTCCCCTTCGGACTGTGGCAGCGTCACCGCGCCGAGCAGCAGCAGCGGTGCGAACGCGAGCGCCGTGGCAGCCGCGTCGAGCAGCAGCAGGAGCGTGCCGTGCAGCACAAGGTAGGCCAGCTCGCGCCAGGTGACCGGCTCGGCGTGGCGGGCGCGCAGCCAGGCGACCGCACCGGGCCGGTCGGGCCGGCGGTGCGGGTCGGGGAGCGAGGGACCGCCGAGGAGGGCGAGCCGGCGGCGTTCGAGGGCGACGAGCGGCGCGGTGAGCAGCGGGGCGCCGAAGCCGAGGCCGAGGACCAGCGCGAGCGGCAGCCACACGAGCGTGAGCACGCCGGTGACCGTGCCGGATACCACGTACCCGAGCCCGCGCAGCCTGCCCTTCATGCCCGACACCGTACGCGGTAGGGCTAGCCCCCAGCTGTGGATGCGGGCCTGGGCTCACGCGCCGGCGCCGCGGCGCCGCTTCGATGGAGCACATGGGACCGATCGAATGCCAAGGGCTGCGCAAGCGGTACGGCCGGACGCTCGCCGTGGACGGGCTCACGTTCACCGTCGCGGCGGGCCGGGTCACCGGTTTCGTGGGGCCGAACGGCGCCGGCAAGTCCACCACCATGCGGATGATCCTCGGGCTGGACCGGCCGGACGCCGGCGCCGCGCTGGTCGGCGGCCGCCGCTACCACGAGCTGCGCGCGCCACTGCGCCACGTCGGCGCGCTCCTCGACGCCGGCTCGCCCGACCCCGGCCGGCGGGCCCGCGACCATCTACTGTGGATGGCCCACGCGAACGGCATCCCGCCGGCCCGCGTCGACGAGGTGCTCGAGCTGGTGGGGCTGGCGGCGGTGGCGCGGCGGCGCTTCGGCGGGTTCTCGCTCGGCATGCGGCAGCGGCTCGGCATCGCGGCGGCGCTGCTGGGCGACCCGCCGGTGCTGATGTTCGACGAGCCGGTCAACGGGCTCGACCCCGAGGGCGTGCGGTGGATCCGCGGGCTGCTGCGCGGGCTGGCGGCGCAGGGGCGGGCGGTGTTCGTCTCCAGCCACCTGCTCGCCGAGCTCGCCGGCACCGCCGACCATCTCGTGGTGATCGGGCGGGGTCGGCTGCTCGCCGACACGAGCGTGGCGGCGCTGACCGCCGGCGGCGTCTCGCTGGAGGACGCCTACGTGGCGCTGACCAGCGGCTCTGTCGAGTACACGGCGGGTGCGGCATGAGGCTGCTGCGGTCGGAGCTCACCAAGCTGTGTACGGCGCCGGGCCTGGTGTGGTGCCTGCTCGGGGCGGCCGCGGTCATGCTCGCCCTCCCGCTGCTGGCCTCGGCGGGAAACCCCGGGACCTACGGCCGCGCGGCCTACGTCGACGAGTTTCGCTTCGTGCACCAACCGCTCTCCGGCGACGGTACCCTCACCGCGCGCGTCCGCACGCCGGC
This sequence comes from Phytohabitans sp. LJ34, assembly GCF_052068095.1. Taxonomy (NCBI): domain Bacteria; kingdom Bacillati; phylum Actinomycetota; class Actinomycetes; order Micromonosporales; family Micromonosporaceae; genus Phytohabitans; species Phytohabitans sp. LJ34. Next base: position 42,718 of record NZ_JBQHDG010000008.1, on the reverse strand, counting down.
CGGCGGCCACCCGTGGGCGATGACCGGGCTGATGGTGAAGGAGCGCGCGGTGCCGGGCGCCCGCTACGCCGCGGTGCTCGTCACGCCGGGCCACGGCACCCGGATGCAGGCAGACTTCACAGTGGACATCGCGGGCGGCGCGGCGGCCTCCTGGTTGCGCCTGGTCCGCACCGGCGCCACCGTCAGCGGGTACGCCTCGGCGGACGGCCACGCCTGGCGGCCGGTGGGCAGCGTGCCGATGGCGGGCCTGGCGCCGACTGTCGAGATCGGACTGTTCGCCACGTCGCCGGGCGCCACCCGCACGGTGGCCACCCGGCCGGTGCTCGTGCCCACCCGGCCCGCGACGGCGGTGTTCGACTCGGTGAGCCTGGGCGGCGCCTGGGTCGGCACGGACGTGGGTGTCCCCGGTGGCCAGTCCACGATGGACACGGCGGAAACCTACGCCGTCACCGCTCAGCCAGGTGACATCGTCGCCCAGGCCGACGACGGCAGCCGGGTGGTGGCGGCCACGGCCGGGACGTTCGCCGGGATGCTGCCGCTGGTGGCGCTGGGCGCGCTGGTGATGACCGCCGAGTACCGCCGGCACATGGTGCGCACCACGTTCGCCGCCAGCCCTCGGCGCGGGCCGGTGCTCGCCGCCAAGGCCGTGGTCGCCGGCGGTGCCTGCTTCGTGGCCGCGCTCGTCGCCACCGCCGGCGCATTGCTGCTCGCCCAGCCGCTGCTGCGGCGCAACGGGTACCGCCCGCCCACCTACCCCGACCCGTCGCTCGGCGACCCGCGGGTGCTGCGGGTCGTGGCCGGCACGGCCGCCGCGGTGGCACTCGTCGCGCTGCTGAGCCTCGGCCTGGGCGCGATCCTGCGGCGCGGCGCGGCCGCCATCGCCGCCGTGGCCACGGTCCTGCTGGTGCCGGCCGCGGTCACCCCGCTGCTGCCGGCCGGCACGGGGATGTGGGTCCAGCGGCTGAGCCCGGTCGCCGGCTTGTCGGTGCAGCAGGTGCGGGAGACCGACGACGTGTTCCTGCTCCCGTGGGCGGGACGCCCGTGGACCGGCCTCGCCGTGCTGGCCGGGTACGCGGCGGCCGCGCTCGCCGTCGCCTACCTGCTGCTGCGGCGGAGGGACGCGTGAGGCTCGCCCGCGCGTGCCACGCCGAGTGGACGAAGCTCCGCACGCTGCCCGCCACGGCCTGGCTCCCGCTGGTCACGGTGGTCGCGACGGCGGGGCTGGGCACGGCCGTCCGCGCCTCCTGCGAGACCGACTGCGACGCGGCCCGCCTCGGCCTTACCGGCGTCTACCTCGGCCAGCTCGCGGTGGTGGCGCTGGCGGTCCTGGCCGCGGCGGGGGAGTGCCGTGCCACGACGCTGACGGCGATCCCGGCCCGCGCGGTGGCGTTCACCGCGAAGGCACTGGCCGTGACCGCCGCGGTCCTGCCGGCGGCACTCGTCGCGGTGGCCGCCTCGACCGTGGCGGGCCCCGACCTGGACGGGCGCACGCTCCGGGCGGGTCTGGGCACCGTCGCGTACCTCGTGCTGATCGCTCTGCTCGCGCTCGGCGTGGCGGCGACCCTCCAGCGGACGGCGGCCGCCCTCAGCACGGTGCTGGGGCTGCTCTACCTCGCGCCGATCGCGACCCAGTTCGTGACCGACGAGCGCTGGCGGACCTGGATCGAGCGCGCCGCCCCCGGCAACCCGCGGGCCGGCCTGGCTGCCCTGGCCGGCTGGACGGCGGCCGCGCTGGCGGCCGGCGCGCTGACGTTCGTCCGCCGCGACGCGGCGCCGAGATGATTCGGTTAATCGTTTGCGGGGTCGCGGCGCGGTGGTTACCGTGGACGGCGATGTGATCCACAGGCACCCCACGCGCCCGCGTCCGAGGCACTGCCCGGCGGGCGGCAGCGTCTATCCCGCGGTGGTGTCCTGTGTCACGTCATCCCCTTGTCGCCCATGATCTCGTCCGCACGTTCGGTGCGCGCCGGGTGCTCGACGGCGTCTCGCTCGTCGCCGCGCCCGGTCACCGCATCGGGCTGATCGGCGAGAACGGTACGGGCAAGACCACCCTCCTGCGCATCCTCGCCGGCGTGGACGAGCCGGACGGGGGCAGCGTCGTGCGCCCGCCGGACCTCGGCTACCTGCACCAGGAGATGCCGTTCGACCTCGGCGCGACCGTGCGTGACGTGGTCGACGACGCGCTGCGTGACGCGCGCGAGGTGCTGGCCGCGCTCGACCGGCTCACCGCCGCGCTCGCGACCGAACCGGCCGGCGCCGGCGACGGCGACCTGCTCAGGGAGTACGGCGAGACGCTCGACCGGGCGCAGGAGACCGACGCCTGGGACGCCGACCGCCGTGCCGGGCTGATGCTGGCCGGGCTGGGCGTGGGCGACATCGCCTACGACCGCACGCTCGGCTCGATCTCCGGTGGGCAACGCGGGCGCCTCGCGCTCGCGGCGCTGCTGATCCGGCGGCCGTCGGCGCTGCTGCTCGATGAGCCGACCAACCATCTCGACGACGCGGCGGCCGCGTTTCTGGAGGAGCAGCTGCGGGGCCTGCCCGGCGTCGTCGTGCTCGCCAGCCACGACCGCACGCTGCTCGACGCGGTCTGCACCGACCTGGTCGACCTCGACCCGGCCGTGGACGGCCCGACCCGGTACGGCGGCGGCTACACGGCCTACCAGGCGGAGAAGCGCGCCGAGCGGGAACGCTGGCAGCGCCGCTTCGCCGAGGAGCAGGAGGAGCTCGGCGAGCTGCGGCACGCGGTCACCGTCACCGCGCACCGGGTGGGGTACGCGCGGCCGCCGAAGGACAAGAACAAGATGTCGTACGGCATGATCGGCAACCGGGTCGAGCAGCAGGTCTCCCGCCGCGTGCGCAACGCCACCCGCCGCCTCCACGAGCTCGAACGCGACCAGGTGCGCAAGCCGCCCGAGCCGTTGCGGTTCCGGGTGTCCACATTGGTCACCGGTGGCGCCGAGGGTTTGCTGGTGTCGGTGCGCGACCTGCGCGTGCCCGGCCGGCTCAGCCTCGACCGCCTCGACCTGCCCGCCGACGACCGGCTGCTGGTCACCGGCGCCAACGGCACCGGAAAGTCCACATTGCTCGCCGTGCTCGCCGGGACGCTCCACGGAACGGGCGAAGTACGGCGGCGGCGCGGGCTGCGGGTGGGGCTGCTGACCCAGGACACGGTGTTCGACCGGCCGGACCGCACCGCGCACGACACGTACGAGCTGGAGCTGGGTCCGGAGCGCGCGGAGGCGGTACCCCTGCGGTCTTTGGGTTTGTTGACCCCGCGCGACGCCGCGCGGCCGGTGGGTGAGCTGTCGGTCGGGCAGCGGCGGCGGTTGGCCTTGGCGCTGCTGGTGGCCGATCCGCCGGAGCTGCTCCTGCTCGACGAGCCGACGAACCACCTGTCGCCGCGGCTCTGCGACGAGCTGGAGGAGGCGTTGGGGACCGGCCCGGGAGCGGTGGTCGTCGCGAGCCACGACCGCTGGCTGCGGGCGCGGTGGCCCGGGCGGCAGCTCGCGCTGGACGGGGTCAGGTCGGCGTAGCGGTCGGTGCGGCCGGCGCCGCCGGCGCGGACGGCATCTCGACCAGGCCGAGCATGACGCCGGCGCCGACGACCAGCGCGGCGACGGAGAGCAGCCAGAAGAGCGCCACACCGATCGGCGGCGGGATCCAGGCGAGCTGCCAGAGCTTGACGACGTCGGATTTCTTGTCCGGCTTCTTGTCCGCCTTCATGGCGCGCCTGATCCGGCGCAGGTCGACGGTGTTCACGACGCCGCCGATGAGCAGGAACCAGACCCAGGTCACGGCGAACAGCTCCCGCAGGCCGTCCGGCGCGTACCGGGCGACGGCCCACAGGGCGACGCCGGTGAGGATCACCGCGATCCGGCCGAACCAGTTGGCGACGCTGAGCAGCAGGAGGAAGAGCAGGACGAGGCTGACCCACAGGACGGCCTCCACCTGTCCCTTCACGAGCAGGAAGCTGCCCAGCAGGCCGAAGGCGGGTGGCCCGGTGTAGCCCGACCAGGCGACCGCGAACTTGGCGAGCCAACTGCCGGGGTGCTCGTACTTGAGCAGGGCGCGCCCACGAGTGAGCTCCACGCCCGTGACCTTGCCGACGAACGACGCGGCGGTGGCGTAGCCGCCCAGGTGGGCCATGGCGATGATGTGGCGGAGTGTCGGCCAGCCGACCGTGGTGATCAGCAGTGCGAGGATGCCGGCCAGCACGACGACCGCCGCCGACGGCGGCTCGTACGCGGCGGCGAGGGGGAGGGTGGCCCGCACCGTCCACACGCTACGAAGAGGCCAGCCGGAATCGTCTCGCCCGAGCGTTCCAGCTGTTCCGTCAGCGGCGGCTGCGGAGACCCTCGACGATCGCGATGGCGGTGACCACCAGCACGCAGAACACCACCGGGACCGCGAGCGTCCACCACCAGCCGTTGACCGCGCCGAGCACGATCGCGACCGGGACGCCGAGCAGCATCGCGAGGAGGCAGGCGACGCCGTAGAGGGGGAGGTCGTCGGGGTTTGAACCCTTGCGCAGCGGCAGCGGCGGAGGAAGGCCGGGCAGGTCGGGATGCGGCTCCGGCAGGTCGGCGAAGATCCGCAGCAGCTCGCCCTGCGTGGTGGTCGCCTTGATCAGCTCCATCCGCCGCTCGTACTCCGCGGAGTCGATCCGCTTCTGTGCGACGTGCTCGGCCAGCGCCTCCTGCGCGGCGGCGAACTCCGGCGTCCCGACGCGCAACGCGAGCCGGGCCGCCGGAGTCTCCTGGAGATCGCTCACGACACCACAGTAGACGCTCAGAAGCCGGTCATGCCGGCACCGAACGGGTACAGGGGATTGCCGTAGCCGGTCGGCACCGGCTGCCCGGCGTCGATCCGCGCGCGGATCTCGTTGCGCTGGGCGGCGGTGGCGCCGAGGTCGTACGGCAGGTCCCACTGCTCGTTGGCGTCGGCGAGCACGTCACCGCCGCCCGGCCGCAGCACCTGGTCGAGGGTGCGCGGCAGCTGCCACGGCAGCTTGCCGCGCGGCTGGTAGTCGCCGAAGAGCAGCCCGGCCGCGGCCGGTCCCATCTCCTCGCCGCCGCGGTAGGTGACGACCACCGCGCCGGCCAGCTCGTGCCACTCGGTGATGACGTACGGGCGCGGCATCACGAGGAGCACGACGACCGGGATGCCCTGCCGCTGGAAGCCCTGGATGACGGCGAGCTGGTCGGCCGGCAGGTACGGCTGTTCCTTCACCCAGCTCGTGGCGTGGGTGTACGAACCCTCGCCGACGGCCACCACCGCCAGCTTCGGCGACGGACCGGTGTCCTGGTACACGTTGACGCCGGCCCGCGCCGCCCGCGCGCGGATCGCCTCGAGGATGTTCTGCGAGCCGTACTCCTGGTGGAAGTAGCTCGTCCATATGCAGCAGGCGCCGGAGTCGGTGGCGCGGGGCCCGGCCACCACGATGTTGTCGCCGGCGTTGAGGCGTACCGGCAGCACGCCGTTGTTGCGCAGCAACGTCATCGACTCCCGCGCCGCCTGGTTGGCGAGGCTCGTGTACTGCGGCGTGTGGAGGCGGTACGGGCCGTTGACCGGGTCGCCGTAAGGGTTTTCGAAGATGCCGAGCTGGAACTTCAGCCGCAGCACCCGGCGCACCGCGTCGTCGATCCTGGCCGCCGGCACGCCCGCCGTGAACGTGCCGATGCTGTACCCGGGCGCGCCCGGGTCGGCGCCGCCCATCACGTCCGAGCCGGCGCGCGCGGCGCCGACCCACGAGCCGGACGGGAGCCAGTCGGTGGTGATGAGGCCGGTGTAGCCGAGGTTTTGCCGCAGGTAGGCGAGGATCGGCGCGCTGTCGCCGGCCCCCGGGCCGCCCGGGTCGAGGTAGGAGCTGCCCGCGTAGCCGGGCATGATGTTGACCGCACCGGCCTCGATCGCGGCCCGGAACGGGATCATGTGGTACTTGATGGTGACGGCGTCGTACACGATCAGCGCCTCGCCGCCCGCACCCTCGCCGGGCCAGTGCTTGACCGTGGCGAGCACCGACGCCGGGTTGAGCTCCGGGCCGCCCTGAAGGCCGGCCACGAGCGCCCGCACCTGCGCGGCCGCGACCTCGGCGCTCTCCCCGTTCCCTTCCTGGATCCGCGGGTACAGCACCTTCGTGCCCACCTCGGCGAGCGGGCCGAGCACGCCGCGGGTGCCCACTTCGAGCTGCTCGCGCCGCTGCATGTCGCCGAGCTTGTAGTCGAGCGGGTAGTCGCGCCCCGCGGCGAGCGCGCTCTGCGTCGGGTAGGCCGTCTTGTACCCGTGGATGGTGTCGCCCGCCGAGACGAACGGGATGCCCAGCCGGGTGCCGCTCGCCCGCAGCAGGTTGGCGTGCAGGTCGGCCGCGTCGGCCGGCCCGAAGTGCCAACCCGACTGGGCGAAGGCCTGCGCGTTGTAGAACATCTGGTAGGCCTTCTCCTCCAGCGTCATCCGCCCGAGCAGGTCGCTGACCCGCGACTCGACCGGCAGCCGCCAGTCCTCGTACGGCTGGATGGCGCCGTCGCGGTTGAGGTCACGCGCGCCGCTCACGATCCCGACGCCGTCGGCGACCGCCTCCAGCGTGGGCACGTAGAGGCTGAACTGGCGGATGTTCGACGTGGCGACGGTGCCGCCGGAGCCGTTGACCGCGACCACGTACCACTTGTAGGTCCACCGGTCGGCGATGTCCCAGGTCGGTGTGTAACTGGTGCCGGTGGGCTCGGCGACCTTCGTGTACAGGTCGACGAGGTTGCCGGACGCGGCGAAGTCGTAGTCGGTCCGGCTGACGTTGAGCCACACCTGGTATCGGGCGGCACCGCCGACGGCGGCCCAGGACAGCGGCGGCCGGCGGGTGTTCGTGACCATCGCCCCGTTGGCCGGCGCGCTGAGCGCGAACTGCCCGGTGGTCGCCGGCGGCCGGGTCGGGCCGGAGAGCATCGGCGGCGTAGTCGCCTGCGTGTCGACCGCACCGAAGACCTGGAACTCCCACAGCGAGTACCCGTAGCCGGTCGCCCGTGCCGTACCGGTCAGCCGGATGTAGCGCCCTGCGCCGGAAACGGCCGGCCGCTCGGTGCCGCCCCGCCCGGCGGTCGTGGCGTATACCTGGGTCCAGGTGGTGCCGTTGGTCGAGGTCTCGATCCGGTACGCGGTCGCGTACGCGGACTCCCAGACGAGCGTCACGCCGGTGATGGTGGCCGCCCCGCCCAGGTCCACTTGGATCCACTGTGGATCGCTGAACTGGCTGGACCACCGGGTGGTGGTGCGGCCGTCAAGCGCCGCGGCCGGTGCGTTGCCGCCCTCCCACGAGGACGCCGTGACGTTCTTGAACTCGGAGATGGGTGTCCCGGTGGACGGGCCGGCCGTCCCGTACACCTGGAACTCCCACAGCGAGTAGCCCCAACCGGTCGCGCGCGCGGTGCCGTACACGCGCACGTACCGGCCGGAGCCGTTGACCGCGAGGGTCTGCGTGCCGCCGGTGCCGGTGGTGGTGGCGTAGATCTGGGTCCAGCTCGTGCCGTCGGTCGACGTCTCGACGCGGAACCCGGTCGCGTACGCCGCCTCCCAGGCGAGGACGACCTGGTCGATGCCGGCGGTCTGGCCGAGGTCCACCTGGATCCACTGTGGATCGCCGAACTGGCTGGACCAGCGGGTGCCCGGGTCGCCGTCGACCGCGAACGGCGCGGCGAGGCCGGCACCCTCGGCGGACGACGCGGTGGCCGGCCGGCCCTGCGAGATCAGCGGGCCGGCCGCGTCCGCCGGGCCCTGCGCGACGGCGACCGCGCCGAGCAGGCCGGCCAGGACCACGGTCAGGGCGGCCGCGAGCGTGCGGCGCGAACGGGCATGGGGGTACTGCGACATGACACCTCCAGGCGTCGGGCGATGGTGGGACACACCGCCCGTGGCGGACCCGCGAAGGGGCCGCCACAGCGCCGAAGAGGCGGTTCTGAGAATCAGGGTCATCGACATCCCTCCACGCGTCAAGGACTGGATTTCCGTAAGGCCCGCCCGGTGCACAGAACATGTGCATAAGACTTGTGCATAGGTTCTGTGCAAGGTACGGTGCCGGTATGGAACCCATCCGGCTCGACAGCAGGCAGCTGCGGGTGCTCGCGCATCCGCTCCGGTCGCGCCTGCTCAGCGCGCTGCGGCTCGACGGTCCGGCGACCGCCACCGGGCTCGCCGCGGCGATCGGCAGCAACACCGGCGCGACCAGCTACCACCTGCGCCAGCTCGCCTCCGTCGGCCTGGTGGAAGAGGACACCGGGCAGGGCCAGGGCCGGGAGCGCTGGTGGCGGGCCGCACACCGCGAGCACGGCTGGGACAGCCGCGACGTCGCCGACGACCCCGACGACCGGGCCGCCGCGACCTGGCTCACGGAGTACCAGGTGCGGGGGTTCACCGAGCTGCTCGTCGACTGGGTGCGCGACCACTACTCGCACCCGCCGGCCTGGCGCGACGCCGCCGAGGTCAGCGACTTCGGGCTCGTGCTGCCGCCCGACCGGCTGCGCGCGCTCAACGACGAGCTGCACGCGGTGATCGAGCGCTACCGGAGCGAGGCCACCGGCGAAGGGGAGCAGGTGCTCGTCTTCATCGCAGGCTTCCCGAGGCTGCCGCGATGAACGCGACCGGCGCCCGCCGGCGCTACATGTTTCTGCACGGCCTGCGCTGGCTCCCGACCGGCCTCATCATCCCGATCCTCGTGCTCCTGCCGCTCGACCGCGGCCTCACGCTCGCCCAGGTCGGCGCCGCCGGCGTCGCGCAGGGCCTCATCGTGCTCATGCTGGAGCTGCCCACCGGCGGGCTCGCCGACGCGATCGGCCGGCGCCCCGTGCTGCTCGCCGCCGGCGTGGTCAACCTCGCCTCGTTCGGGCTCCTCGCGGTCGCCGGCTCCCTGCCGCTGTTCGCCGCGGTCTTCGCGCTTCAAGGCATCTACCGCGCGCTGGACAGCGGCCCGCTCGACGCCTGGTACGTCGACGCCGCCCTGGCCGCCGACCCGGAGGCGGACATCGAGAGCGGCCTCAGCCGCGGTGGCGCCGTCGCCGGTGTCGCCATCGCCGGGGGAGCGCTCGCCAGCGGCGGGCTCGTCGCCCTCGACCCGCTTCCCGGGGTGAACCCGCTCGCCGTGCCGGTGCTGGCCGGGCTCGCCGTGCAGGTGGTCGCGCTGGTCGCGGTCGCGGCGCTGCTGACCGAGGTGCGGCCGGCACGCGGCGCGAGAGCGCTGGCCGCCTCGGTGCGCGAGGTGCCCGGCACGATCCGGGCCGCGTTCGGGCTGCTGCGCCGCTCCCGGATCCTGACGGCGCTCGTCGCGGTGGAGCTGTTCTGGGGCTTCGGCATGATCACGTTCGAGACGCTGCTGCCGGTGCGCCTGACCGAGGTGGTCGACGACGCCGACACCGCCGCCGCGCTGCTCGGCCCCGCCGGCTCGGCCGCCTGGCTCGCGTCCGCGGCCGGTGCGGCGCTGGTGCCGCTGGCCAGCCGCCGGATCGGCGCGCCGTGGACCGGCGCCACCCTCCGCGTGCTCCAGGGCGCCACCGTCGTGGGCATGGCGCTGCTGGCCGGCCCCGCCGGCGTGCTCGCCGCCTACCTGCTCTGCTACGTGGTGCACGGCGCCGCCAACCCGGTGCACATGGGCCTGCTGCACCGCCAGGTCGACGGCCCGTACCGCACGACCGTGCTCTCGCTCAACTCGATGATGGCCCAGCCCGCCGGCGCGCTCGGCCTGCTCGTCCTGACCGCACTCGCCGACGCGACCTCGGTCAGCACGGCGATGCTCGTGGGCGCGGGCGTGCTCGCCGCGGCCGCGCCGCTCTACCTCGTCGCCCGTCGCCCCGCCCCGCCGCGGCCGGCGGCCCGCGAGAAGGACGCTGTCGGTTTGTCGACATAGGACGGTCGCCGGCGGCCCGAATCAGCCTCGCGTCGAGGGCCGCCGCGGGTGGAGACCTTTCGGTTTCTGCCCTCAGGAGACATATTTGCCCGCGCTCGCGTCAGCTGTAGACCGTTTGCTCCCGCGGGCACCGCTCCCGGCCGGCGGCTCGCAGCGCTCGCCGAAACCCCCGGCCGTCCGCTGCCGGGTCCGCGGTGCAAGCCCAGGCTTCGTTCTTGGTTGCGGTTACCTCGGTCTGTTGCCGTCGCCTCGGCGGCGGAAGGGGTGAGGCCGCGCGTTGGGGCCTGGGTCTCGCGGCGGGCTTGTGGCGCGGGGCTGGCAGCGGAGGTCGGGGATTTCGGCGAGCGCTGCGAGCCGCCGACCTGCGCGGTCTCCGGCGGGAGCGGCGGTCCGCCGCTGACGCGGACCCGGGACAAATCTGCCTTGCGGGACGTCACGACGGGGGCCACCCCGACCGGATGGGCCGGGGCTGGTTTCAGGCGGCGTGTGCTGGGTACGGGACGACAGGCCCCTTCATGTCCAAATAGGACTATGGGCCGCTATCCGTTCAATCGCATTGATCGAGAATTAAATCGATGAAGTGCTATTGATGGATCTAATCGGGTGCAATATGGTACGGGTAGAGCCGCGCCAGGCAGCCGGCATAGAGCGATACGGGTCTCGTGGAGGGATCGTTCGCCGAGGGCTACCACAAGGGCACGGGGGGCGCTGGAGTTCGCCCCGCGACGGCCCCGCCGCTGACTGACGCATTGACAGCCGCCCGAGGTCCGGGCCCGGATGGCTGATTTCCGGTGGTGCGCCCGCGGCACGGTTGTCGCGCCCGGTTCGCGGGCCGCCGCCCCCGGGAGGGCCGCAGTGCGCGTGCGCGCGTGGTGCGGTCGTGGGTCCTTCCGGGGTCCGTACGCGACCCCAAGGAGTGTTACGTATGCAGGTCAATCGTCGGTTGCGCCGCGGCCTCGCCGTGGCCGCCGCGTTCACGCTGATGGCGGGTGCCGTCGCCGTCAGCACCGGCTCCGCCAGCGCGTTGGCGCGGGTCGACAACCCGTACGCGGGTGCACAGGTCTACGTCAACCCGGACTGGTCGGCGCAGGCCGCGGCGAGCGGCGGGGCGGCGATCGCCAACCAGCCCACCGCCATCTGGCTGGACCGGATCGAGGCGATCGAGTCGGGTTCCGCCGGGTCCAACACCATGGGCCTGCGGGATCACCTCGACGAGGCGCTGTCCCAGGGCGCCGACCTGATCCAGGTGGTCATCTACAACCTGCCCGGCCGGGACTGCGCCGCGCTCGCCTCCAACGGCCAACTCGGCCCGACGGAGATCGGCCGCTACCAGTCCGAGTACATCGACCCGATCGCCGAGATCATGGGCGATCCGGCCTACGCCAGTCTGCGGATCGTCACGATCATCGAGATCGACTCGCTGCCCAACCTGGTGACCAACGTCAGCCCGCGGGAGACCGCCACGCCCGAGTGCGACGTGATGAAGGCGAACGGCAACTACATCAACGGCGTCGGGTACGCGCTGGCGCAGCTCGGTGCGATCGAGAACGTCTACAACTACATCGACATCGGCCACCACGGCTGGCTCGGGTGGGACGACAACTTCCAGGCCTCGGCCGACGTCTTCCTCCAGGCCGCGAACGCCAACGGCGCCACGCCCGCGGACGTGCACGGTTTCGCCAGCAACGTGGCCAACTACGGCATCCTGGACGAGCCGTTCTTCGACGCGAACACCGTCGTGGGCGGCAAGGTGGTCCGTGAGGGCAACTCGTCGTGGATCGACTGGAATAGGTACGTGGACGAGCTGTCGTACGCCCAGGCGTACCGCAACCTGCTCGCGGGCATGGCGTTCGACGACAACCTCGGCATGCTGATCGACACCTCGCGCAACGGTTGGGGCGGCCCCAACCGGCCCACCAGCGCGAGCACGTCGACCGACCCGGAGACCTTCGTCGAGGAGTCGCGGCTCGACCGCCGTATCCACCTCGGCAACTGGTGCAACCAATCCGGGGCCGGCATCGGCGAGCGGCCGAGGGCTACGCCGGCGTCGGGCATCGACGCGTACGTCTGGATCAAGCCGCCGGGTGAGTCCGACGGCTCCAGCCGGTTCATCGAGAACGACGAGGGCAAGGGCTTCGACCGGATGTGCGACCCCACGTACGAGGGGAACGCGCGCAACCAGTTCAACATGTCGGGCGCCCTGCCGGACGCGCCACTCTCGGGCCACTGGTTCCAGGCCCAGTTCCAGCAGCTGATCGCGAACGCGCATCCGCCGCTGTAACCGGTCGAGGGGCGTCCCTTTCGCGGGGCGCCCCTCTTCGCGTCACCGTCCCTGTAGCGCCCGGACGTTGTCGCCGAACGTCCAGTTGCGCGAACCGTCCCAGTTGATCGACCAGGTCATCAGGCCTTTGAGCTGACCGTTGATCGAACCCCACGCCTGGCTCACCAGGCTGGGCGTCATGTACCCGCCGCCGGCACCCGCCTGGGCCGGCAGGCCGGGCACCTGCTTGTCGTACGGCACCCGGATCGTGGTGCCCTGGATGACCAGGCCGCTGTTGAGGCAGTTGGTCTGCACCGTGAAGCCTTGCACGGTGCCGGCTGAGTACGAGTCGCCGGAGCAGCCGTACATGCTGCCGTTGTAGTACTGCATGTTGAGCCACCACAGCCGGCCGTTGTCCGCGTACTTCTTGACGATCGGCAGGTACGCGCCCCAGATCGAGCCGTAGGTGACGCTCCCCCCGGTCACGTAGGCGGTCTCCGGCGCCATCGTGAGGCCGAAGTTGCCCGGCATCTGGGCGAGCACGCCGTCGATGATGCGGATCAGGTTGGCCTGCGAGGTGGAGAGCTGGTTGATGTTGCCGCTGCCGGTGAGGCCGGTCTCGATGTCGATGTCGATGCCGTCGAAGTTGTACCGCTTGAGGATCGGCACCACCGTGGCGACGAACCGGTCGGCCACAGTGGACGACGACAGGTCGATGCCGGCCGTGGCGCCGCCGATCGACAGCAGGATCGTGAGGCCGGCCGCCTTCGCCGCGCACATCTCGGCCGGCGTGGCCACCTTGACCCCGGCGTCCATGCCGTCCTGCCACAGCACCGTGCCGTCGGAGAGGATCACCGGGAAGGCCGCGTTGATCACGTTGTAGCCGTGCTGGCGGATCCGCGCGTCGGTGATCGGGATCCAGCCCAGCGGCGGGTGCACGCCGTTCGCCGCGCCGTCCCAGTTCTCCCAGTACCCGTGCAGGACCTTGCCCCCGGGCCGCGACTTGACCGCGCAGGTCGAGCCGGTCGGTGTCGGTCCCGGTGTGGTGGGCGTCGGCGAGGCGGTGCGAGTCGGCGTGGGTGTCGGGGAGGCGGTGCGGGTCGGGGTGGGCGAGGGCTGCCCGTCGCATGCGCCGAGGTCGCGCCACAGTGACGGGGTGGCCGCCGGGTTCCAGCCGGCGCCGGGGTGCGCGGTGTGCGTGACCAGGGCCTGGTAGAGCCGGCCGCCGTAGGTCACCTGGCCCCCGGCCGTGTAGGTGTTGCCCTCGGCCCACGCGGGCGCGTTGCAGACCACGAGCAGCTGGGGCGCCGCCCCGACGTTCGGCGCGAGGCCGATCCCGGCGACGACCGCCGCCGCCACCCCTGTCGCCAGGGCCAACACCAAACGCCGAGCGCCCATGAGAACCCCAATCATCGTCGATTGGGCAGGAAGCTTATCAGTTAACTTTGTTCATAGTAAGAGACTTCGGCGGCGCGATCGGGACGCCCGTACCCTGGAACCCGTGCGCCTGGCCACCTTCAACGTCCTGCACGGAAGGTCCCTCGACGACGGGGAGGTGGAGCGGGAGCGATTCGCCGCCGCGGTCGCCGGCCTCGACGCCGACGTGCTCGGCATGCAAGAGGTCGACCGGTCACAGGCGCGCAGCGGCCACCTCGACCTGACCGCGCTCGCGGCGGAGGCGAGCGGCGCCGTCGCGCACCGCTTCGCGCCCGCGCTGATCGGCACGCCGGGCGAGGCGTACCGCCGGCTCGCCCACGACGAGGACGGCGTCGACGAGCCGAGCTTCGGGGTGAGCCTGATCAGCCGCTGGCCGGTGCGGTCCTGGCACGTCACCCGGCTGGCCGGGGCGCCGGTCCGCGCGCCGATCATGGCGGCCGGACCGCCGCGGGGAAACGGGCTGGTGCCCGCCGGGCGGTTCATGTGGCTGCACGACGAGCCGCGGGTCGTCCTCGCCGCGGTGATCGAGGGACCGGACGGTCCGTTCACCGTCGCGAGCACCCACCTTTCGTTCGTGCCCGCGTGGAACGCCGGCCAGCTGCGCCTGGCGATCCGGGCACTGCGCCGGCTCCCGTCGCCGCGGGTGCTGCTCGGCGACCTCAACATGCCGGCCCGCGCGGCGGCCCTTGTCTCCGGGTGGCGGCCGCTCGCCCGGGTCGCGACGTATCCCGCCTGGCAGCCGCGGGTGCAGCTGGACCACGTGCTGCTCGACCGCCGTGGGGGAGCGCGGTGGTCGGCCGAGGGAGCCGCCGAGACGCCGCTGGTGCCCTTCTCCGACCACCGGCCGCTGGTCGTGGAGATGACCGCCGGGCCGCCCCCACGACGGCCCGGCACCAACGCTCGCTGAGCGTATACCTCCAGTTCGGACAGTGGTGCCCGTGGCCGCCTACGGCCGCTCGCGCAAAGGCTTGTAGCTCGTCTGGAAGAGCTTGACGCCCAGCTTGCCGAGCACGAGGTTGCGCAGCGGTGTGGGCAGCGAGCGGCTGCGGTCGCGGCGGTGCGTCTGCGCGCGCACCCACTCGGTGCGCGGCCGGCGCCGCTCCTCGAACGCCCGCAGCGCGCCGGCGATCGTGCCCGCGGCGGTCAGGCAGTCGGCCAGCACCAGCGCGTCTTCGAGGGCCATCGCGGCGCCCTCGGCCATGTTGGGCGAGGTGGCGTGCGCGGCGTCGCCGACCAGCAGCGTCGTGCCGCGCGACCAGCGGGGGAGGGAGACCTCCTCGACCGGCCCGCTCTGCATGCCCTCCTCGGCGGCGTCGAGGACCGTGGGCACGGGCTCCGCGAACCCGGCCAGCAGCTCGCGCGGCGGCACCCGCGGCGCGTCGAGCGGCCCGTCGCAGTAGACGTAGACGAGGCCGTCGCCGATCGGGATGGTGAGGAACGCGGAGCCGCGCCCCACCATCACCGACCACACAGGACCCGTCCCGGGCCAGCGGGCGAGAAAGCGCCGCGCGAACTGCCCGGTGGGACGGGCGGCGGCACCCGCACCGAAGATCAACCGCCGGACCGAAGAGTGCACGCCGTCGGCGCCGAGCACGAGATCGTACCCCTGGCGCGTGCCGTCGCTGAGCGTGACCCGCACGTGGTCGTCGGTGTCCACGATGGACTCGACCGTGCCACCCCAGCGGATCGGCACGTCCTTGGCGCCGGCGAGCAGCACCTGGTGCAGGTCGGCGTGGTGCAACGCCAGGCACGGCCCCACCCCGCGCCAGACGTCCGCCACCGCCAGGTCCATCAGCGACCGGCCCCGGTGGTCGCTGACGCGCTGGCGCTGGATCTCCACCGCCCGCGCGGCCACCTGCGTCGCGAGCCCCAGGTCGTCGAGCGCGCGGATCGCGTTTCCCGGCAGGTAGATGCCGGCACCGTCGACCCGCGCGGTCGGGCTCCGCTCGACCAACTCGACGTCCGCCCCCCAGGCCCGCAACGTGCGGGCGGCCGCCAAGCCGGCGATCCCCGCCCCCACCACGAGCACCCGAACTCCGTTCCCCCGCATGCCGGAAACTCTAGGCCGCGGACCTTCCGGATTCCTTATCGGTCACCCACAGATCGCCTTGTCCACGAACGCCTCGACGGCGTCGTCGGGATCACCGCGGAAGGCCGGCGTGATCGCGACCGTGACCTGGTAGCGCCCGTCCAGCGAGGAGAAGGAGTAGGCCTGGTAGGCCATGGCGTCGCCGTCGTTGCCGTACACGGTGATCCCGCACGGAGTGTCCCGCCAGGCCAGCCCGAGCCCGTACTTCTTGGTCTCGGTGCCCGGCGTCTTCATCTCGTCGAGCAGGCGGTCCGGCAGCAGACGCCCCCCGAGCAGCGCGGCGAAGAAGCGGTTGAGATCCCTCGTCGTGGAGATCATCTCGCCGCCCGCGCCCATCACCGACGGGTTCATCTCGGTGTAGTCGAGCAGCCGCGCCGGGCTGCCCGGCGGCGCCGGCACGTAGCCGCGCGGATGCGGCCCCCGAATCCACGGCGACGCACCCGGCAACGAGGTGCCGCGCAACGTCAACGGCCGGATGATCCGCCGCTCGATCTCCTCGCCGTACGACCGGCCGGTCACCGCCGTGATGATCTGGCCGAGCAGCACGTAGCCGGTGTTCGAGTACGAGTAGGCCGCACCCGGCGGCTCGAAGGTCGGCGGGTTGGCCAGCGCCCGCGCGACCAGCTCCTCCGCGGTCCAGGTGCGCCACCGGTTGTCGTAGAACTCCGCCGCGGGCGGCATCGGCAGCGTACGCAACACGTCGTACAACCCGCTGGTGTGGTTGAGCAGGTGGCGCACGGTGACCCGGCGCCCGTCCGGGACCACCCCGGGCAGCCACGCCTCGACCGGGTCGTCCAGCCGCAGCCGCCCCGCGTCGACAAGCTGAAGGACGACCGTCGCCAGGAACGTCTTCGTGATGCTGCCCGCCCGAAACCGCCCGTCGACCGGAACCGCCCGCGCCGTGCCCAGCGCGGCGACCCCGCTGCCGCCCCGCCACACACGCCGCCCGTCGCGCACCTCCGCCAACGCACCCACCGCATGGGCGGCCACGACGCCGTCCAACTCTCTCCGCAACTCATCCTTCGGCTCGGCGGCGGCGGCGGTCGGCGCCGCGACCACCGCCAACGCCGCCGTCGCGGTCACCAATGCCTGACGTACACGCTTCATCCGCAACCCCCGTAAACAGTCGGTCAAGATCGAGCCTCACGGACCCGGCGCGTCAGACCCATCCGGGATCGCCCTGGGTTCACCCCCGCTTCCGACTCGGGGTTCTGGACCCGCATTTTTTGCCCCTGTCCGTGTCACCTGCGGACCGTATGCGCGGGGCCGCCGGGGGAACGTGGAGCGAAGCGGAGCGTTTTCTTGGGGTGCTTTCCCGCGGGCACCGCTCCGGTCGGCGGCCAGCTTGGCGCTCGCCGAAATCCCCCGACCTCCGCTGCCCGCTGGCCACTGTCGGTGACGCATCGTCGGCGGGCTCAGGTAAGAAGTTTTCAGATCTAGGACAGTTAGGGTCGATATGGCGCCTAAACTCTCCAAGATCTCGAATCTTGGGCCGTGCACATGGGCGGCGGCGGTTACTCAGGGCGACGAAGCCCTGTTTCGATCTTCTGCCGCCTGTCGGCAACAGGCATTGTGGACAAACACCGCTGCATCCGCCGAGGCAAAAGGGGTGACCGCAAGCAACAGCGGACGGGTGAGGCCGCGGGAGCAGCGGCATGGACCACGACGGACATCGCGGTAGCTCGAATCTGCTTGTCGAAGCGAGCGCTCGGCCAGACCTGCACCGACCGGCCCGAGCCGCGGCGAGGGTGTGGCTTTGTGAGAGCGAAGTGAAAGCGCCCGACGCTACGATCGCGGCGCACCCGGACGGGCGGCGGGTGGCCTTGGTGACGGGGGTTGATCGTGTGAGCATCCGACAGTCGCCGGTCGTTGCCGCTCTGGGGCAGATTGTGGTGACGGGGCTGGTGGCGACGGTGCTCGCGCCGTTCGCGATGCTGCTCGCGTTGGCGGCGGTGATGGCGTTCGCGCCGCTGGTGGTCGTCCACATCTTTCTGGTCCTGCTGGCGCTCTTCGGGGTCGGGGCCGCCACCAAGGACGGCTCGCCGCTCACCGCTACGCCTGGCCCGCGGGTGGTCTGGACGCTGCTCGTCGTGCTGGGCGGCGTCGGCCTGGCCGCCCTCGGCTGGGTCAGCCTGCGCGACTCCGAGCTTGTCCCGGTGGGTGACCTGCGGGTCGGGTTGCCGCTCGTGGGTGTCGCGTTCGCGCTGGTGGCGGCGGTGCTGACCCGGCCGTGGGCGGTGCGGATCGCCGGTGGCGTGCTCATCCTCGCCGTCGTGGTCGTCTTCTCGGCCGGCTAGGGACCGTCGGGGCGGTCGCCGGTGCGCCAGGCGGCGCCGTGGCGGCAGATGTGGATCCAGGCCAGGCCCTCGGGGTCGCCGACCGCGCGGAGGTCGGGTTCGCCCTCGTCGCGGTGGCGGACGGCCTCGGCGTACTCGGCGCGGGCCAGGGCGGTGGCGGCCAGGTACATCAACGCGAAGCCGGCCTGGCCGCGGTCGCCGGCCGCCCTCGCCTGGCGTACCGACTCCTCCAGCACCCGCACCGCCCTCGGGTGGTCGCCGGCGTAGAACGCGGCCAGGCCCGACGTGGTCAGCGCGCGGGCGGCGCCGGCTCCGTCGCCGGCCTCGCGGCTCAGCCGGGCCGACTCCTCCGCGGCGGCGGCCGCCGCCGGCAGGTCGCCCTGGATCGTGGCGAGGCCGGCGGCGCTGTCGAGTGCGCGGGCGCGGACCAGCTCGGGCACGCCGGCGTCGAGGGCGAGGGCGCGGGCGAGCCACGCGCGGCCTTCGCGAGGCGCTGTGCGGGCTCGTCCAGCAGGTCGTAGCTCCAGTCGATGACGGCGCGGAGCGTCTGGTGGCGGGGCGAGGCGGTGCGGCTGCCGTGGGTGAGCAGGCGGAAGCGGTCGTCGAGGCGGGCGGCGATCCGGTCGACGCCCAGCGCGGGCACGACCGCGGCGGCCAGCTCGATCGCGAGGGGGAGGCCGTCGAGGCGCTGGCAGATCTGGGCGAGCGCGCCGGCCGTCGCCCCGGTGAGGGCGAAGCTCGGCTCCCCCAGCGGTTACCCGTTCCACAGTCTGCCAGCCCACGTGGGCACGCTCCCGCGACGCCGCTGTGCCACCAGGTGGGAAATCGATGTCCGAAAATACCCTTTCTATCGACTTGTGCGAATACCTGCGGCTTGTCCGCCCGGTGATCGGGCTGCTTAGTTCGGAAAAACTCCCCCCACGATCCGGTGTGTGCGCACCGGGGTCAGGAGGCCTCATGACGAGACGACTGCTCGCCTTCGCCGTCACCGGTGCCATGCTGGTGCTCGCCGCCGTCGGCGTGGCGGCGCCGGCCGGTGCCGAGCCGCTGGAGAGCGGCCCGTGGACCGCCTACTCGCCGTCCTTCACGGTGCAGGAGCGGGGCTGCGGCGTGGTCAACGGGCTGACCTTCCAGCTCACCTGCTCGACCGCGAGCGGTGACCAGCGGGCCGAGCGCCGGTACGCCACGTACAGCACGGGCGTCCGCCAGTTCGAGGGCTACTTCCGGATCACCAGCATGCCGGGTACGCGGATCAGCCTGAAGCAGACGTTCGGTCCCAGCGGACCCTTCTTCATGCTGGCGGTGGAGCGCGGTGGCCGGCTGTACGCGGTGCACGGCGGCACCACCCTCGCGACCGGCGCCACCGTCGGTGCCACGGTGCGGGTCAACACCGTGCACAACACCGGCAACGGCGCGCACCGCACGTACATCAACGGCTCCAACCGGCATTCCCAGACCGGCGGGAGCGGCGGCTACTACGACAAGTTCGGCGCGTACCGGACCAACAGCGGCGCCGGGCCGGCCACGGTCGTGTGGAGCGGTATCCAGTTCTGGCAGAAGTAGACCCGCGCGGCCGTCCCGGGCGGGGGACGGCCGCACCCGCTACGGAGGCGACGTGAAGGCACTACCGCTCGTCCTGGCCCTCTGCGCGGCCGGCTGCGCCGCGACACCGTCCACTTCGGAGCCGGCCGCCGCGGTCCGGTTGGAGGCCACGCTCACCACCCCGGTCGACGTCCGTCTGGAGTGGACCGGCGCGGCGCCGGGCACGACCGGGCAGATCGTGGAGTTCGCGACCGCGCCCGAGGGACCGTGGACGATCCTGCGGTTCCTGCCGGCGACGCGGCGCGGGTACGACCACCCCGACCTGATGCCGCGGACCCCGTTCTACTACCGCGTGCGCGCGCTGCACGGCCCCGCCTCGGCGCCGGTCGACGTGCGGTTCGCGGACGTACCGTACCCGGAAACGACCGATGTGGACGTCGCCTGGGCCGACCCGCGGCGCCGACCCGGCACGGCGGCCGGTGGCCACGCCCTGCGCGGCGGTGACCCGGCGGCCGCGCCGGCGGCCTTGGCGGCGCGGGTGATGAGCCACGACGCCGTGCTCTTCACGTGGCGGGACAACGCCGCGGACGAGGACGGCTACCTCGTGGAGGTACGCCCGGAGGGCGCCGCCGAGTGGGACGTGGCGATGATGCTCGACCCGGACGTGACGTCGGTCGGGCTGACCGCGCTGCCGCGGGAGCGGCGGGCGGCGTTCCGGGTGCGCGTCTACTACCACGGCGCCAGCTCCAACGTGGTCCACCGCACCACCGGCGAGGGCCGCTAGTGCGGTGGCCTCACCCGGGCCGGCTTCGCCGGCACGGGTGAGCGGCGGCCGAAGCCACCAGCCTCCTAGAGGCCGGCGCGGTCGAGGCGGACCTGGAAGAGCGTCTTGCGCTCGTGGTCGCGGCGCAACGCGACCAGCCGCGTGCGAAACTCCTCGCCGTCGCCACGGCTTTCGTAGGCGTCCTTCAGCTCGGTCAGCAGCTGGATCGCGCGGTCGTAGTGTCTCGACCGGCTGAGCTCGACGAGCCTGGTGACCTTCTGCCACGCGTCGAGCGCCCGGCCACCGGCGTGGCCCGGCGCGGTGACCGCGGCGATCTGGCCGAGCAGCCACTGTGGATCGGGCAGCACGACCGTTCGCTGGAAGCTGTGCGCCCCGTCCACCGGCTCGAGGGTCCACCGGCCGAGGTCGAGTGTCGATCCCCAGGGTGGCGGCCACCGGCCGTAGAACACGGGCGGGCAGTCCGGGACGACGTCGACGCGGAGCCGGCCGTAGCCGAGCAGGGCGCCGAGCGGAGAGCGGACGGCGGTCACGTCGGCGATCGCGGCGAGCGGCAGCTCGACATCCGGCTCGGAGTCGCGCGTGAGCACGATGCGCCGGTCGGTGACGACAAACCGGGTGGTGCGCCAGGCTTCGAACCGGAGTAGCCACAGCATCGCGCCGGCGAGCAGCCCGACAACGAGGAGGACCCCGGACACCGCCTCGGCGAGGAGGGCCGACACGGTGACGATCCCGCCCGCGACGACGCTGGACGCCGCTACGTGGACCGGATGTGGCCGCAGGTCGGCGACGATGCGTTCGACCGGCTGTGCCGCGCCGTCGTCCGGCGCGGTCCACCAGAGGTCGTCGCCCACCGTCCACCGAAACTCCGCCAGGTCCGTGCCGGCCGGCAGGCGGCGGCGCACGAAGCGGCGCGCGCGCTCCGGGTACGTCGCCCGCCGCAGGACGCCGGCGGCGAGCCGGATACGGGCCTTCAGCCCGTCCAGTCGGGTGGCGAGCGCGTCGGCCCGCCGCGCGGCCGCCTGGATCTCCCGGTACGCGTGCAGGCCGCCCGCCGCGCGCAGGCCCTCCAGGCGCGCGGGCAGGTCCGTCACGTGGAGGTGGTGCTGACCCCACTCGTGCCGGGTGATCGTCAGGCCGGCGGCGCGCGCCGTGCGGTCGGCTGCCGCGTGCAGCCGCTCCCACAGCGGGGCGATCCTCGCTTCGGCCCGCTCGCCGTACGGCGCGAGCTGCTCCGTCCATAGTGGATGCTTCGCCGCGAGGTGCTCCTGGAGGCGCAGGTGGCGGAACTGGTACACCGCGCCGCTCTGGCGCAGGACGCCGCGGCGGTGCGCGCCGGACAGGAACGCCATCGTCCGCCACGGGAGGCGGCGGGTGAGCGCGAGCCAGAACCGGGCGTCCGCGTACGACTGGCTGGCGCTGAACAGGCCGTTGACCGTCGCCGTGCCCACGGCGAGCCGGACCGGGAGCATCAGCAGGGTGCAGGCCAGGTACACCGCCGGCACCGGCAAGCCGCAGATCAGGTAGAGCCCGGCCGCGGTGGTGGCGTTGTCGAGCAGGCGCCTGACGACGAAGGCCGGGCGGTCGAGGCGGAGCACCTCGGTCGGACTCACAGCGCGGGTGACGTCGACGGGCTCGGTCACCGGCATCGACGCCATCGTCGCCGCGAGCAGGGCCAGCCAGGGCACCAGTGACCAGAAGGGCAGTTCGGTGCCGGCCTGTTCGCCTTCCACCACGACCACGCCGAACCCGGCGAGCGCGGTCAACATGGCGGCCAGGGCCAGCGCCTGCACGACGTACGCGCGCAGCAGGCGCAGCGGCCGCAGGCGCAGGGTGACCGGCCGGCGGTCCTTGGCGGCCGTGTCGAGGACGGCGTCGATGGCCGCCACGGTGGTGAGCACCGCCCAGGCGCCCAGCGCGAGCCACAGGACGGTGCGGGTGGGGTCGTCGTCGTGGAGGAAGCGCTCGACGGCGCCCTCGAGGAATTCCCCGACGTCGGTGCCGACGAGAACGTCCCACCACGGAAGCAGCCGCTCCCCGAGTGGACCGCCGAGAAGGAGGCCGGGAATGTCGGCTTCACCCTCGGGCGACCGGTCGTACCGGGCGAGCGACCACACCGCGATCGCCAGCACGGCGACCCGCAGGGCCATCTTGAGACCGACCGCTACCGGCAACCACGCGAGGAGCGCACGGTGCAGCCGCCACCACGCCAGCTCCGGCGTCCCGATCCGCCGCAGGTGGGCGGCCAGGAACGCGAGCCAGCGCTCGGCCCGGCGGCCGCCGGCGTCCCGGCCGTAGACCGCGGGCACGAACGCGTCGAGCAGGTACGTCTCGAGCGCGGCCCGATCCTGGTCGCTGCGGGTGAGCCGAGCCGGGGTGGTGGTCGGCTCCTCGTGCACGGTGCGGGCCAGCCAGAGCATGAGCGGGTTGGTCAGGGTGCCGGCGAGCGGACCGTCCGGCTCCCGGGTGAGCTGGTCGAACACCGGTTGCCAGCGCTCCGGCCGCACGGTCGCCTCCATCAGGTACTCGCGGACCTCGGGGAGGCGCAGCGGCCGCAGCTCGACGACCGCCGCCTGGGAGATCGCGCGGCCGGCGGCGACGGCGTCGTGGTACTCGTCCGGACGGCTGGTGAGCACCATCGGCTGGTCTGAGCCGTGCGCGTTGATCGCCGCGACCGCGCGCTCCCGTACTGGCTCCGGCAGCTCGTCGAACCCGTCGAGCAGGGGCAGGATCCCGCCACGTGCCAGCAGCGCGCCGGCGAGCGAGATCGTGCCGCCGGTCGCCGGGCGGATGTGGGCGCCGAGCCCCGGGTGGTTGCTGATCAGCTGGTCGGTGAGCCAGTCGTCGAAGGGCTCCTCCGCGTCCCAGGTCGCGATCGGCACGATCACCGCGACCGGCTCCGTGTCGCCCCGCGCCGCCAGCAGGTCGCGGGCCAGCCGGGTGAGAAGGACGCTCTTGCCCGCCCCGGCCGCCCCGAGGATCACCAGCCGGCGGGCGGGAAGCCGCGCGAACACCGGCTGGATGTCGGCGTACTCACCGGCCAGGTCGCCGCCGGCTGGCGTGCCGGACGCCATGCCGACGACCTCCCACCGCACGGGCAGCGGGCGCGGATCGTTGACCTTGCGGAGCCGCTCCTCCGCGGCCAGGTTGCCGCGCAGCACGGCCGCGAGATCCGCCATCGCCCGCGGCACGTCCACGTCGGACAGGGGCGCCCGCGACAACCACCGCGACGTCCGGCGGAAGGCCGGCATCGCCACGACGCCGAGGGCGAGGAAGAACGCCGCCACGCTGGCGGCCTTGTCCGCCCACTCCAGCCCGTTGCGCGACGCGACCTGGCTCGCCACGTAGAAACCCACAGCGAGCGGCGCGGCCACGGCGAGCACACCGAGCCACCGCAGGAGCACACCACGCACGCCGCCATGATGGTGCAGGCCAGCAAGCCGGACAATCCACCGATCCGGGAGTGTCAGGAGGGCCGCTCGCGCTCCAGTTTGGACAGCAGCGCGATGTTTTCCGCCTCGTCGGTGTCGGGCTCGGGCGTCTCGACGAACGCGCGAGCCACCTCGACGGCCACGTCCGGCGCGAGTCGCTTGAGGCTCATGGCGAGGACGTTGGCGTCGTTCCAGCGGCGGGCGCCGGTGGCGACCCAGGGCTCCCAGGCGAGCGCCGCGCGGACGCCGGGGACCTTGTTGGCGGCGATCGCGGTGCCGGTGCCGGTCCAGCACATCACCACGCCCAGGTCGGCCTCGCCACCCGTCACCGCGCGGCCCACCGCGGCGCCGATCTCCGGCCAGGGCCGGGCGGCGTCGACGCGGACCACCTCCCCGAGCCCGGACAGGTAGTCGACGACCGCCCGGGTGGTCTCGTTGTCGTCGTCGGCGCCGAACGCGATACGCACGCCGCCAGCATACGACCGGTCAGGCGGGGTAGCGGCGGACCCACTCGGTGCGCGGGCCGTAGTCGCCGTGCAGGTCGCGGGACTGGGCCTGCTCCATGGCGAAGTCGTCGGCGAGCTCCAGGATGGTGCCGCGGCCCTCGACGGCCGCCACCCAGTCGGGCGGCAGCGCCGTCTCGCCGTGCCAGGCACCGAGCAGGTTGCCGCAGATGGAGCCGGTCGAGTCGCTGTCGCCGGAGTGGTTGACCGACAGCAGCAGCGCCGCGCGCACCTCGGCCGGGTCCGGGTGGGACAGTGCACAGTAGACGCCGATGGCCAGCGCCTCCTCGGCCACCCAGGCGCCGCCCAGGCGCTCGATCTCCTCCGCGGAGCCGGGCCGGGCGGCGAGCGCGGCGCGCAGCGCGGCCACCGTCTCCTCGTGGCCCGGGCGGGCGGGGAGGAGGTCCAGCGCGACCGCGACGGCGTCCGCCAGCGAGGCGCCGTCGACGAGAGCGCGGACGATCGCTGCGAAAGCGCCCGCGGCCAGGTACCCGGTGGGGTGGCCGTGTGTCTGTGTGGCGCACTCGGCGGCCAGGTCGAAGACCTTCTCCGGGGTCAGCCACGGCTGCGGGTAGAGGCCGAACGGCGCGGAGCGCATCACGGTGCCGCAGCCCTTGGAGCCCGGGTTCTTCGGCTGGGCGAGCGTGCCCATGCCGGGTGAGCTGAGGCCGGAGAGGCAGGCGTTGCCGGGCGCGCGGCGGGCGTACAGCCAGGGCAGGGCGGCCAGCCAGCCGTCCGGCGACGGCGGCGGTGCCGGGAGGTGCTGGGTGTCGAGCCACCGCAGGTGGGCCCGGTGCACCATCGACGGCGGGTGGCTGACCCCTCGGTCGGATCGGACCGAGGCGCGGATCAGGCCCTCGGCGGTGAAGAGGGTCATCTGGGTGTCGTCGGTGACCGGCGCGACACCGGCCTCGTCCGTGACGATGTCGGTGAGGCCGTCCGGGCCGTACTCGGCGCGGACGCGGTCGAGCGACATGAACTCCACCGGCGCACCGAGCGCGTCGCCGACCGCGCCCCCGACCAGGCAGCCGCGCACCCGCGAGCGGTAGCGCTCCAGGCCGGCCCGATCCATCACCGCGGTGATCCTAGCAATCGGGCACCGGATCATGCCGGCCCGACCAGAATGAGCGACATGCGATGGTTGGTCGCTTGTGTCCTCGCCGCCTGCGGGCTGCTCGCGGTCAGTGGCGGGCAGGCCCGCGCGGACCTCGGCGACGAGACCGCCCTCGCCCAGCGGTACGCGCCGGTGGTGCGCCTGGTCGAGCAGGTGGAGGAGTGCGGCTACGGCGAGCCGTACCGGCCGATGGACGTCGACGTGCTCTTCGACCAGTCGACCGTCGCGCTGCGCGGGCCGTGGACCACCACCGACCTGGTGAAGATCGGGCCGAGCGCGGCGGACCTGTCGGCCGGGCGGTACGAGTACCACCTGGACTTCCCGGGCAACGCGCTGCACCCGGGGTGCGGCTACCAGCGGTGGGCGGACCGGGTCACCGGCGACGCGCCGCCCACGGTGTACGCGCACGTGGCGACCGACCCCGGCCACCCCGGCAAGCTGGCGCTCCAGTACTGGTTCTTCTACGCGTTCAACGACTTCAACAACACCCACGAGGGTGACTGGGAGATGATCCAGCTCGTCTTCGACGCGCCCGACGCGGCCGCCGCGCTCGGCGAGCGGCCGGTGGAGGTGGGGTACAGCCAGCACGAGGGTGCCGAGCGGGCCACCTGGGGCGACCGCAAGCTGGAGCTCGTCGACGGCACCCACCCGGTGGTGCACCCGGCCGCCGGCTCGCACGCCAACTTCTTCGAGGACGCGCTCTACCTCGGCAGCTCCGGCTCACAGGGTGTGGGCTGCGACGACGCGACGGCGCCCTCTGTGGAGCTGCGGCCGGCGGTGAAGGTGATCCCGAGCGACCCGGTGGCGGCGCGGGCGGCGTTCCCGTGGATCGGGTACGAGGGGCGCTGGGGTGAGCTACAGACGGCGTTCTACAACGGGCCGACCGGGCCGAACCTCAAGCGGCAGTGGACCGAGCCGATCACGTACGCGGAGGAGTGGCGCCACCGCAGCTACTCCGTGCCGGCCGGCGGGCTGCTCGGCACCGGGGCCACCGACTTCTTCTGCGCCGCGCTCCGCACCGGCTCCGACGCGCTGCGCCGCATGGTCGACGAGCCGGCGCGGGTGCTGATCGCGATCGGTGTCGTGCTCGCGCTCGGCCTGTTCATCGTGCGGCGTACCCAGTGGCGGCCGGCCGCGCCGCTGCGGGTGAGCCGGCGGCGGGCCTGGGGGCAGATCCTGGCCGCGTCCGCCCGCATGTACCTGCGGCGGTGGCTCCTCTTCGCCGGGATCGGCGTGGTGGCGCTGCCCATCGCCGTGTTCATCACGCTGATCCACTGGCTCGGGCTCGGCGCGCGGGACCTGCTCGGCGTCGAGCTGGAGGGGAGCGCCGCCGGGCTGCTGGAGCTGGTGGCGCTCGTGGCCGGCGCGACGCTCACGCTCGCCGCCCTCTCGCTCGTGCAGGCCGCCACCGTGCGTGCCCTCGCCGAGCTCGACGAGGGACGGCCGGTCACGCCGCTGGGCGCGTACGCGATGGCGGCACGGCGCCTGCCCCGCCAGCTCGCCGCGGCGGCGATCGCGGTGATCATGGTGTTGCTCCTCAGCGCCACGGTGCTGCTGCTGCCGGTCGCCGTCTACCTGGCCGGGCGGTGGGCGCTGGTGGCACAGGTCATCGAGCTGGAGGGCGCCACGGTGCCGGCCGCGCTGCGGCGCAGCGGCGAGCTGGTGCGCGGGCGCTGGTGGAAGGTGGCCTGGCTGGTCGTCGCCGGCGCCGCGATCGTGCTCGCCCTCGGCCCGCTGGTCGGCATGGCGCTCATCCTCGGCACGGACATCCCGTTCACGATGGTCGACATCGTCTCCGGCGTGGTCTACGCGCTGACGCTGCCGTTCGTGGCGCTCACGACCGCGTACGTCTACCACGACGCCGCGGTGAGCGAGGTGCTCGAGCCCCACCACGATTCCAGCGAGCTCCCGTCCGAACTTCCCGCCTGATCGCGGATACGATCGCGCTCGTGACTCGACTGGTGCGCACCGCCGCCGGCTGGGCCGTCTCACACGACGGCGCCCTGCGCGGGCTCGGCGCCACCCTCGCCGACCTGCTCGCCCTCCCGCTGGCCGAGGCCCGCGCCCGCTACGAGGCCGCCGCCGAGCCGATGGACGGCGCGCGCTCGCTGGCGCCGGTCGACGCGCAGGAGGTGTGGGCGGCCGGCGTCACCTACCAGCGCAGCCGCGAGGGGCGGCGGGAGGAGTCGGGGCACGCCGCCCTCTACGACCACGTGTACAGCTCGTCCCGCCCGGAGATCTTCTTCAAGGCGACCGCCGCGCGGGTGGTCGGCGACGGCGAGCCGGTCGGCATCCGCGCCGACTCCGGGTGGGACGTGCCCGAGGCCGAGGTCGGCCTGGTGGTCAACGCGGCCGGCGAGGTCTTCGGCTACACCGTCGGCAACGACGTGAGCAGCCGCTCGATCGAGGGCGAAAACCCGCTCTACCTGCCACAAGCCAAGGTGTACACGCGCTCGTGCGCGCTCGGCCCGGCGATCGTGCCGGTGTGGGAGGCGGGGCCCGGCCCGTTCCCGGTGTCGGTGCGGGTGGAGCGCGACGGCGCCGAGGCGTGGGCGGCGCAGACGTCGACCGCCCGGCTGGCCCGCACGCACGACGACCTGGTCTCCTGGCTGACACGCGCGCTGGACTTTCCCGCCGGCGTGGTGCTGCTCACCGGCACCGGCGTGGTCCCCGACCGGGACTTCACGCTGCGCGCGGGCGACGTGGTGACGATCGACGTCGGCGGGGTAGGAACTCTGCGCAATCCGGTGACGGTAGTCGGTACAGGGGGATGAAACGTGGACCACATCGAGAGCCGATCGCCGCAGTCGCCTGACGACCTCGTCGTCCGGGTGCCGGACGGTGGCGCCGCCGAGGTGTCCGGCGCCGTCGAGCGCACCCGCGCGGCCGGCGCCGGCTGGGCCCGCCGCCCGGCCACCGAGCGGGCCGCCGCGCTCGGCGCCTGCGCCGACGCGCTCGCCGCCGCGGCCAGCGAGGTGACCGCGCTGGTCGTCCGCGAGGTCGGCAAGCCGGTCGGCGAGGCCACCGGCGAGGTGGCCCGGGGCGTGGCGATCCTGCGGTACTTCGCGCAGGCCGCACTGCTGCCCGACGGCGACGTCTACCCGGCCGCCGACGGCGTCTCGCTGCTGCACACCCGCCGCCGCCCGCACGGTGTCGCCGGCCTGATCACGCCGTGGAACTTCCCGGTCGCGATTCCACTGTGGAAGGCGGCGCCGGCGCTCGCGTTCGGCAACGGGGTGGTGCTCAAGCCGGCCGAGCAGTCGCCGGCCGTGGCGCTGCGGCTGGCCGAGCTGTTCGCGGAGGCGCTGCCGGAAGGGGTGTTCACGGTGGTCACCGGCGGCGGCGCGGCCGGCGCGGCGCTGGTGGGGCTGGCCGACGCGGTGTCGTTCACCGGATCGGTCGGCGCCGGGTCGCACGTGCGGCGCGCGGCGGCCGAGCGGGGCATCCCGGTGCAGTGCGAGATGGGTGGCCAGAACGCCTCGGTCGTGCTCCCCGACGCCGACCTCGACGCCGCCGCCCGCGCGATCGCCGCCGCCGCGATGGGGTACGCCGGCCAGAAGTGCACCGCCACCAGCCGCGTCATCGTGGTCGGCGACGCGGACGGCTTCGCCGAGCGGCTCGTCGCGGCCGTCGAGGCGCTCGGCGTCGGCGACCCGGCCGAGCCCGGCACCGCGGTCGGCCCGGTCATCGAAGAGGAGGCCCGCGACGCGGTCACCGGCGCCGCCGACCGGGCGGCGAGCCACGGCGCGAAGGTGCTCACCGGCGGCCGGCCGCTCGACCGTGCCGGGTGGTTCGTCGGGCCCACCGTCGTCACCGCCGTGCCCGAGGGCGACGAGCTGCTGACCGAGGAGGTCTTCGGCCCGATCTGCGCGGTCGTCCCGGCCGCGTCGCCCGAGGCCGCGGTCGAGGCCGCCAACGCGGTGCGGCACGGCCTCGTCGCCGCGCTCTTCACCCGCGACCTCGGCCACGCGCTCACCCTCGCGCCCCGCTTCGACGTGGGCATGGCCAAGGTGAACGCGCCGACCGCCGGCGTCGACTTCCACGCGCCGTTCGGCGGGGCGAAGGAGTCCAGCTACGGGCCGCGCGAGCAGGGGCCGGCGGCACGCGACTTCTACACCCGCACCACCACCGTGACGCTCACCCCGTGAAGATCGCGGTCACCGGCGCGGCCGGCCGGGTCGGCGGCGCCGTCGTCGACCTCGCCCGCGCCGAGGGGCACGAGGTAGTGGCGATCGACCTGCCGGACGTCGACGTGACCTCGTACGGGCAGCTCCACGCGGCCCTCGTGGGGTGCGACGCGCTGGTGCACCTGGCCGCGCATCCCCAGCCCGAGGCGCGGCCCGAGCCCGAGGTGCACAACAACAACGTCACGGCCAGCTACACCGCACTGCGGGCCGCCGCCGACCTGGGCATCGACCGGGTCTGCCTCGCCTCTAGCGTCAACGCGATCGGCGGCGGCTACTCGCGCCGTCCCCGCTTCGACTACTTCCCGCTGGACGAGTCGCACCCGTCGTACACGGAGGACCCGTACAGCCTCTCCAAGTGGATCGCCGAGACGCAGGCCGACAGCATCGCCCGCCGGTTCTCCCACATGTCCATCGCCAGCCTGCGGCTGCACTGGGTACGCGACGAGCCGCCGACCGGCATCACCCCGGACGACGCGGATCGCGGCGGGTTCGCGGTCCGCGACCTCTGGGGCTACGTGCTGCGGCCCGCGGCGGCACGGGCCTGCCTGCTGGCGTTGTCGGCGGACTTTCGCGGGCACGAGGTCTTCTACATCGTGGCGCCACGGACCTATGTGGACACCCCGACGGCGCGCCTGTGTTCGACCTTCTACCCGGAGGTACCGCTGCGCCAGCCCTTGCGCGGCAACGCCGCCCTCTTCGACTGCGCCAAGGCCGAGCGCCTGCTGGGCTGGCACCACGACACCTGACCCCCGCACCTGTCCATAGTGGATCGACCGCGTCCGGACCGTATCCGAAGATTGGGCTACCGCGACGTTCGCCGTGGCCTATGCCGTTGCTCCCGCGGCCTCACCCTGGTTTCTTGGTTGCGGTTACCCCTTTGAGCCTCCGGACCATCAGGATTGGAATGGCACAGGCGAGTGGAGTGTGCGCAGACCCCCTCCTCTGACATCCTGACGCAGCGTCACCAGCCTCGGGGTCGGGTTTTGAGATTCTAGGGGACTTAGGGTTGAAATAGCGCCCTAGCTCTCCAAGATCTCGCATTGCGCGCTGTTCACACCGTCGCGGCGGTTACTCGCGGCATCGACGATGCCGACTGGGTGGCCGGGGCAAGACCGGGCCCGACCGCGTGTCGCCCACGCCGGAGCAGGCCGAGGAGCTCAGGCGGACGATCCCAGGCGCTGACCGGCCGGGATCCGGAGAGCGGGAGCGGATACACCGAGAATTCATCTTCGTGACTGGATTCGCCTTCCGCCGGACCGGGAAGGTGGGGCCATGCGTCCGATGAAGATGGTTGCCGCGGGGGTGGCGGCGCTGCTGATCGGCGGCTCAGCGGCGGTGGTGCCCAGCGCGCACGCCGGCGCGGCTGACGATGTCGCGATCACGCTGCCCCGACCGACCGGCCCTTACCCGACCGGCACGACGCTCGTCCACATGCGCGACGAGGGTCGGGTCGACCCGCTGGATCCGGCCGGTGGGGTGCGCGAGCTGATGGTCCAGCTCTGGTACCCCGCGCGGCCCGCGCCCGGTAAGCCGCTGGCGCCGTACGTCCCGCCGGGGGAGGCGGCCGCCCTCCAGCAGATGCACGCCGACGTGCCGGCCGGTGCGTTCACCGCCACCACCAACAGCCGCCTCGGGGCGCCGGCCCGGCCGGGCACGCACAAGGTGGTCTTCTTCCACCATGGACTGTGTGCCTCGCGTACCGATTCGACCGCCGTCAACGAGCAGCTCGCCAGCCTCGGGTACGTCGTCGTGGCGCTGGGCGGCACGCGCGAGTCGTGGGCCGTCGAGTTTCCCGGCGGGCGCGTGGTCGGCACCAGCGACCTGGCGTTCTGCCGCGCCGGCGGTGACCCGTTCTCCGAGGCGGGCCAGGCGATCCTCAACAGGCTGCTCGCCGTGCGGGTCGCCGACACCCGGTTCGTGCTCGACCGGCTGACCGCCGGGGCCGGCCTCCCGCCCGGCCTCGCGGGCGCGATGGACACGCGGCGGGTGGGCATGTTCGGGCACTCGTTCGGCGGTGGCACGGCCGCGGCGGTGCTCCACGCCGACCGGCGCTTCGTGGCCGGTGTCGACCTCGACGGCTTCATCATCGGGCCGGTGGCCGAGGCCGGGCTGCGCAAGCCGTTCCTGGTGCTCGGCAGCTCGTACCACGACACCGTGCTCGACCCGTCCTGGGCCACGTTCCTGCCCCGGCTGCGCGGCTGGCACCGGTGGCTGCGGCTGCTGGACGCCGGCCACTACCGCTTCGTCGACCTGGGCGGCAGCGCCGGCCGGTGGGGCCTGAAGGAGAAGATCCCACCGGAGGCCTGGCGGCTCAACTTCGGCGACATCGGCGACGCGCGCGGCCAGGAGATCCTGATCCGCGTGACGGTGGCGTTCTTCCAGAAGTTCCTCTGTGGACAGAGGGAGCCGGTCCTCGACCATCCGGAGCGCTTCTACCCGGAGATCGAGGACCGGACCGACCTCATCGACTCCTAGCCGTCCGGCGCAGGCCCGGGATCAGCACGGCGGCGGCCGCGAGGTGCATCGCCACCAGCGCGGCCGCGCCGCCGGCGGTCTCCGCGCCGCCGACCGGTCCGGCCAGCGAGAGCACCAGCACCGCCACCGCCGCCCAGGTCCAGGCGGTGGCGGCGCGCCGCATGGCGCGTTCCAGGATGGCCAGGAGCGCCCACGCGGCGAGGCCGACCACCAAGGTCACGACGACCACCGCCGGGAGCGTCACCGCCTGCCCGCCGGCGGTGAGATCGGCGCCGGCGCCGCGGCCAATCGCCCAGATCGTGCCGGTCGCGGCCGCCGCCCCCACGATCCAGACCGCACGGGTACGGGCGACGGGGCGGGACTTCGGGGCAAGAGTTGTCGTCATCGGGGCACCTTCCTGAGTCGATTGACGCCGACCACGATCCGCCGCGCGGGGCTCGTCCCGGATCGCCCGCCGGACCGGACCCGCCCTCGGTCGCGGGACGGAGACCGGACCCCCGCGCGGTCGGTCGCCAGTCCGATGGCGGCGCCCCGGCCGCCGCCTACCGTGAAGGTCATGAACGCCATCCGCTGCCGGCCCGCCCTCCTCGACGGGATGTTCGGGGCCGTGCTCGCCGCCGGCCTGATCACGCTCGTGCTGGGCGTGCCGGACGACCGGCCGGGTCCGGCGGGGCTCGCCGTGGCCGCCGCCTGCGCCGTGGCACAGGGCGCCTCGCTGTCGCTGACGCGCCGGCACATCTGGTGGGCGACCGCGGTGGCGCTGCTGGCCGGCGCCGGTTTCGAGGCGGTCACCTCGCACGTCGGCTGGCTGGGCCTGATCGCCGCGCCGCTCACCTACGTGTCCCGGCTCCGCCCGCCGCGCGAGTCGCTGTGGGTGCTCGGCCTGATCCTCGCGCTCACCCCGCTCGAACTCGCCACCGGCGGCTGGCAGAACTTCGTCATCGCGCTCTTCGGCACCCTGCTCGGCTGGAGCTGGGGCGAGCTAGCCCGGGTGCGGTCGGTGCGGCGGGCCGAGGAGCGGCGCCGCATCGTCGCCGACGAGCGGGCCCGGCTCGCCCGCGAGCTGCACGACGTGGTGGCGCACACCGTGTCGCTGATCGTCGTGCAGGCCGGTGCCGCCGCCGACGTGTTCGACGCGCGGCCCGAGAAGGCCCGCGCGGCGCTCGACACGATCCAGGAGCACGGGCGGGCGGCACTGGCCGAGCTGCGCGCGATGCTGGACACCATGCGCCCCGGCGACCCCGACCCGAGCGGGCCCCGGCCCGGCCTCGACGACGTCGACGCGCTCGCCGCCTCGCTCGGCTCCGCCGGCCTGGCGGTCGACATCACCCGGGCCGGCGTACCGCGGGAGGTGCCGGCCAACGTGAGCCTTTCCGCGTACCGGATCGTGCAGGAGTCGCTCACCAACACCCTGCGCCACGCGCGCGCCACCCGGGCCGGCGTCGACCTGCGCTGGACCGACGGCGCGCTGCTGGTGGAGGTGACCGACGACGGCAGCGCGGTGCCGGCGACCGGGGGCGGGGGAGCCGGGCTGATCGGCATGCGCGAGCGGGCGCGGCTGCTCGGTGGCACCCTCGAAGCCGGCCCGCTGCCCGCCGGTGGGTTCCGGGTCGCCGCCCGGCTGCCGCTGCGGGCCCACTTCCGTGCGGAGGTCTCGTGAGCGACGTGCGGGTGCTGCTCGCGGACGACCAGGAGCTGGTCCGGGCCGGGTTCGCGATGATCCTGGAGGCCCGCGACGACATCGCGGTCGTCGGCGAGGCGGCCGACGGGCAGGAGGCCGTCGAGCTGGCCGCCACCACCGATCCCGACGTGGTGCTGATGGACGTGCGGATGCCCCGCCTCGACGGCATCGAGGCGACCCGCCGGATCGTCGACTCCGGCAGCCGGGCGCGGGTGGTCATGCTGACCACGTTCGACCTGGACGAGCCGGTCTTCGCGGCGTTGCGGGCCGGGGCGAGCGGCTTCCTGCTCAAGGACATCCGGCCGGCCGAGCTGGCCGACGCCGTGCGCGTGGTGGCCCGCGGCGAAGCCCTGCTCGCGCCGACGGTCACCCGGCGGCTGCTCGACCGGTTCGCCACCGGCCTGCCCGCCGAGCCGTCCCAGTCCGCCCGGCTGGACGTGCTCACCGCGCGCGAGGCGGAGGTGCTGACGCTGGTGGCCCGCGCGCTGACCAATGCGGAGATCGGCGAGCGCCTCTTCCTCACCCAGGCGACCGTGAAGACCCACGTCTCGGCGATCCTCATGAAGCTCGGCCTGCGCGACCGCGTCCAGGCGGCCGTGTTCGCGTACGAAACCGGACTCGTCCGGCCCGGATCCGCAACGTAGCGGCGTCAACCTTTCGGCACCCGGTGCGCTCCTACTCTGTAGGACCATATGGACGGGGGCACATGCCTAGGGACGACGAGGGGTTCCGGGAGTTCGTCGACACGCGGTACGTCGAGCTGCTCCGGATCGCCTACCACCTCACCGGGTCGGCGCACGAGGCCGAAGACCTGGTCCAGTCGGCGCTGGTCAAGGTGCTGGGCCGGTGGGGGCGGATCGACGACCCGGTCGCGTACCTGCGGCGTGTGATGGTCAACCACCTGAGCAGCGTGTGGCGCCGCCACCGGATGCGGGAGGTGCTGACCGCGATCCTCCCGGACCGGCCGGCGCCGGACGCCGCGTACGGGATCGCGGAGCGGCAGGCCGTGTACGCCGCGATGCGCGCGCTGCCGGCCCGCACCCGGGCGGTGATCGTGCTGCGGTACCTGGCGGATCTTCCGGAGGCCGAGGTGGCGGCCGCGCTCGGCTGTTCGGTCGGGACGGTGAAGAGCCGGGCGTCGCGGGGCCTGGCGCGGCTGCGGGAGGCGCTCGAGGCGGATGCGCCGGTCATCGAGATCGAGAGGGCGCTGTGATGGTTGTGGAGGAGCGGATCAGCCGGATCCTGGCCGAGATGGCGGAGGACCTGCGGCCGCTGCCGGACCCGTACCAGCGGGCCCGGGCCGGCCTCCGGCGGCGGCGCCGGCGCCAGCTGATGGGGCTCGGGCTCGCCGCGGTGACGCTGCTCTCGGCGACCGGCGCGGTGGTGGCCGGCGGCTCGGCCCGGCGGGTGGACGAGACCGCCGTGCGGGAGCCGGACCCGGGCTGGCCACAGGTGGTGGAGTGGGCCCGCCGGCTGGCGGACTCGCCGCGGCGGGGCGCGGTGGCGGCCGACCGGGGCTACGTCGCCGCCGTCGAAGGCAAGCTGCTGGAGGACCACCGCCGCGGGTCGATCGGCCCGGCCGGCACCGCGCTCTCCAACGTCCGGGTGCTCTTCGCGGACGACGTCGGCGACCACCGGGTCGCGCTCGTCGCGCTGGTCCGCGCCGACCCGGCGCCCAACGAGTGGCCGGCCGCCGCCACCTGGCTCGTCGCGCCGAAGGGCACCGGCGCGGCCGAGCTCGCCTCGTCGGTGCGCGGCGTCAGCGACGCGCTGGAGCCGTACATGACACTGCGCGAGCAGGGCTATTACGTCGGGATCGCGCCGGCCGGATGCGAGTTCGCCAGCGCCGCCTGGCCGCTCGTGAAGGACTGGAAGGACGAACCCACCGGCTCCTACCTGGTGCGCACCGGCGCCACGCTCCGCCCGGAGTGGTGGCGGGTCACCTGCGGCGGCCTGGTCAAGGAGATGACACCCGGCCCGGGCGGCCTCCACGGCCAGTCGCTCATGGACGCCAACATGGCGGAGCTGGCGGCCAGCGCGCGGCGCGGGCCCGTCCCGGCTGCCTGGCGCGAGGCGATCTTCAACTTCGCGTCCGGCGTCGGCTACGAGGTGACCGCGCTCCCGAGGGCGATCTGGGCCGGACGGATCACCGGCACCGTGCCCGGACTGGACGGCTCCTACGACGGGCAGGCGAAGGTGGTGGCCGCCCCGGCGGTGGGCGGCGGCTGGATCGGCGAGGTCCAGATCACGTACGACCACGTCAACCCGGTGACCAACAGCGTCGGGACCGCGATCCGGTTCACCGTCAGCGGGTTCGACCCCACGGATCCGGACACCACGGTCGCCGTCCCGCTCGGCGACCGGGACAAGGCACGGAGCATCCTGGTGATCGCGCCGAGGGGGGCCTCCCACATCGTGGCCTACCGGAGCGAAGGGCCGTTGGCCACGGCCCCGGTCGTGGACGGTGCCGCGGTGTTGCCCGTGCCGGCCAGCGCGGACGTCGGGGTCAGGGCGTTGACGCCGTCCGGCGAGAACCTCGCGTTCGTCCCGCCGGGCGACTGGATGCGCCCATCGCTGGCGGTCTCGAGCTGGGGGCTCTGATCCTCAGAAGGCGGTGATCGTCCGCGGCGCGCGCTCGGCCCGGCTGAGCGCGCGCAGCACCGCGGTCGGGCCGTGGCGGCGGACGGCCAGGCGGGACAGCAGGTCGACGACCGTCTCGACCGCGGACGGCGGCACCGGCGGCGCCTCGACCCCCACGCTGACCGCGAGGTCGTCGGCGTGCACGGCGAGCTCCATCATGCGGGTCACCAGCAGGTCGTCCAGGCGCATCGACCACGGCCCCCACAGCGGGATGCGGGCGGCGCGGTCCGGCGCCGCGGCGGGCAGGCCGGCGGCGAGGGCGTCCACCGCGGCGTCGTACCGGTCGGCGAGCGCCCCGGGCCCCTCCGCGCCGATCTGGTCGCCGCCCCGCCGGATCCGCACGTTGATCTCGGCGTCGAGGTCGGCGCCGATCCACTCCACCCGGCCGTAGTGCTCCATCAGCGTGATCACCGGCTCGGTCGGCTCCGGCGCGGCCAGCACGTCCGGCAGCGCCAGCACCTGGTAGGCGAGATGCCCGGCCAGGCCGCCGACGCTGAACTCGGCCAGCGCGCTCGGCCCGCCCCAGGCGGCGGCCACCGCGGGATCACGGAACAGGGGCGCGACAGCGCGGGCGGTGGCGATGAAGTCGTCTCGGGTACCCGTCATGGAGAAGATTTTCGGATTTTCTCGCCGGCGGTGTCGATCCCGGGCCGGCCCGGTCGACGCGTGGATAGGGAGGCGCATCCGGCGCCGCCACGCACCGTAAGGAGATCGGACCATGCCGACCAAGGCCGGACCCCGCACCTGGCTCGCGCTCGCCGTCCTCTGCCTGCCCACGATGCTCGCGGTGGTGGACCTCAACGTCCTGTTTCTCGCGCTGCCCAGGCTCAGTGCCGACCTCGGCGCGGGCAGCACCGCCCAGCTCTGGATCATGGACATCTACGGCTTCATGATCGCTGGCTTTCTCGTCACGATGGGTAACCTCGGCGACCGGATAGGCCACCGCAAAGTGTTGCTGGCCGGCGCCGCGCTCTTCATCGCCGCGTCGGTGCTGGCCGCGTACTCCACGTCGGTGGCCTCGCTCGTCGGCGCCCGCGCGGTGCTCGGCGTCGCCGGCGCCACCGTGATGCCCTCGGTGCTCGCGCTGATCCGCCAGCTCTTCACCGACCCGAAGCAGCTCGGCGCCGCCTACGGCATCTGGGGCACCGCCATCATGGTGGGCGTCGTCGTCGGCCCGTCCGTCGGCGGGCTGCTGCTCGACGCGTTCTGGTGGGGCGCCGCCTTCATGATCAGCGTGCCGGTGATGGGCCTGCTGCTGGCGACCGGCCCGTTCCTGCTGCCCGAGTCGCGGGAGCGTACCGGCGGCCGCCTCGACCCGCACAGCGTCGCGCTGTCGCTGGCCGCCATCCTCCCGTTCGTGTACGGCCTCAAGGAGATCGCCCGCGGCGGCCCGGACACGCCGGCGGTGGCCGCGGTGGTCGCCGGCCTCGCGTTCGGTGTCCTGTTCGTGGCCCGGCAGCGGCGCCTGGCCAGCCCGCTGCTCGACCTGCGCCTCTTCGCCGACCGCGGGCTGCGCGGCGCGCTGACGCTGGCGTTCGTGCTCGCGTTCACGCTGGCCGGCGTCGGCCTGCTGGTCACGCAGTACCTTCAGGTGGTCAAGGGGTTCAGCCCGCTGGCCGTCGGCCTGTGGCTGCTGCCGCCGTCGCTGGCGATGATCGTGGCCGGCAACGTGGGCCCGGCGCTGGCCCGCACCGTCCGCCCGGCGTACATCTTCTCCGCCGGCCTCGTGCTCGCCGCCGCTGGCGCGCTCGCCATCACCCGCATCGGCCCGGCCGCCGGCATCGGGTGGCTGATCGCCGCGCTGTTCGTGCTGTACATCGGCACGAGCCCGATCGGCGTCATGGCCAACACGATCATCATGACCTCGGCCCCGCCGCGGAAGGCCGGCTCGGCCGGCTCGCTCTCGTCGACCAGCGGCGAGTTCGGGCTGGCGCTGGGCGTGGCGGTGTTCGGCTCGGTCGCCACGGCCGCGTTCCGCGACCGGATCGCGGTGCCCGCGGGCGTGCCGGCCGACCTGTCCGGCACCGCGGGCGAGAACGTCGTCGGCGCCACCACGGTCGCCGGCCAGCTCCCCGGCCAGGTGGGCGCAGACCTGCTGGATTCCGCGCGGGTCGCCTTCACCGGCGGGATGGATCTCGTGTTCGCGGCGGCGGCGGTGCTGTTCGTGGCGCTGGCGGTCGTGTCGGTGGTGACGCTCCGGCACGTGCCGGCCTCGGGCACACCCGCCCCGGCCGCGGACCCCGAGCCGGAACTCGCGCTGAGCGCCGCCTGAGGGTCGAGGGCGCGTGGCCCGCTGCCAGCACGCCACGCGCCCTCATCAAGACCCCGGCGCCGGTCACCGGGGACTGATCGCGCCGGTGAGGGTGCGGACCATCATGCGGAGGACTTGGTGGCGCGACTCGCCCTGCTCGCCGACGTAGCTCCACGCGGCGTACAGCTGGGACCACAGCACGGTCTCAAGCCAGCTCGCCGGCAGGTCGGGGTCGATCGAGCCGTCGCGGTGGCCGCGCTCGATCGCCGCCTTGAAGTGGTCTTGCGAGGTGCCTTGCTCGCCCCAGTCGACGTCCTCCAGGCACTGTGGATCGCTGAACACGACGGAGAGCACGTCGCCGAGGTCGAAGAACTCCTCGCAGAGACGGCGCAGGGCCTCGGCGCCGGTGCCCTCGTCGAGGCGGGCCCGCTCGGTGGCGCGCTTGAGCCGGACCACGCACTCGGCCTGGACGGCGTGGAGGAGGTCGGAGCGCTCCGGATAGTACCGGTGGAGGGTGGTGCGGCCGACGTCGGCGGCCGTGGCGACGTCGCCGAGTGGGGCGGACAGGTTTTTGCCCAGGACCGCGATGGCGGCGTCGATGATCGCCTGCCGGGTGCGGGCGCGGCTGGCCGTGTCGTGCGTGTCCACCACGTGAGCAGGCTATCAGTGTCCCTATACGGAATTCCACTTGACCGTAATGGAACAACTGTGTTCCACTCGGCGGATGGGGCCACGCATCCGCACTCTCGCGTCCTTTCTCACCCCGCACACGCCGACGCTGGTGGTCGGCCTCCTCCTCGGCCTGGTGGCCAACGCCGCCGGCCTCGCCACCCCGATGGTCACCAAGTGGGTGCTCGACTCGCTCGGCGGCTCGATGGCCTGGCCGCTCACCGCGCTGATCGCGCTCGTGGTCGTCGGGGCCGGCATCTCGCTGCGGCAGTGGATCCTGATGGGCACGCTCGCCGAACAGGTGATCCTCGACGCCCGGGTGTCGATCATCCGGCGCTACTTCGCGGCGACCGTCGGCGACCTCGCCCGCCGGCCGAGCGGCGAGCTCGTTACCCGGGCGACCTCCGACACGGGGCTGCTGCGCGAGGCGTCGAGCAGCATCGTCGGCATCGTCAACAGCTCCCTCGCCATGCTCGCCACCCTCGTGCTGATGGGCGTGCTCGACCTGGTGCTGCTCGGCTGCACGCTCGCCGCCGTCGTGATCGTCGGCGCCATCATGGCCACGCTCATGCCCACGATCGCCAAGGCGCAGGAGGCCGCGCAGGAGTCGGTCGGCCGGCTCGGCGGCACGCTCGACGGCGCGCTGCGCGCCATCCGCACGGTCAAGGCCAGCCGGGCCGAGGCCCGCCAGAGCGAGCGGATCGTCGCCGACGCGCGGGATTCCGCCGAGTACAGCATCCGCGCCGCCCGCCGCACCGCGGTGGTGTGGACCATCGCGTGGACCGGCATCCAGCTGTCGGTCATCGCGATCCTCGGCATCGGTGCGTGGCGGGCCGACCGCGGGCTGCTGGAGATCTCCAGCCTGATCGCCTTCCTGCTGTACGCGTTTCAGCTCATGGGCCCCATCACCGAGCTGACGCAGAACGTCACCGCCCTCCAGGCCGGCGTCGCCGCCGCGGCCCGCATCCGCCAGATCGAGGCCATCGAGGTCGAGCCAGCCTCACCGCCCGCGGCGCCCGCACCGCGCCAGGAGCCGGACCCGGCCGGCCCGATCCTCGCCCTCCGCGGCGTCACCGCCCGCTACGCGCCGGACACCCCGCCCGCGGTACACGACATCGACCTCGACATCCCGCGCCGCGGCCACACCGCGATCGTCGGACCGTCCGGCGCGGGCAAGACCACGCTCTTCTCGCTAATGCTCCGCTTCCTGGAACCGGAGAGCGGCGAGCTGTTCCTCGACGGGCGGGCCTACCGGGCGTACGGGCACGGCGACGTGCGCGCCCGTCTGGCCTATGTGGAGCAGGAGACGCCCGTCGTGCCCGGCACCATCCGCGACAACCTGCTCTTCACCCACCCCGACGCTACCGAGGAGGAGCTGCGGGCGGTGCTCGCCGCCGTGCGGCTCGACTCCAAAGTGGACGGCCTCGACGAGGGCCTGGACACCCCGCTCACGTCGAGCGCGGTCTCCGGCGGGGAGCGCCAGCGCATCGCGTTGGCACGGGCCATCCTGCGTACCCCCGACGTGCTGCTCCTCGACGAGGCCACCGCGCAGGTCGACGGGCTGACCGAGGCGGCGCTCCAGGAGTGCATCCGCGAGCGCGCCGCGGCGGGCGCGGTCGTCACCATCGCCCACCGCCTCTCCACCGTGCTCGACGCGGACTCCATCGTGGTGCTGGAGGAGGGCAGGATCCGCGCCCAGGGCACGCACGCGGAGCTGCTCGCCACCGACGACCTGTACCGCCGGCTCGTCGAGGCCCTGCGCATCGCGGGGTCAGGGCTCGTGGCGGCGGATGCATGACGCGTAGCGCTCCCTGAGGGCGGCGTTGTGCGCGTCGCCGGCCTCGACGTTTTCGGAGATGTAGACCGGCGGGTCGATGCCGCGGGCGACCAGCGCCGCGCAGATCTCCGCGGTCAGCAGCTGCGCGATCAGCACGCTGGTCATCGTCGAGGTGGGCACGATGCGGGCGCCACCGGGCAGCTCGTAGGCGGCGTCTCCGGGTACGCCGCAGTTGTCGATGACGACGTCGGCGAGCTCGAAGAGGCGTTCACCGGCCGGGTCGCGCGTGGGCACCGCCTCGCTGTGCGCGAGCGAGGTGACCGCGACGACCCGGTTGCCGTTGCGGCGGGCGAGCCGGGCCATCTCCACCACCGCGCCGTTGATGCCGGAGTTGGAGGCGATGAGGAAGACGTCGGCCGGGTGGATGTCGTGCAGCGCCCCACACCCGGTGGGCGAGCCGCGGGTCGCGTTCCTTGGTGGGGTCGAGGATCTCCTCGGGGTCGGCCCCGCCGTACATCACGACGTCCTTGATGGACAATCGCCTTGCGCAGCGTCATGCGGGCCACCGACCAGCGCGCGGCCAGCTCCCGCTCGGCGGGGATCCGCTCCCCGGTGGGCAGCGAGTCGATCAGGTCGAGCAGGCGGGCCCGCGCCTCCGCCGCCTTGTCGGCACCTCCGGTCAGCACGTCCCACCTCCTCCCGGACGA
The DNA here is from genome assembly GCF_052068095.1 of Phytohabitans sp. LJ34. Lineage (NCBI taxonomy): Bacteria > Bacillati > Actinomycetota > Actinomycetes > Micromonosporales > Micromonosporaceae > Phytohabitans > Phytohabitans sp. LJ34. The sequence goes on along the minus strand of NZ_JBQHDG010000008.1, from coordinate 991 downwards.
TCACCGCTGAGGGCACCCGTAAGCACGCCAAGGGGCCGTGGGCTAGACCACCACGCCGATTCCCCTAGACCACGACCACGCCGCGCACGCTCCGCCGGGGTCCGTCTGGTCTAATCTGGTACAGCCCTTGTGGGCCCCGGCCAGGCTCGTGATGATGTTGCGATGCGCCGTGTGCTCTCCGCTGTCCTCGCGCTCCTCTTCGCCGGTACGGTCGCCGTGCTCGCCGCCGCGCCCCCCGCCCTGGCACACGGCACCCTCGCGATGTCGACGCCCGCCGAGGGGTCCACGGTGGCCGAGCCGCTGACCGCGGTGGAGCTGTACTTCACGGAGAAGGTCGCCTCGAACGCCTACTTCACGATCACCGCACCGGGAGGCGGGCGGGTCGACAACGGCTGGACGTACGGCTCGCCCAAGCCGCTGGACAAGCCGGTGCGCGAGTACTTCATGGTCGAGGGCAAGTTCGAGCCGCGCGAGTTCACGACGGGCTTTCCCGCGGTGGTGACGGTGGCGCACCTGCCCGCCGCCGGCCAGTACTCGGTGAGCTACCTGTCGGTCGCCTCCGACGGCGAGCCGGTGCGGGGCACGATGAGCTTCCGCTACAACGGCAAGGCGACGGCGGCGCCGCAGGGCTGGAGCCCACCGACCAACCAGCCCGACCCGTCCCTCGTCGCGGCCGCCGAGCAGCACGGCTCGACCGGCGGTTCCGCGCCTCCACCGGCGTCCGCCCCGTCGTCCGCCGCGGCCGCCCCGCCGCCCGCCGCCGCCCCGTCCGCCGAATCGGGGGACGGCGGTGGCTCGGGCTGGATCGCCTGGTCCGGCTGGGCGGTGGCGATCGCGGCCGCCGTGGCCGGCTTCGTGGGCTGGCGCCGCCGGCCCGCCCCGGCGGCTCGGCCCCGCCCCTCCGGCGCGGCGTCCGGAAAGCGCGGCGGCTCCCGCCCGAGCGGCTCCGGCCGCGGCGGCCCGGCCGGGTCGGCCCGTGGCGGCGGCTCGG